>JAGCDT010000032.1 GCA_017651045.1 Bacteroidales bacterium | reverse complement strand
ATGGGAATCCACTCGTCGGTCACATTGAGCTCCTGGTTGGCGCACTCCTCGCAGAAGATGGGATACAGGTCCTCAGGCTTCAGCGCCTCGCGGGTCGCGGGATTGAGGATAGGAAGGGGCTTGTTGGGCATGACCGCCTGGATATTGAACCATGCCGTGGGAATCTCGCTCTCGGGGAGGATGAATTTTTTCTGTCTCATAGACTAGTTGAGTTTTAAGTAAGAAAAGAGGCGCACTGTGAAGAAGTACGCCTCGATATTTCAGTTAATTTGAAATCAAATCGCGGCGACAAGCTCGGGGTGGAGCCAGTTGGCTTCGACGAAGGAGTTGACTGCGACGGCAACAAAGAGGATGACTATGACGGTCGCGACGATGATGCCGATTACGCGGAGGCGTTTGAGCCAGATCTTGTTGTTCCATCCGACGGTCTGGAACATACTCCAGAAGCCGTGGCAGAGGTGAAGCCAGAGTGCTGCAAACCAGATGAGATAGATAACGAGGACCCACCAGTGCTTGAAGGTCGCTGCAAGAAGGATATAAGGGTTGTTCTCCGCTTCGGCGCCCATGAACTCCTGAAGCTGCATCTTGGTCCAGAAATGTGTGAGATGGAATGCGAGGACGCCAAGAATGACGATACCAAGCACCAACATATTCTTGGAACTCCAAGAATCGGCAGCCGCCTTGGAAGGAACTTCATAACGCTTGACACCGCCGCGGGCCTTGAGGTTGGACCAGGTCAGGTAGCAGCCGTAGCAGATATGGATCACGAAGCCAAGGGCGAGGACCGGGACCATGATGGTGATCACGGACGTGGACATAAAGTCGCAGCCAAGCTTGAAAAGGCCATCTCCTGCCGAGAACAGTTTGTCGTCGGCTGCCGCTACCCCGAACTTACCCGTGAAGGAATCGAGGACGGAGAAGAAGTTGATAGTCGCGTGGAGGAGGAGGAAGACAATAAGGAAAGCGCCACTGACGCTCTGAATGAATTTCTTCCCGATAGATGATGTTAGAAATCGTGCCATTAAATACCTTTTTGACCTACAAATATAAGAAGTTGTTTTGAATTTGACCCGTAAGTTTCTTATTTTTGAGCGAAATTTGTCAGGATTAACCACAAACTTATGGCAGCATATAAAAGAGTATTACTTAAGATAAGCGGAGAAAGCCTCGGCGGCAACGCCGGCAAAGGCCTCGACACCGCGTGCCTCGCGGCCGTCGCAAAAGAGATCGCCGACGCCGCCAAAGCCGGCCTCCAGATCGGCCTCGTCAACGGCGGCGGCAACATTTTCCGCGGCCTCCAGGGCGTGGACAAGGGCTTCGACCGCGTCGACGGCGACCGCATGGGCATGCTCGCGACCGTGATCAACGCCCTCGCACTCAAGATGTTCATCAAGGCCGAAGGCGTCCCCGCCGAAGTGTTCACCTCGACTCCGATGGAGCCCGTAGCTCCCTACTATATGAGGGATAAGGTCGTCCGCCTCCTTGAAAAGGGCGGCGTCGCCATCCTTGCCGGCGGCACGGGTCACCCTTTCTTCACGACCGACTCCGGTGCGGCCCTACGCGCCCTTGAGATCGGTGCCGACGCCCTCCTGAAGGGCACGCGCGTCGACGGCGTCTACACCGCCGACCCCGAGAAGGATCCTTCCGCCGTCCGCTATGAGGAGCTTACCTTCGACAAAGCCCTCGCCGACAACCTCAAGGTCATGGACCGCACCGCCTTCGCTCTCTGCGAGCAGGGCAACATCCCCATCGTGGTCTTCAACATGACCGTCCCCGGCAACCTCACCCGCCTCCTCGAAGGAAAAGCCATCGGAACTGTTGTCCACAAATAGAATTGTCATTCCGAGCGCAGCGAAGGAATCTAACCGATTAATTTTAAAAGAATACATAATGTTACCAAAAGCTAAAGAAATCGTAGAGGCATCAGACCTTAGGATGAAGGATGCCGTCAATTACCTCGAGGAAGACCTCAAGACCTACAGGGTCGGCAAGGCCAACCCCTCCATCTTCAACGGCGTCACCGTCGACTACTACGGCACCCCCACCCCCATCCTCCAGGTGGCCTCCGTCACGACCCCCGATGCCAAGACCAGAGCCATCCAGCCGTGGGAGCGCAACCTCATCGGCAAGATCGAGAAAGCCATCCTCGATGCCAACCTCGGCCTCACCCCTTCCAACAACGGTGAGATCATCCGCTGCATCGTCCCGGCCCTGACCGAGGAGCGCCGCCGCGAGCTCATCAAGAAGGCCCGCGCCTCCGGAGAGTCCTCCAAGGTCTCCGTCCGCAACATTCGTCGCGACGGCATCGACCTCCTCAAGAAAGCCCAGAAGAACGAGGGCCTTTCTGAGGACGGCGAAAAGGAAGGTGAGGAAGAGCTCCAGAAAGTCACCGACAAGAACGTCAAGGCTATCGACGCCCTCATCGACGCTAAGGAGAAGGAAATCCTTACGGTCTAAGTGGCGCGCACTTGAGCTGGAGCCACTGCGCAACCTCCTGAGGCAGCAGCGGCGACAGAGTCTCGGCCACCGATGCGTTATAGGCGTTGAGCCACTCTATTTCATCCCGGGTCAGAAGATCCGGGATTATTGCATCCGTGTCGAAGTGGCAAAGGGTGAGCGGTTCGAAAGAGAGCCAGCGGCCAAACTCGTTGGACGAGTCTTCGCGGCAGAGAACGAGATTCTCGTGGCGCACTCCGTGGAGGCCTTCACGGTAGATGCCCGGCTCGTCGGAAGTGATCATACCGGGGCGGAGCGGCTCTGGATTGAGGTTCTGGCGGATGTCCTGCGGGCCTTCATGGACACAGAGGAAGAAACCGACCCCATGGCCCGTCCCGTGGCCGAAATTGCGGCGGAACTGCCAGAGGGGATTCCTCGCGAGGGCGTCGATGCGGCAGCCGGGGGTCCCTTCCGGGAACACCGCCATTGCAAGGTCGATATGGCCCTTCAGGACGAGGGTGTAGTCCTCCATCTCGAGAGGAGTGCACTCGCCGAGGGGGATGGTGCGGGTGATATCAGTTGTGCCGCCAATGTACTGCCCGCCGCTGTCGACGAGGTAAAGCCCCCGCGGCCGCAGGATAGCGGACCCCTCGACAGGGGTCACGTAGTGCGGCAGCGCAGCATTGGCCCCATAGGCCGAAATAGTCTCGAAGCTTCCGCCCACATAGCCAGAAATCTCAGCCCTTAAAGCCTCAAGCTGCAGGGCGGCTTCCCTTTCGGAAAGCATCCTCCCCTCCGACATCTCCCTTTCTATAAAGTAGAGGAATTTCTCCATCGCAAGGCCGTCCTGAATGTGGATATCCCTCATCCAGGCTATCTCCACATCGTTTTTCACGGCCTTCATACCGGCTATCGGAGACGCGGCCCTCAAGGTCGGGACGCTGATCATCCCGAAAATATCGTAGTTGAGCGAAGACGGATCATAGAGAAGCCTGCCCACATCGCCGCTCTCGGCGAGCGATGAAAGGTACATCCCTATGGAATCATATGGAAGGATGTCGATCCCCTCGTCGGTGAGTTCGGAGAAACTGTCTTCCGTGTCGGAATCAATGGCGTCGAAGGAATCCTTTCTGACGAACCATTTCACGGCATCCATCGTGACCACCAGGTACGATATCACGACAGGATTGAACTCCACGTCGTTTCCGCGGACGCAGAGCAGCCATGCGACCTCGTCGAGAGCCGTCACGAGCATCGCGTCGCACTCCTTCGCGGCAAGCGCCTCGCGAAGCGCGGCTATCCTCTCGATACGGCTTTCGCCGGTGATGTCACGGCCGAGGGTGATAATCGGCGTCGCGGGAATCACTGGACGTCCGCGCCAGAGAGGAGAGAGAAAATCCGGAGCGCTTACTATTCGCACCCGGCCGGAGAAGGCCTCCGCGATACCATCGACCTCGCCCACATTGGTCGCGAGACCGTCCACGGCTATCACCGGCCCCTCCTCGTCGCAGTCGAAATCCTGCCTCGAGAGCCACTCCGGGATGAGCACCTCATCCGGCACTCTCGTCTTATGGAGGACGATATCCGTGCCGGCAAGCTGCTTTTCAGCCTGGATAAAGTAACGTGTGTCGGTCCACAGGCCGGCGTGGTCTGCGGTGATAACGAGTTCTCCGGCCTCACCCGTGAAGCCGGAGACCCACTCCACCTGTTTCCAGCGGAGGGCGGGATATTCACTTGAATGGGGATCGCTGCCGGTGATGACCACTGCATCCCAGCCCCGGCTCCTCATCAGGGACCGGATAGCTTCGAGCTTCGGATTCATTTCCTGCGGAAAAGACGTCCGAGGAAGCGGAAGGCAAATTCCGGGAGAGGGAGGAAACCGACAATCTGGCGCATCCCCTCTGTCAGAAGGGCAGACGGAGTGAGGCTCTCCCTGACCCTTTCGTAGCGGCGGGAAAGAACCGTCTCCTTATGGCGGATCGCGTCGTGATTACGGGCAATGGCACGGTCGAGCTCCTCGATCGTACGAATCTCGCTATATCTAGGCTTCATCTTGCTGGGGATAAAACAGTTTAATGAAAAGCTTCACGAATCCTCCGCGGAAGAGCTTGTTTCTAAGAAGGATAAGCACCACGAGAAGGACCAGAAGCACGGCCGAGACGATAAGCGCCGCCAATCCGTAGCCGCCAAGCACATCGCCGAGAAGAAGAATCGCGGCGAACGAGAGCACGAGCAGCAGATTGGTCGCGACTCCGAAAATGAGAATGTAGCTCAAGATACGGCTGACAGAGAGCGAAAGGCCCTTCGCCGTCTTGAGCTTTACCTCATCGATCCTGAGATCGACGTACTCCCGGGCGGTCTTTGAAAGATCGCCGACGGGCTCGAGAAAATCATTCATCTTCGGCTTTTTCTTCTGCATCATAGACGGGATCGGCCTCATAAGGAGCGGGCTCCTCGTCATCGATAAAATCCTTGAAGTCTTCGTATCCTTCGGCAGCCATCTTGCGAAGTTTCTCGCGTGTCTTAGTGCCTTTTTCAGGGGCGAAAAGCAACCCGAGCACTACTCCGGCCGCCAGTCCGGTCATCAAACCGAGAAAAGTTCCATCTTTTGACATAACGAAACGTTTTAAATCAGAACGTAACAAATGTAGTGTTTTGTTACGTCATAGCAAAATTCGTACTACGCCTCGCGGACTGTCATTTCGCAGGCGGCGCAATCGAAGGCGAGGGCGAGGCGGCGGCCGTTGTTGAGAAGGAAGAGCGGCCCGGTGGGCTTTGCTCCCTGGTGGACAGGGCAGAGGCCGAGTTCGTAGCGGATGCAATAGCGAGTGCGCATGAGTTCTGCGTCCTTGCGATGCGTCAGTTCGTAGGCCTTCTCGGCGCCGTCGGCCAGCGAAAGGCTGAGGCGATTGGAAAGATTATCCAGATAAGTGGCGACAGAGAGTTTCGCGGTTGAGGGGGAACCGGCGGTCTCTTTAATGCGAGGACACGGGATTTCGGAAAGTTTGTCTGCGAGAGATCTTCTGACGCCATTGAGGAATGACGAACTCATCATAGGAAGGGCGCCATCGCTTTCGATGCTCCCCGCCGAAAATGCAAAATCGCCGGATTTTCTCGACAGCTGCGACTCGATTATCGAGAGCATGCGTCCAGCATCACGTGCCGTTTCATTTCCGGAAACATCCTCCGTGACGGAGACTTTCCGGCCATCTTCAGAGACGGCGTCAAACACGATGGTCCCGCCGTATGCCTTAACATTTATGACCGCCGGGATCAGCCGCTCTGGCATATTGCGCTCGAGCTCGCGCTCGAATGCGATGCTCACGTTGCGCCAAAGTGTCATGCCCTCGGAAAGCCCCTCGACGCTCTTGCAGACGATCTCCGCGCCGCGGCAAAGGTCGCCGCGGAATCCCGTCACTGAGCCGTCCCGGCCCACGAACGCGAAGCCGTCGCCGTTTTCCAGACGGATTCCTTCCGGAAGCCCCTTAAGCCTGAGAGTCATCGAAGCGCCACGACGGATTTCAGCCACCGTGCCGACTCTCTCCCCGAGAGAGGTCGGAGCGTCCATCGATGACCACTTCCCGCGCTTCCCGTCTATGAAAAGCGGAGTGTAGCCACGGTTGAACGTCTTGTCTAGAGCCGGAGCGAAGCCGCCGGAAACCCTTCCGAAAGAGGCTCGTGTGTATTTTTCAGGATATTTTTCGACCAAAGAATCCAGCGCGAGGGAATATTCCCTCACGACATTCTTCACATACGAAATGTTCTTCAGGCGGCCCTCGATCTTGAAAGAGCACACGCCGGCCTCCGCGAGCTCTTCCATCCTGCCAAGGAGATTGAAATCCCTAAGCGACAGGAGCGCCTTGTTACGGACCAGCACCTTCCCGTCCGCATCTACGAGATCGTAAAGTGAGCGGCAAGCCTGGACGCACTCGCCCCTGTTGGCGCTGCGCCCCGAAAGCTTTTCAGAAAGATAGCAGTTGCCGCTATAAGACACGCAGAGCGCCCCATGGACGAAAAACTCCAGATCGGCCGAAGTCGCCGCCCGGATAGCCTTCACCTGATCGAGCGAAAGCTGCCTTTCCAAAATCAGCCTTGTGAAGCCGAGGCTCTCCAGCCAGGCCGCCCGCTCCGGAGTGCGTATCGCGCACTGGGTCGAGGCGTGAAGCGGGAGTTTCACTCCGGCTTCCCGCGCCAGCGTCACGACCGCCGGATCCTGCACGATGACGGCATCCACGCCGGCCCTTTCGGCAAGGCGGAGCGCTTCCGCGGCCTCTTCGAGTTCGCCGTCGTAGAGTATGGTATTGAGTGTCAGGTAGATTCTCGCGCCGAAGCGGTGGGCGTAAGCGCAAAGCCGCTCGATGTCGTCGAACTCGTTGCCGGCGGCATAGCGCGCACCGAACTTAGGCCCGGCGATATACACGGCATCGGCACCGCAACGGATTGCTGCGATGCCGATTTCAGCGTTCCTCGCCGGAGCGAGAATCTCCAGGGGAGTCATTTACTTCTTGAGAACGTCAAGCTGCTGCTTTGCAGTTGCGCCGTACTGGGCGTCGCCGACTATCTGCTGATAGTATTCGATGGCGGTGGCCTTGTCGCCGGCCTTCTGCGCGGTCGCTGCGATGGTGAGCTTCACGCCGGCAGCATCCTTTGCGTTAGGATTGAGCTCGAGGTACTTCTTGTAAGCATCAAGTGAAGCGGAGGTCTTTCCGAGCTTGGAATAGGCGCTGGCGATGAGCTTATAGGAAGCGGGGTTCTCGACGTAGGAATTGGCGGTCTGGAAAGCCTCGATAGCCTCGACGTTCTTGCCACCCTTGAGAAGGGCCTGGCCCTGCTTGAGGTAGATGTTGCCGAGAAGCTTGTTGGCCTGCTCCTCCTTGCCGTTGGCGGCGGCCACCTTGAAGGCTGCGATCGCGCCGTCAAGATCGGCGCAGCCCATCAGGGCCTGGCCAAGCATAAGGGAAGCGTTGCCGTTGGTCGGCTCTGCAGCGACGACTTTCTCGAGAGCGCCTGCCGCACCGGCCATGTCCTTTTCCTTAAGAAGGCTTGTGCCCTTGCGGAGATAAGCGTTGGTCGTGAGCTCCGCGGCTTCGGCAGGAATGCCATCTACGCCATATTCGCGGGCCTTTGCAGCGGCCTCGTCGAGGGTCTTGACTGCGTCGTCATAAGCGCCGTCGTTGATCTGGCCCTTTGCTATGGAAAGTATGATGCCGGGGATAGCGTTCTTGCAGTTGGCTACGAGCTCTGCACCTTCATCACCGCAGGCCTGTCCAAGGGAAAGAGCCTCGTTGAAGTAGTTGAGGGCGGTGGCCTTGTCTCCACCCTGGAGGGCCATGACGCCGTTGTTGTAGGTCTCAGTGGCAACCGCCATATCCTGGGCGGAAGCAAGCGAAGCGGCGCAAAGAAGAGCCGCAAGTGCGATCATAATCTTTTTCATAGTTGTCACTTTTATCAATAATCTCAAGCACACATTTTGCAAAAATAGCAATAATTATCGTTAAATTTGCACCTCTGAAGAGAAATTATGTTCCTCAAAAGGGCCATATCGACAATAATTGCGCTGGCAGGTATTTCAATAATGATGCCAGCGCAGTCTTTGGTTCCTCTTCAGGCCGACACGACCATCACTGTCGGCGAGCTCAGAAACGGCATCTCATACTATCTGGCCATCGATACTTCGAAAGTCGGATATGCCGATATGGCAGTGATTTTAAACGGAGAACCAGTCTCGGAGGCAAGCGCCGCGAGGCTCGATTCTCCGAGAGCCGGGACCGTCGCGCCGATACGATTTTTCTCCGGCAACGGCTCAGGCCCGAGGCCTGAAGGCTACTTCACCGACAACGGCGGCTCGACCGTCTATCGCTTCGACCGCATCCCTGTCGGGAAGAAAGAAGTGGCCGACTCCGCCTTTCTTGCCGCATTCGGTATAATATCGACGACCGATGTCCCCTCCGCGATAGTGCTTTCAGGCGACATAGACCCGAAGACCGTCAAAGACAGGATGGACCTGATCTCCATGATCGTGCGTCCCCTCTACGCCAAGGCGCCCGCCTTTAATTATGTATGGGAGCCGACGCCCGTCCCCACGTTCTTCAGCAAGACGGGGACCGAATGCTCCGTCAGCGTTTCCTATGCCGCCCCGAGGACGCCCCGCCGTATGATGAACACCGCGCTGCCCCTGGTCATGGATATCTTTTCCAGAGAGCTGTCCCTTATAGTACGGCACCGCCTTGAGAGGGAGTTCCGAAGCAGGAAGATCCCCTACAGGTCCATCGATTACGAACACACCAACAGTTTTTCCGGCGACGGCGACGAGCTCCATAAATTCACCGTCAAGACCGACAGCCTGTATATGGAAGAAGCGCTCAACGCGCTCGGAAGGGTCTTCGGCGCGCTTGAGAGCCAGGGAGCCACGCCGGTTGAATTCCTCCACACAAGGCGTGTGCTCGGCAGAGAGATAGGCACTCTCGGCAAGACGCCGCGCAAGACCGACAGGTGTATCGCGGCCTACCTTTACGGCGGATCCCTTGCGACCCCGGAGGAGGAATCCATCCTTTTCGCCAGGAAAAACGTGTCCGATTCGGCGCAGCTGGCGCTGTTCAACAGGATAGCGGATGCGCTGCTCGACCAGAGGCAGGGAGTCCATATAGAATATGTGACCCCGAAAGGAGACGTCGACGACAACAAGGTCCTGTTTGACTACAACCTGGCCTACCTTGTCGGCTACTACACTCATCTGGAGACCGACTACTCATGGCGCATGGGCGACACGCTCGGACTCAATATCATCGCTCCTAAAACTAAAATAAAGGAGGCGAGAAGAGATCCTATCGGCGAAGGCTCCATATGGACTTTCACCAATGGCCTCAAGACCGTCCTGATGACGCGAAGGACCGAATATGCGAGATTCAGTTTCAGCCTTTCATTTCCCGGCGGCTACCAGTCGATCCCGGGACTGAAGCCTGGCGAGACCCTCCACTACGACGACATAATACGCCTCGCTCCGGCCGGCGGACTTACAGGCTACGATTTCTTCAACATGCTGAAAACCTGCGATATCGACATTTCCCTGAAGCTCACCTCGTCGGAACTGAGGCTCGAGGGAAGTGCGCCGTCGACAAGGTTGCCGCTGTTTTTCGGCGCGCTCGCCGACATTACAGCCCGCAGGGACATTCCGGCCGCCGAAAAGGATTATTACCTGAAGTGCTCGCTTATGGACGAGGAGGCCTTCGACCGTGCGGCGGATTTCATCGAATCTCGTTTCTCCAACGTCAACGGAGCCATCCTCACGCTTGTGGGCGATCTGGATGAGGGCGTAGTAAAGAAACTCCTTATGGAAAGCGCCGCCGCCTTCAGGTCGGACCGCACGAAGATCCTGAGGCGTACCGCCGTGTCTCCCCGCAAGATGCCCGATTTCGCGGGCGTCGAGGATGGGATTGTCATAACTTTCCCCTACCAGGTCTCATCCACGTCCTATTTTACGATGCATGCCGCCGCCGAGGCTCTGAGGCGCGAGGTCGTGAGGCGGTTGGCGCCGCTCGGCTACTATGCCGACGTGGAAGCCGTCGCCGAGACCTACCCGGAGGAGAGGATGCACTTTGTGGTGACCTTCGGCAAGGCCGACAGGGAAGGAATGCCGTCAATTTCTGAAGGCGATGCCAGGGATGCCGTCAAAAAGGCCATCTACGCCCTTGCCGCCAACAATCTCCCGAAGCGCGATATCGACCTATATAAAAAGATGGTGCGGAGCAGCATGGAATCCGCGCTCTCGGACAATGACACCTGGCGCGACCTTATCGCCCTCCGATATATATCCTCCAAGGATTTCGTTTCCACGAGGAAGGAAAGCATCAACGCGATCAATCAGGATAAGATGCGCCTCATGTTCTTCGCCGCCTCATCCGGCAAAATCACCGAGCTATGATGGACTACTCGACAATAGTCCAGATCGGCGACGTCTATGTCAACGGCGACATTCTCACCGAATATTTCAGCTGCGACTATCCTGTCTGCAAGGGCAAATGCTGCATCGCGGGCGACAGCGGCGCTCCCCTGAAGGAAGAGGAGCTGGAGCCGCTTGAGGCAGCCTACGACAGTTTCTCTCCGCTTATGAGCGAAAAAGGAAGGGATGCGGTCGCGGCGAAGGGCTTTTTCGAGGTGGACCGTGAAGGCGACCTCGTCACGCCCGTTGTCCCCGGGACGGAGGAATGCGCCTACACCCTTTTTGAGGGCGGCAACTGCTTCTGCGCCATCGAGCGCTGCTTCTTCAGCGGGAAATGCCGGTTCCACAAGCCGATATCCTGCCGGCTCTACCCGATAAGGGTCGTGCAGCTGGGCGAAGGGACGGTCGGCCTCAACCTCCACAGATGGGACATCTGCCGCGACGCCTTCGAGAAGGGCCGCAGGGAGGGAGTCCGCGTGTTTGAATTCCTGAAAGAACCGCTCACGGAGACGTTCGGAGAAGAATTCTACGACGCGCTGACTGCGGCGGCGGAAAGGCTTAATCTTCTTTAGACCTCAGTTTGTACTCCAGGCCGCTGATGATACGGACAACATCACGTCCGAGACCCTCTATGCCATAGCCGCCGAACTCCGGAATGACCGTGATGCGGTCTTCGCCGAAAGTCGTGATGCGGTGCCAGGCCGAACGGGAGCGGAAAGTCATCTGCTCCGGAGAGTCGTTTTCGAGGTCGTAGCCCCTCTCACGGAAGAATTCCTTCACTGCAGGGCGGAGTTCGGAATCCTCCCCCGCAACGGATGCATGCCTTTTTGTATAGCCGAATTTCGGATACACGGCGGACACTCCGAGAAACATCAGGGCAATCAGCCCCACCGACTTCCATCCCGCTCTGAAAAGCACATTGACATCCGTAGAAACATAGCCCGTGAGCATCAGGGCACCGATAATCAGAGTGAAAAGTATACTCACTCCGAGAAAATACTTAACCGATCTAAGAAAATACCTCATAACTATTTATTCTATCCAATCTTCGAGTTTGAGGCCCGGGATGCGGGAGTAGTGTCTTTTGTTGTGGGACACAAGAGTATAATCCCCCTCCAGAGCCGTGGCGGCTATGAATAGATCCATCGTTTCAAGCCGGGAGCCGACGGATTCAAGTTGCACGCGAAGTTTTGCAAAAGTCTTGATAGCCTGCGTTATTGGAACTATCTTCAGCACACCTTCAAAGAATTCCAAAAGCGGTTCCAGTTTTCTATTCCCGACCTTGTAGGCACCCACATATAATTCGGCCAGACTGATTTCCGACAAGGCGCATTCTGTCAAACCAACACTATTCATTTTATCCTGAAGACAAGTGTTGCCCCTGCCCATTGCAATCAGGATATCAGAATCAATCAAATACATAGCAGTTTACCACTCTGGTATTATACGCTTATCGACAATATCACTTTCATCCCTAAGCTGCCTGACATACTCGGCCGGATCCATATCCCTTCCTCCCCAGGCGTCTTCATCAACGAGATCCTTCAATGCCCTGAAAGGGCCGGTGAAAGGGCCGGTGAAAGGCTCCTCCTCCGGGACAGCCCGGAGAATGATTTCCCCTTCCTCCTTCGGAGTCAATAAAATTTTCGCCCCGAGTTTGACTCCCATCTTTTTCAAGATGGAAGAGGGGATGATGATGCCGCGGCTGTTGCCGATGCGGATAAGTGTTGTTTCCATATCATTGTCGATTTCCACGATAAAGATAGGAAAGTTATTACAAAAATACAAATCCGTAACAACATTTTGTAAAACTGCTTCCATCACACCAATTCCAAAACCAATTCAATATCACCGAAATGGCCGGTCTCGCCGGAGTATTTTTCGACGTAGCTGCGGGTTAGCTGACCGCGCCAGACAATGTCGTCGCGAGAGTTGACCGGGATGGCTATTTCAACACCGTAGGACTTGGAGTTGTACTTGACGACAGCGGAACTTTTCCATGTCTCGATTGTGCCGCCGTCATCCTCCGTGACGATGAAAGCACAGGAGGTCAGCTGGGACGTCCATTCGGAAATCAGCACGGCATTGAACGGGATCTCCTTTCCCTTCTGGTTGCGCTTGACCACTATCATGAAGTCCGTGACCGTTGGCGAATAGAGCTTCATCTCGGCTTCCGTGGTCGCCTTGAAACCATTCACCGAGCCGCACTTCACAAAGAATTCGGAGGCGCCGGCGAACCAGGTGTCGTAGTTGCGGTTCATCTTGAATGAACGGAGGATAAGGGTCTTGGTCGCATCGGAAGAGGCCTTCGTGCCGGGCGCATGGACGATGATCTCGCCGCCGCCCTGGCCCCAGTCGGGGTCGGCACGGCGAAGCAGCTCCAATGACGTGAAGGCCGAGTCGTCATTGTGGTTGATCACCCACACCGGGCGCTCCTGAGCCATCTGCTCATTGACGATTATCTCCCTTACGGAGCCGTCGGGGGACATCTCGTAACCAACGTTGCTCTCTACGTTGCTTCTGGGGTCATAGGTGATGACAGGAGAAGACGAGCCGTCCCATTTTTCAGAGTATGGCCAGTAGATCTGGACATCTGAAGAGCTCAGGGCGTCGAGATACTCCGAAGCGTCGGCGGGGGCGCCGGAACGGGTCGCCGCCTTGGTGGCGAAACGCTCCTCCACGGCGGCGCGGAGAAGGTCGCGCAGCGGGGTGACGTACTCTTTCGACGAGGCTTTCGTCTCCCCCACGCCGGTGCCGGGGCTCTCGAAGAGCGAACGCATGGTGTACTCTTCGTCGTAACCGTTTTCCGTCGACGAGCCTACAGCATCCCGCACCTCGGCCATCTGCTCGGCGCCAAGGGGAACGCACGAGAAGATTTCCGCCACTTCTTCAAGGGTGATGAGCCCCCTTTCCGAAGGCGGGACGGAAGGGTCACCGGTGTCTACTCTCTCGCAGGAAATAAGGGCTCCTGCAACCGCGACGGCCGCAAGGGCCTGGAATGATGTCTTTTTCATGGCTTTTTCTTTTTGCAAAGTGAGCCAAAGCTATCCGCTTACACAAAAAGAAAACGGATAAAAACAAAAAAAGGCCCCACAGGGTCTTCTTTTAAGGATTTCTCACTGAAGTAACAGAAAAGTTCAGCGCAAAACCGGAGCTACCTTGTATAAAATATAAAGCGGTTGCGGTCGTAGAAGTCGCGGACTATATCGGTCTCGGTGAAACCTGCATCGGTGAAGACCTTCCTGGTCTCAGGGCCGAGGCACTCGTTGATCTCGGTGAGGCACTTGCCCTCGGCTTCCAGAAGGTCGAGCGACCACTCCGCTATGGCCCTGTAATAGACGAGAGGATCCTCGTCCGACACGAAGAGGGCCGAAGCGGGCTCGTAGTCTATGACGTTTTTACGCAGAAGCTTTTTCTCCGACTCCATAATATAAGGAGGATTGGAGAGAATGAGATCGAACTTGCCCAGCCCGGCGGGAACCGGGGCCAGGACATCTGCGCGGAGGAAGGTCGGAGCCAGGGCTCCGGTGTCCTTGAGCTCGCGGGAGAAATTCTGCCCCGAGGCCACCGCGAGGGCGCCTTCGGAGATGTCGATGCCGACCACGACGGCTCCGGGGACGGAGAGGGCCACGGTCCAGGCGATGTTGCCGCTTCCCGTGCAAAGGTCGAGGATGCGGACGGGCTTTCCGCCGCCGTAGGCGCCGCGCATCCTCTTTTTACGGGAGGCGATTTTAATGGCTTCCCGGCAAAGGAGCTCGGTCTCCGGGCGCGGAATGAGCACGTCGCTGTTGACTTTGAAGGTAAATCCGCAGAATTCCGTGAGACCTATCACATACTGGATGGGCTCCCCCTTGGTCAGACGGGCGAGAGCCTCGTCAAGGACGGGCTGCTTCTTCCTGTCGATAGTGAAGGAGGGCTCGAGGATGTGGGTGTAGCTCTTCGTGCCGAGGATGTGGCCGCACAGCATAAGCATAATGGAGCGCGCCTCTGCAGTGGGGTACAGAGACTCCAGCGAGGCAATCCCGGACGATAGGAATTCTGTAAGGAGCATCCCTTAGTTTTCTATCACGATGGAAAGGAATGCTGTGAAATCGAGACCTGCGGCGCGGACCATCTTGGGCACGAGGGAGGCATTGGTCATCCCGGGGATGATGTTGGCCTCGAGGAAGTAGAGGCCGTCCTCGGCGCTGATGTAGTCGAAACGAACCACACCGGAGCATCCGAGCAGGGAATAGATCTCGACAGAGGTCTTCTGGAGCTTATCACGCAGATCGTCAGGAATCTCGGCAGGGCAGACTTCGCTGCTGCGGCCGTTGTACTTGGCGTCGTAGTCGAAATAATCGTTCTGGGTGATGATCTCAATGACGGGGAGGGCTTTGGGACCCTTAGCGTCCTTGTAGACGGCGCAAGTGAGCTCGCGACCGACAATACCCTTTTCGATGATGACGGTCTCGCCTTCGGAGAAAGCGAAACGGATCGCAGAAGGCAGGTCTTCCTTGCACTTGACCTTGGAGATACCGAAGCTGGAGCCGCCGTCGGTGGGCTTCACGAACACCGGGAAGCCGAGCTTTTCGGCCACGCGCTCCGAGCACGCCTCGACATCGTCGCCCTTGCGGATGAAGGCGTCGTCGGCGAGCTTGACTATGCCGCTGCCGCGCAGGTAGCTCTTGCAGGAATACTTGTCGAAGGCAACCGCAGTGACGAAGGCGCTGCAGGTCGAGAACGGGATGCGGAGCATCTCGAGGTAGCCCTGCAACTGGCCCGACTCGCCGGGGGCGCCATGCTGCATGATGTAGGCATAGTCGAACTTTATTTTCTCTCCGAGCACGGTAACCGAGAAATCGGTCTTGTCGACCTCGGGCCTTGAGCCCTCGGGGAACGGGACCCTCATCGAGTTGCTCGGGCGCATGGCCACGAGCTGCCACTTCCCGAAACGGGCGAAGATCTCATAGACATCGTATTTGTACTCGTCTATACGCGAGGACACGAATTCCCCGCTCCTGCACGAAATCTCCCACTCGGAAGAGTCGCTACCGTAGATGACTGCGATTTTCTTAATCATATTAGTCGAAATAGTATTCTTCAAGATTCTTGTTGTACTCGGCCGCGTCGAAACCGGAGCATCCGACCTCGGGGAAGTCGAACACATCCTCGGAAGAGATGCCGAGAGTGCCGTCGGCTATAACTTTCTTCATCCAGAGGCCCCATATCGGGAGAGCCATGTTGGCGCCCTGGCCGAGAGCCGTGGAGGTGAAGTGGACATAGCGGTCCTCAGCGCCGACCCAGATGCCGGCGGTGATCCTCGGGGTGTAGCCGATGAACCAGCCGTCGGAGTTGTCGTTGGTAGTGCCAGTCTTGCCGGCGATCTGGCCCTTGAGGCCGTATTTGCTGCGGAGACGGCCGCCTGTGCCTCCGTCGACGACGCCTCTCATCATCGAGACCATCTCGGAATTGGCCCTTGTGTCGACCGCCGCTCTCTTGCGCTGCGAGAAGCGGGCGAGGACGTTGCCTTCACTGTCTTCAATGCGGGTCACGAACATGGGATAGGCGTAGACACCGCCGGAAGGGAAGGTGTTGTAGGCGGAGACCATTTCGAAGACGGAAAGGTCGGCCGAGCCCACACACAGGGAGACCACCGGGTCGACATAGCTCGTGATGCCCATCTTGTGCATCTGGCGGACCATGGCGTCGGGGCCGAGCTGCTTCATGAGATAGGCAGCCACCGAGTTGGAGGAGCATGCGAGACCCCAGCGGAGGTTGACGAGCTTGCCGTCGGCGTGGGGGTCCTTGGGACTCCAGGTCTTGTCGTTGGGAAGGACGATGACCTGCGGGACGTTCTACACAGGATCGCAAGGGGTCATGCCGGACTCCATCGCAAGGGTGTAGAGATAGGGCTTGACGGTCGAACCCACCTGACGGCGGCCCTGCGAAACGTTGTCGTATTTGAAATAGCGGTAGTTGGGGCCGCCAACATAGGCCTTGATGCGCCCTGTCCCCGGCTCGATGGCCATGAAGGCTGCACGGAGGAAGGACTTGTAGTAGCGGATGGAGTCGTCCGGGGTCATGACGGTGTCGACGTAGCCGGGCTTGTCCCATTTGAACAGCCTCATCTCGACGGGCTTGGAGAAGCTCCTCTCGATCTCGGAATCGGACTTGCCGGCGGCCTTCATCATCCTTGTCCTGTCGCTCCACTTGCGAGCCTGGGCCATGGCGACCTTGATGGCCTTCTTGTCGGTGCCGTTGGAGAAGGGGAACTCCTTGCGGTATCTGACCTCTTTGTCGAACTGTTTCTGAAGATCCTTGCTCAGGTGCTCCACGACGGCTTCCTCGGCGTATTTCTGCATCTTGATGTTGATGGTCGTGTAGATGCGGAGGCCGTCCTGGTCGATGTCGTAGAGGGTGCCGTCATTGCGCGGGTTCTTGATTATCCATCCGAAAATGGGGTCTTCCTCCCAGCGGAGGGAGTCGGCCACATAGTCGAAATGGGTCGGGTAGTCCGACGGACGGGGCTTCTCGGCATAGAGGGTGCGGCGGAGCATATCGCGGAAATAGGGGCCGACGCCGGTCGTGCGGTCCACGTTGCGGGCGTAGGTCTTGATGGGGATGGCCTGGATGGAGTCGCACTGGACGCGGGTCAGGTAGCCGTTTTTCATCATCTGGCGGAGGATGAAATTGCGGCGCTCAAGAGCCTTCTCGGGGTTGATGTTGGGGTTGTAGCGGGTGGGTTTGTTGATCATACCCACGAGGACCGCGCTCTCCTCGGTCGTAAGGTCGATGGGCTTCTTGTCGAAATACTGGGCCGAAGCTGAATAGATGCCGTAGGAGTTGCTGCCGAAGAAGACGGCGTTGAGATACATGTCGATGATCTCCTGCTTGGTGTAGTTGCGCTCGATCTTGATGGCGGTGATCCACTCCTTTAGCTTGATCCATACCATCTTGATCTTTGAAACGCCGGGGATCTTCGAATGGACGTCGGCTCGGGGATAGAGGGTCTTGGCGAGCTGCTGGGTGATGGTGGAGCCGCCGCCCTGGGAGGAACGCGACATCAGGATAGTCTTGAAAAGGACTCGTCCGAGACTCTTGAAGTCAATGCCGGAGTGGCGGTAGAAACGCTCGTCCTCGGTCGCGACCGCGGCGTTGATAAGATTCTCCGGGAGCTCGTCATAGCTTACGAAGGTCCTGTTTTCGATGTGATAGGTCGTGAGGATCTCACCTTCCTCGGCGATGACCTGGGTCGCGAGCTTGCTGTCGGGGCTCTGGAGGGTCTCCATGGTCGGGATGTCGGCGAATGCCCACACCGCCAGCAGCAGTAAAAGCACCACCGCAACGGGCACCGTCAGGAGTATCCAAAACCACTTTACTATCTTTTTTCGAGTTGCCTCTGTCATCTTGTCGTCAGTTTGGTCTGAATTACAAAAATAGCATTAAAATTTGGAAAATTGCCCCGATTGTGATTTACTTTGCACAAAAGTTTCGTCTATGGAGGAAAATCTCATAATCGTCGAGTCCCCCACAAAAGCCAGGGAAATCGACGCATTTCTGAAAAAGGAGAAGGAGAAATACAGAGTCGTTTCTTCGCGCGGCCACATCCGTGACCTCAGCGAAAAAAGGCTCTCTGTGGACATTGCACACGGTTTTGCTCCCGAGTATGAAATCCCGGCCGACAAGAAGAGAGTGGTCTCCGACCTGAAGGCTCTCGCAGCAAAGGCCTCGACAATATATCTCGCATCCGATCCCGACCGCGAGGGAGAAGCCATCGCATGGCACCTCGCAGTGACCCTTGGCCTCGACCCCGCCAAGACCCGTCGTATCACATATCACGAAATCACCAAGCCGGCCGTGCTGGAAGCCCTGGCCAACCCGCGTGATATCGATATGAAACTGGTCTACGCCCAGCAGGCCCGCCGCGTGCTCGACCGCCTGGTCGGATTCGAGCTCTCGCCGGTGCTCTGGCGCAAGATCCAGCCGAAGCTCTCGGCCGGCAGGGTCCAGAGCGTTGCGCTCCGCCTTATAGTGGATCGCGAAAAGGAGATAATGGCATTCCGTCCCGAGCCCTTCTACAAAGTGGAAGGCACATTCACTCCCGAAGGCGCCCCCGCTTCGACCAAGCTCAAGGCCCTCCTCGATGTGAAGTTCGACAGGGAAGGCGATGCCAGGAAGTTCCTGGAAGACAGCATAGGAGCGTCCTACAAGGTGGACGGCGTGGAAAAGAAGGAAGCCTTCCGCCACCCCGCCGCTCCGTTTACGACCTCTACCCTCCAGCAGGAAGCCTCCAGAAGGCTCCATTTCCCCGTCAACCAGACGATGAGGGTAGCGCAGTCGCTTTATGAGCGCGGTCTCATCACCTACATGAGGACCGACTCCACGACCCTTTCCTCCCTCGCCATCACCACGACCGCACGCTTTATCACCGAAACCTTCGGAGCCTCCTACTCTAAGCCCCGTCAGTACAAGACGAAAGTGCGTGGCGCGCAGGAAGCCCACGAGGCCATCCGCCCGACCTTCATCACCAAGACCGATATAGAGGGCACGACCCTCGAAAAACGCCTCTACGCCCTTATCTGGAAGCGCACGGTGGCGAGCCAGATGGCCGACGCCAAGGTTCTCAACACCACCGTCCGTATCTCTTCCGACAAGAGGCCCGAGACCTATTCGACCCAGGCGATGGAGATCCTCTTCGACGGCTACCTCAAGATTTACGGAGCCTCCAACGAAGATTTCGATGGAGAAGAAGGCGAGGTGGTACTTCCCGCCGTCAAGAAAGGCGACGCGATGCACGCCCGCTCGATCTCAGCCGAGTGCAAGTTTACGGTCGCTCCCCCGCGCTACTCGCAGGGCACGCTCACAAGAAAGCTCGAAGAGCTTGAAATCGGCCGCCCATCGACCTGGGGCACCATAGTCCCCACCCTTTCCTCCGGAAGGGGCTACATTGTGGAAGGCGACAAGGAAGGCGTCAAGATGCCCGTTGAGAATCTCACCCTTACAGGCGACAAGATCACGGCCTCGAAAAAGACCGAGACCGTCGGTGCGGAAAAGCGCAAGCTCATGCCTCAGGACATCGGAATCATCGTCTCCGACTTCCTCGTGAGCGAATTCCCCGGCATCGTCGACTACGACTTCACGGCGAGGGTTGAAGAAGACTTCGACCGCATCGCCGAAGGCAAGGCTTCCTGGGACAAGACCATCTCCGGCTTCTATGAGCCCTTCCATGAAAGGGTCGGCGAAGTGCTCGGCGACGGCAAGTTCAGCAAAGTCGAGCGCCTTATCGGCAACGATCCCGAGACCGGCGAGCCCATCATAGCGAAATTCGGCCGCTTCGGCGCGTTCGTCCAGAAGGGCGACGGCGAAAAGAAACAGTTCGCGTCCCTCCCGAAGGGCCTTCTGATAGAGACCCTGTCTCTCGAGCAGGCACTTAAGCTCTTCGACCTTCCGAGGACGGTCGGCGAGAAGGACGGCGAAGAGATCGTCGTGACCAAAGGCCGTTTCGGTCCGTATATCAGGTTCGGCAAGCGCAATATCTCCGTCCCCCGCGGAAAAGACCCCCTCAAGATCACGCTTGAGGAGTGCCTGGCCCTTATTTCCGCCGAAGAAGGCGGCAGCAAGGGCGTCGTAAGGGAAGGCGACGGATTCGTCATAATGGAAGGCCCCTACGGAGCCTACATCAAGGCCGACGGAGTCAACTACAAAATCCCCCGCGGAAAGAACGCGGCCTCCCTCACCGATGAGGATTGCCGCAAAATCATCGAAGCGGGGCCCATGAAACCTAAAAGAAAACCTAGAAAATAAAAAGTTATGGCAGCGCCCACCTACCACATCGATGCAATCGATCAGAAAATCCTCTCTTCCCTGGTAAAGAACGCCAGGATGCCCTTCCTTGAGATAGCACGCGAGTGCAATGTCTCCGGTGCGGCAATCCACCAGAGGGTAAAGAGGCTGGAAGCCGCCGGAGTCATCGCCGGAAGCCGCCTCCTTGTCAAACCCCAGGCCCTCGGCCTCAACGTTTGCGCATTTATCTCCATCCAGCTGTCGGAAGCCAACAAATATCCGGAAGTCGTGGCCTACCTGAAGAAGATCCCCGAGATTGTCGAGTGCCACTACGTCACCGGCAAGTTCGGGATTCTCGCCAAGGTCTATTGCCTTGACAACGACCACCTTATGGAGGTCCTTCTCAACACCATCCAGAAGATCCCCTACATCCAGTCCACCGAAACGATGATCTCGCTCGACGAGGCCATCGAGCGTCAGGTGTGGGTCAAGGATTTCAAGAGTACGACCTACTCGGGAATCAGGTGATTCAGCACAGCCTCCGCGAGGACAAGGTCCTCCGGGGTGGTGATTTTGATATTGTACCGTTCTCCTTCGATGTAGGAGAGCGGTATATTGTTTTTCCTTGCGACGGAAGCGTCGTCGGTGAAAGAAGGATCGAACGGGCCTTCATAGGCTGCCTTAATTTCCTCCGAGAGGAACATCTGGGGCGTCTGAGCGGCGAAAAAGCGGCTCCTGAGAGGGTCGGGATCGGGGGCTGTCACGAGGCCGCCGCCTTCGGAGGGGTCGAGGATCTTGAGGGTGTCGGTGACGGGGACTACGGGGATGAGGGCCCTTTCGGTCTCCATCCTCTCGGCCATTCTGTGGAGCAGGGACACGCTCACGAGGGGCCTCACGCCGTCATGGATGGCGACAATCGCGCCGTCGGGGACCTTCGACAGGGCGGCCCTGACGGAGTGGAAGCGGGTAATGCCTCCAGGGACAATGCTCTGGCGGACGGTGAAACCGCGGGACGAGCAATAGGCATCCCACGTGGATATGTGCTCTTTCGGAAGGACGGTGACGACGGACAGACCGGGAAATGCTTCCGCGAAACGGGCGATGGTCCTTTCGAGGACAGCCCTGCCCTTCAGGGGAAGGAACTGCTTCGGAATATCGGCTCCCATCCTGCTGCCGCGGCCTCCTGCAACGGCTACCAAAAAGAATTTTCTGTCCATGCGTAACCTTTTCTTTTGCGAAGATACCAAATTTTTCTTATTTTTGAAGACTTATCGCTTGAAACGAAATTTTTAGAAAGATATGGCATTCTCATTCCTTACACAAGAACTCGCCATTGACCTTGGTACCGCCAACACCGTCATCTTCAAAAATGACGAGATAGCCCTCGACGAGCCCAGCATCGTCGCAATGGACAACAACGGCAACTTCAAGGCCATCGGCCAGAAAGCCAAACTGATGCACGAGAAGACCAACCCGGGCATCAAGACCGTCCGTCCGCTCCGCGACGGCGTCATCGCCGACTTCCAAGCGGCCGAGATGATGATACGTGAATTCATCCGCCAGGTCAACTCGAAGCACAAGTCCCTCTTCCCGCCCAACCTCAAGATCGTCGTCGGTGTCCCTTCAGGATCCACCGAAGTCGAGCTCAGGGCCGTCCGTGACTCGTCAGAGCACGCCGGAGGACGCGACGTCTACCTCATCTACGAGCCCATGGCGGCAGCCCTCGGTATCGGTCTCGACGTCGAGGCCCCGAGGGGCAACATGGTTGTCGACATAGGCGGCGGCACGACCGAGATCGCCGTCATCTCCCTCGGCGGCATCGTCCAGCAGGACAGCATCCGTGTAGCCGGCGACGTCTTCACCTCCGACATCCAGAACTACCTCCGCCAGCAGCACAACATCCGCGTCGGCGAGACCACGGCCGAGAAGATCAAGATCGCTGTCGGCTCGGTCATCCCCGAGCTCGACGACGAGCCGGAGCCCTACATCGTCAGAGGCCCCAATCTTATGACCGCCCACCCCGTGGACGCCACGATCAACTACCAGGAGATCGCCCACTGCCTCGACAAGTCCATCGCCAGGATTGAAGGCTCCATCCTCCATGTCCTCGAGCAGACTCCCCCCGAGCTCTACTCCGACATCGTAGAGAACGGAATCTTCCTCTCCGGCGGCGGCGCCCTCCTCAGGGGCCTTGCCAAGAGGCTGACCGACAAGGTCAACATCCAGTTCCACGTGGCCGAAGATCCTCTCCGCGCAGTTGCGCGCGGCACCTGCATCGCCCTCAAGAACACCGAGAACTACCAGTTCCTGATGCGTTAAGGCATTGAGATGCCCAGGGAGCGTAAGGTCATACCGATCCTCATCAGCGCGGCAATCTTCATCCTCATGGAGATTGCTGCTCTGAATATGCTCTCTTCCAGGGACTCTCTCCAGCGATTCTGGATAGCCCGCGGCGCCCACCGCATCCAGGGGACCCTCTGGGGCGGCACCGAAGGCATCAAATACTACTTCATTCTCCGCAAGGTCAACCGCGACCTCGCCGCCGAGAATGCAGCCCTGCGCGAGGATCTCATCCACTATAAGGCCATAGTCGACGACGCCCGCCTCGACACCATGAAATTCGGTCTCAAGAGCGCAAGAGGTTTCATCTACACTCCCGCCGAGATCGAAAAGATCAGCCGCAACAAGCAGCACAACTACATCATCATCAACCGCGGCTCCGAGGACGGCGTCCTCGAGAAAAGCGGCATAGTGACGGGCAAGGGAGTAGTCGGCATCATCGACGCCGTCGAGAAGCATCACTCCTATGCCCTGTCCTTCATGAACCACGACATCTCCATCAGCGCCCGCCTGGGCGACAATGGCGCCGTGGGCCCGCTCGTCTGGGACGGCCACTCTTCCAACAAGGCCATCCTCAGGGAGATCCCCCTGCAGTACAAGTACGAGCCGGGCGACACCATCTACACCAGCGGCTACTCCTCGATCTTCCCTCCCGACATTCCGCTCGGGACCGCCGGCGACTCCAAGATCATCAACGGGGCGACCAATGAAATCAAGGTCACCCTGTTCCAGGATTTTTCTACCCTTCGCTACGTGACCGTAGTCAGCAACACTTCACAAAGGGAGCTGGAGGCCCTTGAGAACAAATGAAAAGGGTAGACTACTTCCTCGCATATTTCCTGTTGGCGGTCATCCAGATCCTGATCACCAACTACTTCCACCTGTCGTATTTCATCACCCTCAGCATACTGCCGGTGATGGTGCTCTCCATCCCCATCCGCTACTCGACCAACATAGCGATGTTCATCGCCTTCGGTACCGGACTGGGAGTGGACCTGCTCGCCGACGGGGTGCTCGGCCTCAACACCCTCGCGCTGGTGCCGATAGCCTTCCTCCGCAACACGGTGATCTCGGTCGTCTTCGGCGACGAGATGTTCTCCCGCAAGGAAGACTTCTCCATCAAGCGCAACGGTTTCACGAAGGTTGCCCTGGCCATCCTTTTCGTCCAGGCTCTGTTCCTCATCATCTACATAGCGGCGGACGGGGCCGGCACAAGGCCTTTCTGGTTCAATTTCGTACGCTTCCTCTGCTCTCTCATCGCCGGATTCCTTCTTTCCCTGCCGGCAGTCGATGCGCTTTCCCCTGAAGGGAGGAGCTGATGAGAGACGACCGTCAGATCAAAATCCTCATAGGGCTCGGAATCGCCGCGGCGATACTTCTGGGCAAGATTTTCTATATCCAGATCATCAACGGCAAGTACAAGGCCGACTCCATCAGCAACTCCATCGTCAAGGAAGTCATCTATCCCACGAGGGGAGTCATCTACGACCGCAACGGCAAGATTATCGTGGGCAACAAAGTCGCCTACGACATCATGGTCACCCCGCGCGAGGTGGCGGAGTTCGACACCCTGACCCTCGCGTCGGTGCTCGACGTGGAGCCGCAACTGATCCGCGACAAGATGGCCGAGTACAGGAACAATCTCAAGAAGATAGGCTTCCAGTCGGTGGCCATGCTCAAGCAGGTTCCCGCCGAGACCTACATGAAATTCGACGAGGTCAAGTATCAGTTCCCCGGGTTCTACGGCCAGGTGCGAAGCATACGCGACTACCCCATCAACGCAGGAGGCAACCTCCTCGGCTATGTCTCCGAGGTCGACGCGGCCTACATCAAGTCCCACCCCGACGAGTACAGCATCGGCGACTATGCCGGCAAGACCGGCATCGAGGCCGCACGCGAGAAGGACCTTCGCGGAGAGAAGGGCTATCACATCTATATCCGCAACGCCCGCGGCCGTATCGAGAGTTCCTATAAGGACGGAGCCGAAGACAAGGAAGCCTCCCCGGGCCACGACATCATGACGACCATCGACGCCGAGCTTCAGCGCTACGGGCAGCAGCTCATGCGCAACAAGGTCGGAGCCGTGGTCGCGCTGGAGCCGTCGACGGGCGAGATCCTCGCCATCGTCTCCAGCCCCGGCATTGACGTTTCCATGCTTTCCGACATCGGCAAGCACTATGAGGAAATATCCTCCAACCCCTACAAGCCGATGTTCAACCGAGCCGTGCAGGCCTACTATCCTCCGGGCTCCTGCTTCAAGATCGTCAACGCCCTCATCGGCCTGCAGGAAGAAGTGCTTACCCCTTCCGAGACCCACCCATGCTACAGGGGCTTTCAATACGCCGCCGACCACAAACTCGGCTGCCACAGCCACAAGTCTCCGATCGACATGGAGGAGTCGATAATGATGTCGTGCAACGCCTACTACTGCTACGTCCTGCGCAACATCCTCGACAACCATAAATACACTTCCGTGGAAGAGTCGATGGACGCCTGGCACCAGTATGTCGAAAGCTTCGGCTTCGGCAAGAAACTGGGCAGCGACTTCCCCTCCGAGCTTAGCGGCAGCATCCCTTCCGCCAAGACCTACAACAAGTACTACGGCAAGGGCCGATGGAACTCCACGACCGTCATTTCGCTTTCCATCGGACAGGGCGAAATCGCCGTCACACCCCTCCACCTGGCCAATTTCTGCGCCACCGTCGCCAACCGCGGGTGGTACAAGATCCCCCACCTCGTGAAGGAGTTCGAAGACATCGAGATAGACCCCAAATACTACGAAAAGCACTACACCCTGGTCGACACAACTCAGTTCCCGAAGGTCATCAAGGGAATGTGGAGAGCCGTCAACAGCGCGCCGGGCACGGGCGGAACGGCATGGATCGCCCATGTGGACGGCCTCGACATCTGCGGCAAGACCGGCACGGCCCAGAACCCCCACGGCGAGGACAACTCCGTCTTCATGTGCTTCGCTCCCATGAATGACCCCAAGATCGCAGTCGCCGCCTACATTGAAAACGGCGGATTCGGCGCGACCTTCGCCGCCCCTATCGCTTCGCTCATGGTGGAAAAATACCTCAACGGAGAGGTCGCATGGGGCGAAAGGAAGGATCTGGAGGTCAGGATGAAGACAAGTTACCTGCTCAACCGAGTCAGAATAAGGAGAAGATGAAAGGCAACGCACACGAAAGATCGCTTAAGCAGTCGGTGGACTGGGCTCTGATAGTAAGCTATCTGATCCTGGTTGTCATCGGCTGGCTCAGCATCTACGCATCCATCCACTCCTCGGAGCCGCCGTCCATCTTCAATTTTGATTTCAGGAGCGGCAAGCAGTTCGTGTGGATACTTTCGGCCCTGGGACTCGCCGGAATAATCATCTTCCTTGTCAATCCACGAATATGGGAGGCCTTCGCGCCACACCTGTATATCATTGTCGTAGTGCTGCTGGTGGCCGTTATTTTCCTCGGAACGGAGGTCAAGGGGTCAAGGTCGTGGTTCGTGTTCGGGCCAGTGAGCTTCCAGCCGGCGGAGATATCCAAAATCACGACTTCGCTGTTCCTCTCGGCCATGCTGAGCAGGAACGATTTCTCCATCTCCAATTTCAGGGACTTCCTCAAGGTTGCCGCCATCATATTGATCCCCATGCTGGTGATCCTCGGAGAGAGGGAGACGGGCTCGGCGCTGGTCTATATCGGGTTCATTTTCGTCCTCTACAGGGAAGGATTCTCCGGATGGTTCCTATCCCTGGTCGGCCTTGCAATCATCATTTTCATCACGACGCTGACGGCTTCGCCCTATGTCTCGATGATGATCCTCATCACGGTCATCACCTTCTGCAACGCCATCAATGAGAAGCACTTCTGGAGGATGCTCCTGTTCCTGGGGATATTCATTCTGGTGGGCTCGTTGTTCCCGTGGCTCTGGGGCCTCCTGACGGACTCTATCGCCGCCTCCGTCCAGAAGATCGCCGACACCTACACCGTCACCCTTCCCGGGCAGGAGAAAAAGGTATTCTGGGCATTCCTGCTCAAGATCAAGCCTCTGTACTTCCTCCTTGCGATCTGCCTTGGCACGCTCCCCCGCTTTGCCATCAAGGCCTTCAAGGAGAAGAACGTTTTCAGCGGCGCCTCCGTCATAACCTTCCTCGTCGGCCTCGCACTGATTTTCTCCACCCAGTTCATCTTCAACAACGTCCTCCAGGAGCACCAGAGGCAGAGGATCGAGGTCCTTCTCGGCATGAAGGACGACCCCACGGGCGTGGGCTACAACGTCAACCAGTCGATGATAGCCATCGGCTCGGGCGGATTCTTCGGCAAGGGCTTCCTCAAGGGCACACAGACGGCCTACGGCTTCATCCCGGAGCAGTCGACCGATTTCATCTTCTGCACCATCGGGGAGGAATGGGGCTTCCTGGGCTGCCTTGCGGTAATCGGACTGTATGTGTTCCTGATTGCGAGGATTATAATAGATGCGGAGGAGTGCCGGGAGAAGTTTACGCGAATCTACGGCTACTGCGTGGCCGCGTGCATTTTCATGCACCTTTTCATCAATATCGGCATGACGATCGGCATCATGCCGGTCATCGGCATACCGCTGCCGCTCCTTAGCTATGGAGGCTCCTCGCTATGGGCGTTCACGATAATGATCTTCATCTTTATCGCCCTCTACCGCGAGGAGAAGAAGTACTACTAGGCCTTCCGGAGGGTCCTCATCGAATTGAGCACGGCAAGGACCGTGACGCCCACGTCGGCAAACACCGCCATCCACATAGTCGCAAGTCCCAATCCCGCAAGAAGCAGGACGAGCACCTTTATTCCTATAGCGAACCATATGTTTTCCTGGGCAATACGTATAGTGCGGCGCGACAGGAGTATGGCCTCGGCGATTCTCGACGGCTTGTCGTCCATCACGACCACGTCGGCGGCCTCGATGGCGGCGTCCGAGCCGAGGGCGCCCATGGCGATGCCGATGTCGGCTCTGGCGAGCACGGGGGCGTCATTGATGCCGTCACCGATAAATGCGAGCGTGCCGTCACCAAGGAGCCGCTCTACCTCATTTACCTTGTCCTCGGGAAGCAGACCGGCCTTGTAATCGGAGAGGCCAAGCTCTTCGGCCACGGCGCGCCCGACCTCCTCACGGTCGCCCGTGAGCATGACGGTCTTCGCCACACCGACCTCGCCGAGGGCCTTGACGGCCTCTGCCGCATCCACCTTGACTCGGTCCGAAATCACTATATGACCGACATATTCTCCGTCGATGGCAACGTGGATAATGGTCCCCTTATGAGAGCAGGGATGCCAGGCGGCACCGACCCTTTCCATCAGGCGCTCGTTGCCGACGCTGACGGTCTTGCCGTTGACGACGGCGCTGATCCCCTCGCCGGCGAACTCCTCGGTCCCGGTCACGGAGCAGTCGTCGTGCTCGTCGGGATAGGCCTTGCGGAGCGCTGCGGCGACCGGGTGGGTCGAGAAGCGCTCCACGTGAGCCGCCATGTGAAGAAGGTCAGTCTCGCCTATGATTTCCGGATGGACGGCAGTGACCTCGAAGACACCCTCGGTGAGGGTCCCGGTCTTGTCGAAGACTACTGTCGAGACACCAGAAAGGAGATCGATGAAATTGGATCCCTTGATGAGCACTCCCCTTCTGGAAGCGCCGCCGAGGCCGCCGAAGAAGGCGAGCGGAACGGAGATAACAAGGGCGCAGGGGCATGAGACCACAAGGAACATAAGGGCCCTGTAGAGCCACACCGGGAAGGCCTCGGCAAATCCGCCCGAGAATGCCGGCGGGATAAGCGCCAGAAGCACGGCAGCTGCAACGACTATCGGAGTGTATATCTTCGCAAAACGGGTGATGAAGCCCTCGCTGCGGGATTTCTTCTCCTGGGCGGAAGTCACGAGGCGGAGTATGCGCGAAGCGGTGGATTCTTCGAAGACCTTTTCGACGCGGACCCTGAGCAGGCCCGACAGATTGATGCAGCCGGAAAGCACTTCCTCACCCGGATTGACCGTGCGGGGGACGCTCTCGCCGGTGAGAGCAACCGTATTTAGGGTCGAGGATCCCTCGACCACGACGCCGTCCACCGGGACCTTGTCGCCGGGGCGGATGACCACGATGTCGCCGACCTTAAGCTCGTCGGGATCCACGGTCACGACTTCCCCGTCGCGCTCGAGCGAGGCCGTGTCGGGCCTTATCTCCATAAGGTGTGATATGCTCCGCTTGCTGCGCCCTTCCGCGATCCCCTCGAACATCTCACCGACCTGGAAGAACAGCATCACGAATACCGCCTCCGGGAACTGCGACTCCGCACCGGGAAGGAACCCGATCGCGAGAGCGCCCGCGGTGGCGATGCTCATGAGGAAGTTCTCGTTGAGAGGCTCCCCTTCCACAAGGCCTTCGACCGCCTCTTTCAACGTGTCGAACCCGGCCACCAGATATGGAACCATATAAATAAGGAGAAGCTGCCACGTTTTAAGAGTGACAGTCTTCTCCACAATGACGGCCGCAACCAAAAGGACGGTCGCAACCGATATTTTAATTATCCGCTCCTTGAGCCCGCCCTCCTCGTGATGGTGATGATGGTGGGCGTGGTGCTCACATTCGCAGCAGTGCTCGTCGTGATGATGTGCCATAGCTTTCTAACTTATGGCACAAAGGTACGGAGCCTTTAATGCAACCGGGTTGCAATTATTCGGCGAGACCTTTCTTGACGGCGGCGGCGAGACGGTCGTAGAGGGCGTCGGTCTTCTCGAGAAGCTCCTTACGCATCTCTGTGTAGAAAGCACGCTTGTTGCCTTCAGGAGCGCCGACCTTGTCGCGCAGCTCGTTGAAAAGGTCCACAGCCTCGTCGATAAGGCCGGTAATCTCCTCAGCGTTCTTGCCGGGTTTGACGGAAAGGAAAGTGGAGCAGTCGTCCACAAATGCACCGATCACATACTCGATGTCTTTCTTGATGTCTCTAAGATTCATGTCCTAATTGAATTAATCAGGCTGCAAAGATACAAAAAAATCCTATTCCGTAACGGGGCGGACGCTTAAACCATAAAGGCGGGTATAGTCGAAGTAGTCAACGTAAGGCCCCTGGACAGGAGAAGAATCACGCTGATCGAAGGAGAAGGAATAGGCGTGATCCGACCAAGCAAATTCATCCGGGACATCAGGACCGAGGGAAGACGACCAGTATTCTCCTTTTGCTCCGACTTGCCAGAAGTTATCACGTGTTTTAGGGATGTCCTTATTGTACCTGTAGCCGGAAGCGGGAAGGAAGATGCTGTTGCCGTTAGAGCCCGTAAACCTGCGGCCATAGACGCCGTTTTCCGTCAGCCACTCACTTGTGCAATCTGAAATCAAAGCACTCCACTCTTCCTTGGTAGGCATTCTCCACGTGCCGCCGAGTTTCTGCCTTGCCGCATCATCCTCATAGCCATAATCGCTGAACTCCGTCTTGTTGTCGGGGGACGCACCATCGCCCACCCAATAACTGGCATTGGCCTGAAGGCAATACTTCGTGAGTTTATTGTATTTGCCATCAACACACCACTTGTAGGTGGCCCACTTGTATTCGGACTTGGGCTCCGTCTCGCCCCAGGCATAGTATGCGCCATATTCCTCCGGCTTCGATGCGCCGAGGTTGAATGATGCCCACTTGATATTCTTCCCACCGACCGTAATCCCCAAATCAACGGCATCGGGGGTGACGATATCATACACCTGGACATAACAATAATCATTGGCCCCGCTGCCGTCAATTGCCGTGGCAGTGATGGTCGCCTCTCCTATGGACCTTGCCGTGACATTGCCACTTTGGTCTACAGTGGCGATGGACTCATCTGATGATGTCCACAATACCGTCTTGTCCGATGCCTCATCCGGAGAGACAGTGGCCTCAAGAATAAAACTTTCGCCCACCGCAAGAGGAGAATATACTATATTCAACGTGACCTTATTGACAGGAACGCCGCCTGTCGAAAAGGACTTAACCTCGCCCCATAAGGTCTGTTCGTCAATTTCCACATAGGCCTTGTACCAATACTGAGTATCGGTGGAAAGATTTGATAGAAAGGCCGAATAAGTCCCGTCCTCAATCTCGCCTCCGGCCAAGAATGTGTCCTGCTCTTCTTCAGAACTGCCCCAATAGAAGCCGTAATTCAAATTGCTGTAGGAGACGCCATTCAGGCCGAGCCCGGCATTGAGGTGGGCGCCGACAGCCTTGACGTCAGTCGCATCCAATGTCTCCAACCTGGGCTCGGCCGGCACATCGCTGCCAGATGAATTCTTTTCTTCCTTACAAGCTACGAGAGAAAGCGTGGCGACGGCGAATATCCCGGCAAACTTCCAAAATGCAGATTTCATATTCTTTTGACATAGGTTACTCTGCAAAATTATACAAATTCGAAGATGAATACAACAAATCAGATATCCACATCAAGATAGTTTGACCTGTAGTTCTTTAGCAATTAGAATGGCTCGATTCATCTTGTCTATGAACCATTGCTTTTCAGGTAGGACGGTGAGATATTGCGCCACCTTGATATTCTGCTCGTCAAGCATTAGAAGTTCGATGTGTTCTGTGTTCCCCTCGCTGCAGAGAAGCAGACCGAGGGGCTCTTCTTCAGTATCCTGCATCTCGTATTTCTTTAGATACTTAAGATATAGTTCCATCTGACCCTTGT
>JAGCDT010000001.1 GCA_017651045.1 Bacteroidales bacterium | reverse complement strand
CTGAGGCTCGTCGGCTGGATGGACGAGCGCTCCGGCGAGGTCCGATCTCCCTATGGGCAGATCGACCCGGCGAAGTACCGTCGCCTGGCGTTTTCTGGCATCCACCTGCTTTCAGACAGGATTTTCTCCGTGCTGGAAGAATACGGTTTCGAGGGGCGTTTCTCCATCATCGACGCCTATCTGAAGATGTGTGCAAAGTACCCCGTCCGGGGATATATCCCGGAGGATTTCAAGATTCTTGATATCGGGAAACTCGACGCGCTCGAGAGGGCGGAAGAATTCCTATAGCATTTCCCTGTAAAGACGCACAGTCCGGGCAGCCTCAGCAACGTCGTGGACGCGGAGGATGTCGGCGCCTTCCTGCAACGCCTTCAGGTGGACAACCTGAGTGGGCGCGAGTGCCTCGTCGGGAGTGATTCCCAACGGGCTGTAAATCATGCTTTTACGCGACACTCCGACAAGGATTTTCCTGCCGAAGCGGCGGAAGTTCGAAAGGCCGTCAAGCAGGGTGTAGTTCTGGCTCACGGTCTTGGCGAAACCGAAGCCGGGGTCGAGTATCCAGTCGGACACACCGGAAGCCCTGTCGACAAAACTGTCGAAATAAGCCAACACTGCCTCGACAATCCCTTCTGGATAGTCAGTGAGGTCCTGCATGGTCCCGGGATCTCCCCTTTTGTGCATTGCAACATAGGTCAGATCCTCGGCCGAGACAAGAGGAAGCATCCCAGGATCATCCTCCCCTGCTGATATGTCATTGACGATAATACGCCCCGCGACAGACAAGCACCTGCGCACTATCTCCGATCGGAAGGTATCCACAGATATGCGAAGCGATGGGAACTCCCTCCTGACGCAATCGAGAGGCTTCTCAAGGCGTTCCCATTCCTCCTCCAGAGAAACTGGCGCAGCACCTGGTCTGGTAGAGACGGCTCCGAAATCCACTATCGAAGCGCCATCCTCCACCATCTTCCCGACTCTTTCCACCACAAGCTCCGGAACCAGAATCCGACTCCCGCTGAAAAAGGAGTCCCCATTCAGGTTCACAATCCCCATTATTTGTATGTCCCGGTCGGTCATAGGAGAGATCTTATTTTACATACAGGAAATGACGGCCGAAGCGTTCGAAGGCTGATTTTTCCAGTTTTTCGCGATCGTCGGGGTGAGCGATGGAGATGAGGAGGCGGGCCCTCTCCTGGAGGGATTTGCCGTAGAGGTCGACGGCACCGTATTCGGTGACGATCCAGTGGGCATCGGAGCGAGGGGTGACGACGCCGGCGCCGGGGTTGAGCATGTCGACGATCTTGTTCTGGCCCTTGTTGGTCCTGGAGGCGAATGCGGTGATCGACTTGCCTCCTTCGGACATGGTGGCGCCGCGGACGAAGTCCAGCTGGCCGCCGGTGCCGGAGAAGATGCGCATGCCGATCGAGTCGGCGCTGATCTGGCCGGTGAGATCGACCTCCGTGGCGGAATTGATGGCTATCATGCCGGGGTTGGAGGCGATCACCCAGGGGTCGTTGGTGTATTTGATGTCCTTCATCAGGACATCGGGGTTATGGTCAATGAAACTGTAGACATCGTTGGAGCCGAGAAGGAAGGACGCGACGACCTTGCCGCGATCGACCTTCTTGCGGGCACCGTTGATGACACCCTTGCGGATAAGACGTAGGATGCCGTCGGCGAACATCTCGGTGTGGAGGCCGAGGTCGCGGTGATCCTCAAGGCAGGCGGCGAGGGCGTTCGGAAGAGCGCCGATGCCCATCTGGATGCAGGCCCCGTCGGGGACGAGGTCGGCGCAGTTGCGGCCGATCTGCCTCTCGACAGGAGTCGGCTCCGCAAAGGCGGCCGTCACCAGAGGGGTGTCATCCTTCACAAGATATTCGAAAGAATCTATGCTGATAAGATCGCCGTATGCAAAGGGGACATTGGGATTGACGACGGCGATTGCATGCTTGGCAGACTCGACAGCCGCTATGGAGCAGTCGACGGATGTGCCCAGCGAGACCATGCCGTTCTCATCGGGAAGGGAGACCTGGACCATTGCCACGTCGCAGGGAAGCGCGCCGCTGCGGTAGAGCTTCTGCGATTCTCCAAGATGGACCGGAAGATAGTCGGCCCAGCCGGTGTTGACGTTGGCCCTTACATTGGGACCCACGAAAAAGCCCTGGTCGAAGAAAATGCCGGCATAGCGCTCCTCGCTGTAGGGAGCAGGTCCTTCGGTGTGGAAATGGTGGAAATGGAGATCCTCAACTTCACCGGCATCGGCCCTCCTGCAGAGGGCGGCGATGAGTGCGTGGGGAACGCTTGCTACGCTTGAAAGGTGGATATGGTCTCCACTTTTGACTACCTTTACCGCCTCGTCGGCGGAGACAAAATCTTTCATTATCAAATAAACGCTAATCCCTTGAAGACAGCGCCCTGAATGTCGGGCGAAACGGAGATGGCGCACTGGAGGGCATCTCCTATACCGGGACGGATAAGGTCGAACGAACGGGAAATCTGGCCTGCGAACACAAGATGGCCTATCTCAAGCCTCTTGAGAAGCGGAGCGGCGCCCTCGGCAAAGCTCTTGCCGGCGGACTCGAAAGCGGCTCTCGCCGCGGTGTCGCCCTTGCGGGCCCTCTCGGAGATATCCTTGACGTCGATCCCCTCGCTGCCGCCATAGGCCGCTATTATACCCCTTCTCGAGACTGCATCTTCGAGGATGCCGTCGCGATAAGGCTGGTTCCAAAGGCTCTCGGCAGGGCCGCCATCGGCGTTCTTGGCGATCTTGCCGCCGTTGGCGTAAGAGAAGCCAAGGCCGGTGCCGAGGGTGACGAGGGCGACATTGCCGGTCCTGAGGGACGGGTCGGAGACTATATGGCCGAGAAGGGCGCAGTTGACATCGTGCATGAAGGTCATCGGGAGGTCCTCGCCGAGGATATCGTAGAAGCTCATCCCGTAGACTGCCGCGAATTTATGCTTCATGAGGAAACGGCCAGAGGAGTAGTCGAACGGACCGGGGACATCGGCGGCGAGGTCGGTAACTTTCATACCAAGCCTTGCGGCATTCTCCGTCTGGATCCTGACTGACTCGCGGATGGAGTCGACGATCTCGGCCGCGCTTCCTGCAGAAGGCATCGGGACGGATGCAAATGTGTCTTCAATGGGGCCTATGCCGCGGATGCCGAGGCTGCTCTTGAGGAAAGTGCCTCCTACATCAAAGAGAATCCTGCATTCAGGGAGTGATTTTTTCATATTCGGAATCTGAAATTTCGGGCAAATCTACACAAAAATTCGCGATTTTTCTATCTTTGCGGCGACATAAGAAAAGACTATCGGAATATGCACACACGGGAAGAGAAAATTGAAGCCATAGGAAAGCTTCTCGACATAATGGACAGGCTGCGCGCCGAATGCCCCTGGAACGGCGCCCAGACGCAGGATTCGCTCCGTCAGCTCACCCTCGAAGAGGTCTTCGAGCTCTCCGACGCCGTCCTTTCGCACAAGGACTCCGACATTGAGAAAGAGCTTGGCGACCTGCTCCTCCACATCGTCTTCTACGCGAAGATCGCCGAGGAGAACGGCCTCTATGACATCGCCGACATCGCTTCCCGAGAGTGCGACAAGATGGTCTTCCGTCACCCCCATGTCTTCTCCGGCGAGAAGGAAGCCGACGCCCAGTCCGTCTCCGAGCACTGGGAGCTCCGCAAGCTCAAGGAGCGCGCCGGCAAGCACATCCTCGACGGCGTGCCCGAGTCGGCCCCTTCCGTCCTCAAGGCGATGCAGATCCAGCGCAAAGTCCGCGACGTGGGCTTCGACTGGGAAGACCGCTCCGACGTCTGGGCCAAAGTCCGCGAGGAGATGGGCGAGTTCGAGGCCGAAGCCCGCGATCTCGCCGCTGCTGAAGAGGCTGGAGCCGATATCGAAGCGGCGCACGACAAGGCCGAGGAGGAGCTCGGCGACGTGCTGTTCGCGACTATCAATGCGGCGCGGCTCTACGGCATCGACCCGGAGGTCGCACTGAGCCGCACCTGCCGCAAGTTCCGCAGGCGCTTCGACTACCTCGAAGACCGCACCATCCGCGCCGGCCGCCTTCTCCGCGACCTCACTCTCGCCGAGATGGATGCAATATGGGATGAAGCGAAAGCTAAAGGCCTTTAGCCGATATTGACCGGGGCCCCGAGGAAGTGGGGGTCCTTCCCGATAATCAGATCGATAAACACCTTGCAGCGGGCGAATTTTTCGCGGACGCTGGTGAGGAAGCCGTAGTACGCATCGACGCCTGCGGCGTTATATCCTATGGCGTCAATCCCTTTTTTTCCGGCAAGGAAAACGGCCCTTTCGTTATGGAATTTCTGGCTGATTATGATGAATTGCGACTGCCCGAAAACTTCCTTTGCACGGACCACAGAGTCCAAAGTTCGGAAGCCGGCATAATCAAGGAAAATCACCTCCGCAGGAATACCCTTCTCTATAAGGGCCTGCCTCATCGCCTCAGGTTCATTATATTCCTTGACGCTGTTGTCCCCGCTGACGATTATCCTGTCGGTCTTACCAGCATTATAAAGATCGGTACAGGCCTCTATCCTGTTGATGAAATACAGGTTCGGCCCTCCGCTTCTTCCAATCGGTGAGGTTCCGAGAACGACGGTAGCGTGACGATGAGGAATCTCATCGACGGAGTCATACAATCTGTCTTTTGAATACCGGCTTATCGACTCATTGCAAAACACTACGGCCAGTATGCCCGACACTCCGAGCAGCAGAATCGTAATCCAAAATTTCTTCATAATCGTTATTGCTGCAAAAAACGCACCTCCAGCCCAACCAAATTATCGTGGAGAACAAGTATTTGACTGTCAATAGTTTAAGTACTTTTAACCTGTCCAAATCTAGGCAGGTTAAAGTACAGTAAATCATTAATGATGAGTCGCTTAGCCTCCACGACAACTAGAACGTCAGGGCGACGGAGAGGACGGCGGCGGAGTTATAGGCGTCGTAGGAGGACACGGCGAGGAAGCTGACGCGGCGGCGAGACGCGACATCATAGTCATCAGCGGTCTCATAGCTGCCAGCAAGGCCACCACCACCATGGAAACTGGCGGATGGCATCTCGGCCGAGAGACGGGCGGCTTTCCTGGCGCGGCACTTGGCGGTGATGTGGTCGGCAAGGCGCTGCTCGAGGGGCAGCATCCAATAGCCGACGCGGGCCGAGAGTATGCCTATGCCGGCCCCGGCAATGGTGTCGGTGATCCAATGCCGATCGTTGTAAACGCGGAGAAATGCCGTGGCGCAGCCCACGGAATATGCCGCGAGCCCCCACCAGGGGCCATATTCCACCCGGACGATCTCTGCCGCGGTAAAGGCCACGGCCGTGTGTCCTGAAGGGAAGGAGTTGCGGACTCCGCTGCCGGGGCGCGGTTCACGCACCGTGTACTTCAGAGTGTTGACCAGCACAGCCATAGTGGCATATGCCGTGAAGGTAACCATGGCTCTGTCGCGGAAATTGTGGCGCGCCTTCACACCGGTTAAACCAAGACCAAGATCCATAGCCAGCGGGACGAACTGAATCACATCGTCCACCGGCAGCCGGTAGGGGCCGCGGTTTTCCTCCACCACGTCCCTGAACGTCTCACGGATTCCGATTCCGAAGTTTGTGCTCACTCCGAGGCTTCCGACGGTGATAAGTGCCGCCGGAGCGATAAGTTGTGTCCATTTGAACTTGGTCGAGCTGTCCTCCAACCTCAGCGCAACGCTACTCGTGCGCGCACTGACGGCAGGAGCGACAGGCGCCCCCACCACCGCGACTGTGTCCGTCGATACAGCAGACGCCAGCGAATCAAACGCAACAACGCCAGACACTCTTACTGGCAACAGGAAGAGCAGTATTGCAACAACCATTCGGTGCTGGCACTTGTGTGGGAAACGATAGTTTTTCAAAGTGCTGGAGCAATAGAGCCGTGGGGGCTTCGGGGGATTTGCCCCAGTTATAAGGTGCCGTACTTCTTGCCGTAGGAGAGCATCTGGGCGAGGTAGTCGTCGCAGTAGACTATCTGATAGTCAACGACTTTGCCGCGCTTGACAACCGGAACGATGTCGGGGTTGACGAAGCCGCCGTAGGGCTTGAGGCCGAGGGAGGCGTAGCGCTCGCGTACCTCCTTGTGGAGGGCCGGATCGATGTTGACGGCGTAGGTCTCGATGAGGGCCTTGCCGGCAGCATAGTCGCCTTCGGACTTGATGCGCTGGACCTCGGCGAGAAGCTCGGCGAACAGGCCGCGGAGCGCCTCGAAGTCGTTGACGACGAAGTAGGTCTTGCCGTCGCGTACTTTCTTTTCAATCACATTAGCAGAAGCACCTTTCTCATAGCACCATTCGGCGATGAGCTTACGGTTCTGCATATGGGCCTCGGTGTTGGGGCGGCCGAGCTCCACGCGGTTGAACTGCACGAAGAGACCGTTGCGGATATAGCTGGAATATTCCGCCTTGTAGGCCTCCTCGGAAGGCATTATGCCGAGCTCGACCATCTTCGGGTCGGCGCAGTAGTAGAGGCCGAAAAGGTCGGCGCGGGCCTCTTCGAGGGCCGAGGCG
>JAGCDT010000031.1 GCA_017651045.1 Bacteroidales bacterium | reverse complement strand
CCCCAGGCGGCGGCGCCCATGACGGCGGCGGCGATGCAGGAGGGGGCGATCCCAGCGAGCATCTTCCAGGGCGATATCTTCACGACGGTGTACATGATCACGAGGTTGACGAGGATCATCTCGAGCCGCACAAGCGAGCGGGTGATGTACAGGGGCCTGTAGCCATATCGCACCGCGATGAGGACCGCGGGCCAGAGGACGACGATATGGAGGACCTGGGCGAGGACCGACAGCTTGGGCCGGCCTTTGGCGCGGTAGACCTCGCTGCTGTAGTGGCTCAGGACGATGACGAATGCGCCCGTGAGGGCCCAGAGGCCGATGAATTCGGTAGTCTCGAGCCACTGCTCACCGAGGAGCACCCGTGTCACGAAGTCGCTGTAGAAGAACATCCCGACCCCGAGAGGGATGACCAGTAAGGCCACATATTTCTGGAACTTGAAAAACAGGCTGCGGAACTCCTCCTCGTCCGACTGCAGCTTGGACAGGGCGGAGAAGAGGACCGGGGTCGTGGTCGCGATGACGAGGACGAGGATCTGCGTGACTATGGATATGGAGGTTTTATATAACCCGAGGTAATATTGATCCAGAGCACGGCCGACTTTGACTATATCGACATAGCTCGTGAGCCATATGCTGACCGCCTCCACCATGGACCAGACGCTGAAAGAGAGCATCTCCCGCAGCTTCGCCCATGAATAGAACAGCCTCGGCTTCCACTTGGAAAGCGCCGTGAGTGTCGCCGCGCTGACCGCGTTCTGGACTATCGTCCCAATGACGAGCGCCCAGTAGCTGCGCAGCCAGAAGGCCAGCGGCACGGTGACAAGCAGCGGCACCAGTATCGCCGCAAGGCGAGCCTTGAACAGCGTCCGGAAATCCAGGTCGCGCTTGAAAAGGGCGGTCTGGATGCTGGAGAACGCCGTCAGCGGAATCGACACGCAGGCGATGATGAGCACGAAGCCAAGCCCCGGGTTGCCGACTAGCGTCGCCAGCGGCTCGGCGAAGATGGCGATGATGCCCCATATGACGAGCGACATCGCCAGGTTGCTCCAGAAAGCAACCGTGGTGCTCTGCTCACGGTCCGCCTCGTCGGCGAACTCGTGCTGGACCAGATACTTCTGGAAGCCGGCGTCGGTGAAGATCTCCGCGAAGGTGATGATCATCGTCAGCGTGGCGACAATCCCGAACGCCTCGGGCGTGAGCACCCTCGCGAGGATGATGCTCGCCACGGGCGCCACGAGCTTCGCCGCCACCTCCGTGACCGCCGACCACTTAGTCGCCTGAAGTATCTGTTTGCTGTCTGCTGGCATATTGCCTTTTGCTTGCTGCCTTTCGTTACGCGCTGCCGCTCGCCTTCTTCCGCCGTTTCGCCGTGGTGGCTAAACCTCTGCCATTCAGTCACTTACCGTATGCCTTTCCCCCTTTGCGGCGAGGGAAAGGGGTATAGCAACCTGCTTATTATCAATAATTTACGCTCCACGGCAACTGCTATCCTTTCGCCACGAGCCGGCTCCACGCCGCTACTTCTTGAGATATTTGCTCAGCGCGACGCCCTTACGAGCGACGGGGGTCTCCGTGCCGTCGGGGGCGACGTCGGTGAAGTAGAGGTCGGCGGTGTAGGCCGAGAGGTCGGTCCTGAGCACCGAGCCGAGGACGGTGAAGATCGAGACGCCGCTGCCGATGCTGGCGCGTCCGGTGATCAGGACCTCCGATTCGCCCTTGGCGACGACGATGTCGTTGCAGAAGCCATTGAGAAAGATCGAGCCGTTACGATAGAGGATGGCGCTGATATTCTTGTAGAGGCGCTCCTCCCCGGTGTTCGACATTTTCACAGTCACCGAACCCGTTATGGCGCTGAAGCTCTCAGGCCATATCGAGTTGATCTTGTAGCTACCTGTGACGGACAGACCGTCGAAATGCTGTGCCGACGCTGCTCCCGCGAAAAGAAGCATCGCTGCAATCGCTGCAATAAATTTTTTGTAACTCATTGGTGATAAAGGTTAAAGAATCCATTCCCCGCCTCCGGAGGGCCAGAGCAGGGAAATCAGGCACGAAATCGTTTCCTGTCCAGGAAATCGGGGCTTCGCGCCTTTCGGGATCAACGCCCCCTGCGGGGGCGTCACCCTAAAATCAAACAAAGATAGTCAACCCTCCCGACAAATCCAAATCCATCACATTTTTGTTAGCTCTACCATGCCAGTTTCCCCCGTTGTGCGTGGAGGATAAATTGTTGATAGTCAATTAGCCTCCACGGCATTATATCAGCCAAGCCGGCGACAGGGGCCGCTATTCGCGGACAGAATCGAGCTGGCGCTTGATGAAGGCGCGCTTGAGGTCGGGGCCGTAGGCGTATTCGCCGACGTCGATGGTGTCGAGGAGGTAGATGTCGCTGCCCTTGAAGAGGGTCTCGGCGGCGGAGGCGTAGATCTCGCGGGCCTTGTCCATCGTCTCTTTGGGAACGATGAGGTGGCACGGGAGGATGTACGCGATGGGGTTGATGGCCACGGCGTGGGCGACCTGGCGGACCGAGCTGGGCATGCCGACCTTCTCGGCGAACTCGGTGTAGCTGTAAAGGCGGGGCTGGGCGCCGTGGGAAAGGTCGAAGAGGGCGTTCCAGATCTTTTTCTGGAAATTGGTGCCGAAAAGGAGGAGGTCGTCCCGGCCGATGGCCTGGTCGAGCTTGATGAGCTCGTCGGTCGAGATCTTGCGGGTGCTGACGCTCCCTATGCTCTTGGCCGGCAGCTTCGCGACCTCTGCGGCGATGCGGGCAAACTGGCCGTAATCCGCTGCTACAGAGGCGATTTTACCGTCTATTTCGGTGAGAATCCAGTCCATGGCTATGCAAAACGCTGCTCCACGACATCCCAGTCGATGAGCTGCCAGAAAGCGGCGATGTACTCGGGACGGCGGTTGCGATAGTCGACATAGTAGGCGTGCTCCCAGACGTCGATAGTGAGGAGCGGCTTGAGCCCCTTGACGACGGGATTGCCGGCATTGCCCTCCTGCGAGATGACCAGATTTCCGCCCTCGTCGGCGGAAAGCCATGCCCAGCCCGAGCCGAACAGGCCGGCGGCCTTTGCTGAGAATTCCTCCTTGAACGCCTCAAAGGAGCCGAACTGCTTCTCGATCGCCTCGGCGAGCTTCCCGAGCGGACGGTTGTCCGCCTTGGGGGCGCGCAGCTGCAGGAAATACATGTTGTGATTGAGGATCTGGCCGGCGTTGTTGAAGATGTCGCCGGAGGATTTTTTCACGATATCCACGAGGTCCATCCCCTCGAAACCGCTCCCGGGGAGGAGCTTGAGGAGGTTGTTGACATAGGTCTGGAGGTGCTTTCCGTGGTGGAGGGCGAGGGTCTCCGCGCTGATAACAGGCGCCAGCGCTTCAGGCGCATAGGGCAGTTCGATGAGTTTGATTTGTTCCATATCGATTATTCTTTTGTTACGAGAACAGTGGCCCAGACCTCGCAGCCTTCGCCGCGGCCGACGAAGCCGAGGTGCTCGGTCGTGGTCGCCTTGACGGACACGCGGTCCTCCCCGACCCCGAGGATCGGGGCGAGGGCGCTGCGCATCGCGCCGATGTAGGGCGCCAGCTTCGGGCGCTGGAGGGCGATCGTGATGTCGGCGTTGGCCACCTTGTAGCCCTCGCCGGCGACAACCTCCATCACCTTGGCCAGCAGCACCTTGCTGTCGATGCCCTTCCACTCGGGCGAGGTGTCGGGAAACAGGTGGCCGATGTCGCCCTTGGCGAGCGCGCCGAGAAGCGCGTCGCAGAGCGCGTGGATCGCCACATCGCCGTCGGAGTGGGCCACAAAGCCCACTTTCGACTCAATCTTCACGCCCCCGAGGTGCATCTGAAGCCCCTCTGCTATCGCGTGGACATCGTATCCGTTGCCGATTCTGAATTCCATATCGCTGCAATATACGCATAATCCGCGAAAGCACAAAATCCCCCGGCCGTCGGCGACCACCCGAGGGCGTGGGTGGTCGCGGACGCTTGGGGCTGCGTCGGACCGCTACGTCGCGAAGAGGTCGGCGCGGAGCTTGACGAGGCGGGCGATGACGGCGCGCTCGCTGCGGGCGAAGTGCTCGGCCATGGCGGGGAACGCCGCGCCGTCGTTGTAGAGCTTGACGAGCGCGTCGTCGTCCTCCGGAGTCCACGGCTTCGCGGCGGGGTTCTTCACCAGGAGCCCGAGGCCCTGAAGCTTGAGTTTCAGGGAGTTGGGCGTACGCTGGAGGTGCGCCGCGATGTCCTGGAGCGGCACGCTCGCGGCGGTCATCTCCTTAAGTTCTTCAACTTCATCTTTCGTCCAGGGGTCATTGAAACGCGCATAGACGGCCTTCATCTTGGCGAACTCCTCCTCGGGGAGGAAACATGTTGCACGATTGGGCATAGCATTTTGAATTTTAATAGTTTAACATAATTCCGTCGGTAAGCCGCCGCGCTATATGCACGATGAACTTACCGAGCGCAATGTACGCCCGGTTATCCGTTTACACCAATGAGCAAGCGCTTAATTGAAAAATCGGCCCCTCAGTGCACTGGAGAGCCGATTTTTTCGCCGATTTTCAGAAAAAACATCGCAAAATCGAACGGCCTTGGCGCCGGCGCGAGGCCCGCACCTCGGGTCCGCCCTACATGCAGGCCTCGAAGATCTTGACGACGTCGGCCTGGCGGAGGGGTTTGAAGCCATTGAGGACGCCGCCATTGACGGCCTTTCGCGCCATGGTCTCGAAATGGGTCGCGTCGATGCCGACCTCGGGGAAGGTCCTCGAAAGCCCGAAGGAATCGAAGAGGACTGAGGAGAATTTGTCGATCGCCTGACGGGCGATGACCATGGGCGGTTGTTCCGGATTGATATTCAGCACGTTAACGCCGAACTGGACATACTTCGAGACGGTGGTCTCGTCGAGGCAGTAGTCCAGCCAGCGAGGAGTGAGGATGGCGAGGCCGAGGCCGTGGGTAATGTCGTATATGGCGGAGAGTTCGTGCTCGATCGGGTGGCACGACCAGGCCAGGTCCTTGCCGCCGTCGATGAAGCCGTTGATCGCCCAGGACGAGGCCCACATGAGGTTGGCCCGCGCCTCGTAATTGTCTGGCTCTCTGATAGCTAAGGGGGTGTATTTGATGATGGTCTTCATGAGCCCCTCCATGAAGCAGTCCAGCATGTAAAGGTCCTGATCCATGTTGAAATACACCTCGATAATATGCGACAGCATATCAGCACTTCCGCATGCGGTCTGGTAGGCGCTGACACTGAACGTGTTAGAGGGATCGAGGAACGAGACTTTCGGCAGCAGAAGCGGGTGCATGCGGCCGTGTTTGTCCTTGGTTTCCGGGTTGGATATGACCCCGCCGCTGTCCATTTCGGAGCCGGTCGCGGAGAGGGTCAGCACATCCAGCACCGGCAGCGCTTTCTTCACCGGCGCCCAGATGTCGTAGTCGAAGAAGTCCCACGGGTCGTGGTCGACACAGGCGGATGCGGCGATCCACTTGGTCGCATCCACCGTGGAGCCGCCTCCGACGGCAAGCAGCACGTCTATATCGTGCTCCTTGCACATGCGCGCACCCTCCCTCACCGAGGACACCCTCGGGTTGGGCTCTATCCCGGGCAATTCCCACAGTTCGAGGCCGGCATCACGTATCTCTTTCACCACCTTGTCATACAACCCGATCCTCTTGATCGAGCCGCCGCCATAGGTCATCAGCACGCGTTTTCCATACTTCTTGAGCTCGGGTCCTAGGTTCTTCAACTGGTCCCTTCCGAAATATACCTTCACGGGTATGTCGTATACGAAATCGTGTATCATATTTGGTAGAATTTACTGTTTAAATGAACGGCCTTCCGGCCCGGAAAATCAGAGGATTTTCTCCATCATTTTGTGGGGGACGCCCTCTTCAAGGAATTCTTCAGATATTATGCTGTAACCACATCGTTCATAGAATGGTATGGCATGCGTTTGCGAGTGGAGAATGATGCGGCGCGAGGGGAAATTTTCGAGCGCCGCTTCCTCCGCCGCGGCCATGATCTGGAGGCCATATCCACGCCCCCTTTCGGTCGTGAGGACGCGGCCGATCACGGTGTCTTTTCCGTCGTTGAACATGCGGAGATAAGCGAGGATTTTTCCGTCCTCCTTGAGGGTGATGTGGAAGGAGTTTTTGTCCACGCCGTCGAAGTCCTGACAGACGATGCGCTGCTCCAGGAGGAACACCGTCTCCCTCGCCCGCGCTATGTCATAGAATTCCTCCGCGGTCAGGTCGGTGAAGTGCTTAATACTGAGTGTCTTTGCCATACGTACAAACATACGGATTTTTTGCGTAAATTTGTAATCGCACGCCGCAATTTTTGCCATGAAAATCATCATCGCCCCCGACTCCTTCAAGGAATGCCTCCCCTCCCGCGCCGTCGCCTCCGCGATGGCCGCCGCCGCGAGGGAGGCCCTCGCCGCCCTGG
>JAGCDT010000030.1 GCA_017651045.1 Bacteroidales bacterium | reverse complement strand
TATTCCGAAATCTGTTAGAAATCGACTTTTCACAGATTCGTAAATGCCTAATAATCAATCACTTAAATACTTTGTGCGGATGGGGGGACTCGAACCCCCACGCCGTGAGGCACCAGATCCTAAGTCTGGGTTGTCTACCAATTTCAACACATCCGCGGTGATGGGAGCGAGGCCTGCAAATTACGGGCCCAGCGGCTCCCATCTTACGAAGGCCAGGGTAGTGCCTTCGATATCAATTGTCAACATTATATCGTCGTCAGACATAGACCCGTTGCAGTACATCGGGAGGTCGCCTGTGTATTCGCCGTCGGTGACTTTGCCAAGGACGATTTTGATTGCGTTGCCCTTCAGGGAGAAAGTCCCGGTCAGATAGCAGTCGGTCGATTCGTCGGGGTCCGACATTTTCGTCCGTAACTCCCAGATCCTGCGCAGCGTGCATTTTTCTCCCTTGTCGAAGCTCAGCATATATCGCGTCTTCTCGGTCCGGTCTTCGAAACTCTTGTTGAGGACTGATTCCCAAGTGGTGCCGAAGAGTTTCTGCGAATCGGAGGACTCCTTCTTGCAGCCGACGATGGTCAGCGCAAGGAATAAAAGTGCGAGGAATCTGAAGCTTCTCATATCGAGGGCTTTTATTTAATGATTTTGGTAATTTTAAAGAAAGGGACATCCTGTCCGTAGATCTTAAGACTCATCTTCCCGTCGGAATAGGTGCCCTCGATGATGCTTGTGGCGTAAGGGGCGATTTCCTCGGATTTGACTGCCTCGCTTTTGGGCTCCTCAAGGACCGGTTGGATTATGTCTGTGACAGTTAATGTGAGAGTGCTTCCAATGAGAGTGAAGGTGCCGGATTTTTGATATAATGCTGATTCGTCGGGAGAAGCTAAGACCTTTACATATTTATCATGGTCCTCATTAAGCTGGAATTTCCCATCATTGCCGAAATCAAGGGTGTAGTAAATCTCGGTGTCGAAATCCTCTCCGGGAATCGTACTCTCCGCGCGCCAGCGGGTCTCGTAGAGCTGGGAGGAATTGTCCTTTTCATTGTCCTTTTTGCAGCCGGTAAGGCCGAGGGTGAGTGCGAGCGCGATGAGCGCTAAGACTTTGATTTTTTTCATAATATTTTTATTTGTCGTTTGTCAATGGTGATATGAATTTCTTGAGAACCGGATCAGTGAGCCTCATACAGAGGCCGGTCAGGACGGCCTGGATCAGGGTGCCTTCGCGGATGACGACAGTCTCGCCGTTGCCGGTCCAGAGGCCGAAGAAGATGAGCGCGAGGGCGGCGGTCATCGCGACGAGTACAACATCCATGATGACCTTGACGGTCCCGAACTTGAGAGGGGAGCGCTCGGTGATGACGTTGAGGGTGCTGTCGGCGGGGAGAAGCCAGCCGCGGCCCACGACTTCAAGGCCGATGCCGATGGCCGTCAGGACGACGGAGGCAAGGCACAGGGCGATCTGGACCAGGTAATTGGTCGCAGGGGCATTCAGGGCGTCGAAGAGCCAGACGGCGCCGTCGACGAGATAGCCGAAAATGAGGATTGGAAGTACCTGGAGGACGTGCTCCCACTTGAAGTCCTTGCGGAGGATCGCCGCCTGGAGCACGATGAAGAGCAGGTTGAAGCCCCATGTGAAGGTCCCGATTGATATGGCGCTCCAGCGGAGGCTGAGGACGGTCGGGACACAGGAAAGCGGGGCGATGCCGAGGTTGGACTTTATGGAAAGCCCAACTCCAAGCGCCACTACAATGAGTCCGAGAGTCGAAATCCCGTAGCGGACCAGAAATTTCCCTGTTTTGCTCATCAGATCTTAAATCTTCGCGAAGATACGAATATTTTTTGTACTTTTATGGCCGATAAACCGACAAGAGGCTTGGATTATATGAAAAAGATAGCTCTCATACTTGCGGTCCTGGCAGCCGGACTGCTGTTTTCCTGCAAGAAGAACAACGTGCAAGTCAGTCTCTCCGTCAACCCCGAAGAACTCGTATTCACGAGCGAGCAAGGTTCTAAGACGGTCGAGGTGACGTGCAACAGCGACTGGGAGGCAAGGATCCCGGCTTCGACCTGGGCCGCCCTTGAGATGGATGGCACCACTCTCACCGTTTCGGTGCTTTCCAATCCGGGCCCTGAGGCGCGTGAGACAACGCTCAATGTGTCTTCCGGCGAAGTTACAAAGAGTGTCAAAATCACCCAGCAGGCTGCAGAATAAGCTCCTTCCGGTATGAAAAGAAGGGACTTCCTCAAGGTTTCCGCCTCCGCCGTTGCCGCGATGTCGGTGATGTCGGAGTTCCCGGCGCTTGCTGCCTGCAAGGGCAAAAAGAGCAAACTCAAGCCGCGGGACCTCTCGTTCCGCCCCGACGGCAAATTCAAGCTCCTCCAGCTGACCGACACCCACTACATCAGCGGCGATCCCCGCTCCGACAGGTCTCTCAGTTGCGTACGCGAGATGCTCGAGGCCGAAAAGCCCGATCTCGTGATCCACACCGGCGACATCATATTCGGCAAGCCCGACAGGCAGAGTATGATCGAAATCCTGGCCCCGCTCGCCGAGAGCGGCATCCCCTGGGCCGTGACACTTGGCAACCACGACGCCCAGTTCGGCTCTACCAGGGCGGAGCTGATGGAGATCATTCTCGCCCAGCCCGGCTGCATCAACCAGCCGTCTGTTTCCGGGCTCGCCGGCGAGGGCAACAGCATAATCACACTTTCCGGCCCCTCCGGCGTCGAGCGGGTATTCTACCTCTTCGATACCGGCGATTCCGTGGTCCTGAAAGGGGAGGAGGCTCGGAAGTGCTACGATTATATCCGTACAAGCCAGATACTATGGTACAAGGAGGCCAGCGAAAAGTTCAGGGGCGCCAACGGTGGAGTCCCCATCCATTCCATAGCCTTTATGCATATCCCGCTCAGGGAGATCAAGAGCGGCCTGGAGTCGAAGCATTCTTCTTTTCTTGCGGGCAACAACTGCGAGCAGCCGTGCCCCTCGAGGCTCAACAGCGGCCTCTATGCCCAGTTCAGGGAGATGGGAGACGTTGAGGCCATAGTCACGGGCCACGACCACGATTGCGACTACGTCCTTGACTACGGCCAGATCTACTGGATCTATGGCCGCTACAGCGGCGGCGACACCGTCTATAATCACCTCGGCATCGAGGGGAAAAGCGAAGAAAAACTCTCCGGGGCCCGAGTGTTCGAGTTTGCCCGCGGAGAGTCTTCTTTCCGCACCTGGGTGCGGCTTCAGGGAGGTATTATTCAGCAGGAGCTTCTGCTGGCTGCTCCTCCCCGGGAAGTCCGATGAGTCCCTTGACGTGCTTCGCGTAGGTGTAGCCCATCACATCGAAAATAGCCAGTGAATGGTCCAGGGCGCCGAGGAAGCGCTCGTAGTCTTTCCTGTCGGCATTGCACCACTGAACTTCTGACAGAGCGCAGAGGCGCGGCAGCATCATATATTCGAGATGCTCGGGCTTTGCGATGTATTCGGTCCAGAGGTTGGCCTGGACGCCTAGGATGTGGCTTTCGGTGCCGGGGGCGAGGCCCTCGAAAGGCTCGTAGCCATAGACTTTCTCGACAGGGAGGTGCTTGCCGATGGAAAGGGGCTCCTTTTCGGTCTCGGTGCTCTGGTAGTAGTCGAAGTAGCAGTAGGTGTTGGGCGACATGATAACGTTGAAGCCCTTCTCTGCCGCTGCGACTCCGCCGGTGATGCCTCTCCACGACATGATGATGGCTCCTTCCTGGAGCTCGCCCTGCAGGATTTCATCCCAGCCGATAACCTTGCGGCCCTTGTCGGCAAGGATCTGCTGGACGCGGGCGGTCACGTAGTTCTGGAGAAGGTGCCTGGACTCGGGACCTTCCTTGATACGGAGCTGGCGCTTCTTCTCGCGGCATTTGGGGCAGGAGTCCCACGGCACGGGCTGGCCAACCTCTTTGCGGCCGCCGAAGCATTCGTCACCGCCGATGTGGATAAGTTTGGAAGGGAATATGTCGGTGAGTTCTGTCATCACGTCATCGATGAAGGTGTAGACGTCTTCGTTGCCGGCGCAGAGGATGTCCTTCGCAATGCCCCAGATGGTGCGGACCTCATAGGGGCCGCCGGTGCAGCCGAGGTTGGGGTAGGAGCTCAGCGCGGCGACCATATGGCCGGGAAGGTCAATCTCGGGGATAATGGTGATGCCCTTGCCGGCGGCGTAGGCAACGACTTCGCGGAGCTGGTCCTGGGTGTAGAAGCCGCCGTAGCGGATCCCGTCGTTGGAATCCCAGTCTTTTTCGATCATGGTGCCGTTGCGCCAGGCACCGACTTCGGTCAGGCGGGGATATTTCTTTATCTCTATACGCCAGCCCTGGTCGTCGGTGAGATGCCAGTGAAGGGTGTTGAGTTTATAGACGGCCATGATGTCGATGACTCTCTTGACTTCCTCCACTTCCCAGAAATGGCGCGCCGAGTCGAGCATGAAGCCTCTGTGGGCGAAGCGGGGAGCGTCGGAGATGACTCCGCAGGGGAGTACCCAGTCGGCTTTGGCCTTCTGGGCTCCGTAGATCTCGGCGGGGAGCATCTGCTTGAGGGTCTCAATCGCATAGAGGATCCCGTTGAAGGAGGATGCAGCCACGAGGACGCTGTCGGTCATTATCTTTATGCTGTAGGCTTCCGGGGCGAGGGAGGGATCGGCGCTGAAAAGGATCACGCCCTTGCCTTTGCCGGCTTTTTTGCCGGTCACAAGGGCGAGCCTGTCGGAGAAGGCCTTGACTGCTGCCGAGGCGTTCTCGCAGAGGCCTTCGCCTTCGACGAGGGCTGCGCCTTTGACGCAGAAGACATCGTCGGATAGCTCCACCTCCTGGGGCATCGGAATCACACTGAATGACTGGGGAACGGGGGCTGTGCAGGCAAGAAAAAGCGCGGCCGCTGCAAGAAGAGAAAATACTTTATTCATTAGTTTAAGTGATTTATGCAAATGTAATAAAATTATCGTAGATTTGCAGTATGGCTGGGAAAAGGCATATCCTTAGAAACCTGCTGCTTGGAGCGGTAGGTTTCTTCGTCATTTTGCTGGTAGCCCTGCAGATAGCGCTGAGCCCCAAGGTCCTGGCCAGGATAGTCAAGCGGCTGGCCGTGGAGCTCGTTCCGGAAGGGGAAGTGGAGTTCTCCGGGATCCGCGCGTCAGTGGTCAAGAATTTCCCCAGAGTCGGTGTTCTCATCGATGATTTCTCCCTGACCTATCCCCACGAGAGATACGCCGCCTACGACAGCCTCTACTCCGAAGGCGACATGGCCGACCACCATTTCTCCCTGCTCAATGCCGGCCGCGGCGAGGAGAAGGACACCCTCGCGTCCTTCCGCCGCCTCAATGCGTCCGTCAATCTGCTGAAAATCCTGAAGGGGGAGTATCTCCTTCCCAAGGTGGAGCTTTCCCGCCCCCGCATATTCGCCCACTATTACGACTCCACGGCCGCCAACTGGGACATCCTTCCTGTCGGCAAGTCGTCCGAGGAGAAGGACACCACCTCTTCCAAGACGGTTATATCCCTCCGTCGCATCTTTCTTGACAACCGGCCTTTCGTCGTGTTCACGGACCCGGCCGACACCCTCTATGCCCTCGCCACTATGAAAGAGATGTCCTACAAGGGCGCCCTTTCCACGCGTGACATCTCGGCGACCCTCGCCGACCTCTCGGTCGACAGCCTGTTTGTGGCCGGCCGTCTCCCGTCCGACACCCTTGCCGCCGGGCTGGACTACCTCGGGCTTAAGGGCGGCAAGGACGGCTTCGAGCTCAAGGCTTCCGCAACGGCAAAGCTTATGAGCTCTTCCCTCGGCAGGCTCGATGTCCCGGTCAAGCTTAAGACCAGTTTCTCACTGCCTCCCGTCGAACAGGGCTTCGCCGTGAGCGTGAAAGATCTCGACCTACAGGTGGCGCCTCTCCATATGACAGGGGAGGGCGACGGCATTTTCTATGGCGACAGCACCTTCGTGCGTGCCGAGCTCCTTATCGACGACTGCCCGGTTGCCGACATGCTGGATTTTGCAAAGGACATATTCCCTGCAGGGAGAAAGATAAAGACCGACGCCAAGCTGTCCCTGACGGCGCTTTGCGACGGCATCTATTCAAAAGAGTCAGGCACGATTCCGGAGATTCTTGCGGAGCTGGTCGTTCCTCCAGCATCTTTGTCGTTCTCCGGACTGCCCTATAAGGGGACTGTCAGTTTCGATGTCAACGCCGAGACCAACTCCGAAGGCCGTCTCGACGCCACCCTCGACGAGGTCATGGCCGACATCAGAGGCGCCCAGCTCCTCTTCGAGGGTGACGCGAAGGACCTCCTCGGCGAGGACCCTGCCTTCAACCTCGAAGGCTTCCTCGATGCCGACCTCAAGGCCCTGACCGAGATGTTCACGGCTGATGCCGGCATCTACGGCAGCGGCTCCCTCAGCGCCGACATGGCTCTCAAGTCCAGGCTCTCCCAGCTGTCGATGCAGAAGATCGCCGGCGCGTCCGTGAAGGCGGATCTTACCGCCTCCGGAGTCCATGTCGACGATGTGGCCGATTCGCTCAACGTCGATTTCAACCACGCGAAAGTTTCGCTCGGCATATCCGGCAACAAGATCGACAACAGTCTCCGCAAGGGAGCAAGGGTTCTTTCCCTCGACGCCGCAATCGACACCCTCCTTCTCGATGTCAAGGACGAGGTCTACATCTCCGGCGGCAAGCTTAAGCTCCTTGCCCAGAACTCTGCCGCCATCCTTTCCGGCGGCAAGAGCATCCAGCCTTTCATGGGTCTGTTCAAGGCTTCTACCGTCAAAATGCGCGACATAGAGGGGACTTCCGTCGACATCGACGGCACGACTGAGACCTTCCGTATCATCCCTCCTAAGGACGAAGCCGGTGCCACCATCCGTCTTACCGGGCGCAACTCCTCCGTCAACCTCATAAGCGGCATGGAGAGGATGTCGCTGGATTCGCTCAATTTCAGCCTGACGGCAAGCCAGGCCGTGCGCAAGCGCCGGGCTTCTTCCCGTATGACCCGCATGCTGGATTCCCTGCAGCGGCTCTACCCGGGCGTTCCGCGCGACACCATCGCAAGGCGCTACGTCAAGGCCCTTCGCAGCAGCGGCTCCGACGATCTTTCTTCCGGCGATATCAAGATCAGCCTCGGAAGTACGGCCAAGCAGTACTACCGCGACTGGAATCTCGCCGGCGACCTGTCGCTCCACTCGGCCGAGATCAAGACCCCTCAGTTCCCGATCAGGATCACCGCCGACCGGGTCAAGGGCTCGTTCACAAACGACGAGATACGTCTCGACAACTTCACCGTCCAGGCCGGCCGTTCCGATGTCACTGCCAAGGGCCGCATCCACGGCCTCAGGAGGGCGATACTCGGCAGAGGGATCATCTATCTGGATGCTACAGTGGATTCGGACTACATCGATGCCAACGAGCTGCTATGGACCTATGCCTATTCGACCACTCACAAACCGTCGTCCGAATTCGACGCTTCCCAGAGCGATGCGGCCTACGACAGCGCTCTTGAGGAAGCCATAAGTAAGGTCGATTCGGTGAAGTCGCCGCTAATTATCGTCCCGCGCAACCTCAACGCCAACATATCGCTCAACGCCAACCAGATCAAATACGACAACCTCCTCGTGACCTGGGCGGCCTCGGACATCTCGATGCGCGACCGCTGCCTCCAGGTGACCAACACGGTCGCGACCTCCAACATGGGCGATATCTACTTCGAAGGCTTCTATTCCACGCAGTCGAAAAAGGACATCAAGGCCGGCTTCGACCTCAACCTCGTGGATATCACGGCCGAAAAGGTGATCTCCCTGATCCCCGCGGTCGACACTCTTATGCCGATTCTCAAGTCCTTCTCCGGCCTCCTCGATCTGGAGATGGTCGCGACAGCCGACCTGGATGAAAACATGAACATCGTCCTCCCGACCATCGACGGCGTCATCAAGATCTCCGGCAAGGACCTCACCCTCCAGGACAGCGAGCAGTTCACCAAGATCGCCAAGATCCTCGTATTCAAGAACAAGAAGAAGGCTGTCGTCCAGAAGATGAGCGTCGACGGAATGGTCCGCGACAATTCCGTCGAGATATTCCCCTTCGTGCTGAAGGTCGACAGATACACTCTCGCCGCTTCCGGCATACAGAGTCTCGACGAGTCCTATAAATATCATATAAGCGTCATCAAGTCGCCGCTGCTCATCCGCTTCGGCATCAATGTCTTCGGCGACAGCTTCGACCAGATGAAATTCCGTCTCGGCAAGGCCCGCTACAAGAACACCCGCGTCCCCGTCTTCACAAAGCAGCTCGACACGGTCCAGATCAATCTCGTCAACTCTATCCACAACATCTTCGAGCTCGGCGTCGAGAAGGCCATACGCGACAACCGCGAGCAGAATCTCATCCGTGAGAAGATGGCTCTCGAGAGCTACTCCGTCAACGCCGAGGTCGACACCATGACCCGCGCCCAGCTCGACTCCCTGACCTTCATGCAGGACAGCCTCTCCATCCCCGAGGAGGAGCGCCTCAAGGAGAAGCTCGACACCCTTGACGCCCAGGTCAAGGATTCTTCCTACCTTGACGGCGACATCTCGCGCAGCTCGATGCGTAAGGATGCGCGCAAGGGGCGCAAGGCCGAGCGCGAAGTCGCCAAGGCCGCCCGCCGCAGCGAAAAAGCCGCCAAAAAGGCCGCGAAGAAGAAGTAGCTTTGCTCATTAAAACATAATTGTTATATTTGAGGGTTAAAACGATTTGTTTATGGACTCTCCATTCATTTATGACCGTTATGTGACGGGAAAGAACTTCATCGGCAGGAAGAAGGATTCGACGATTCTGTCGAACCTGCTCCTTCAGAGTGAGAATGTGGTCATATCCGCGCCGCCGAAATCCGGCAAGATGTCCCTTGTGGAGCACACCCTCTTTTCGATGCGTGTCACGGGGAAGCAGTTTCTTGTCGGGCAGATGTCGGCCCTGACCCTCAGGACTCTTCCCGAGTTTATCGCGGCATATGGTTCCACCGTCATCCGGATGGTGGCCTCGACCCCGGCGGAATATGCTGAAACGATTGCCCGTTACCTTCAGGGGACCCACATGGTTTTCGATCAGGACGCCTTCTCCGAAGACGACGAGATAGTCTCCTTCAACTGGGATCCCGACGAGAGCGACCTTCTCTCCGTCCTCCATATGCCCTACGCCATAGCGCGCGACAGGGGAGAGCGTATGATCCTCATCATCTCCGAGTTCCAGAACCTGTCCCTGATCGAGAACGACGACATCATCTTCGGCGCCATGGAGAAGGTGATGAAGGAAGCAGCGGAAGACAGCCGCAAGCTTTTCTCAAGCGTCTTCGTCGGTTCGGGAGTCAATGCGATGAAGGACATTTTCCGTCATCGGCGCTATTTCTATCGCCTTTCCGAGAATGTGCCTCTCTCGCAGGTGGATGATAAGGAGATAGCAGAGCACCTTGCCAAGGGCTTCCTTTCCGGCGGAAAGGTCATCGACAGGGAGCTGCTCGCCGGCACATGCCGCCTGTTCCGCTGCAATCTTTATTATCTGAACATGTTCGTCTCCATCGTGGACGCAAGGACCAAGGGATTCATCACCGAGGCCATGCTTCTGGAAGCCCTGCAGAGCGTCCTGTCCATCCACGAGGCGAGGTTCGCCGCCATAATGAATTCCCTCACGACCCACCAGGTCAACCTCCTCAAGGCCATCATCGAAGGCTACACCCGCTTCAGCGGGAGCGAGGTCGTGCGGCGTTATGGTCTCAATTCCTCCGCCAACGTAAAGCGCGTCAAGGACGCCCTTATGAAAAAGGAGATAGTCTCCTTCGGCGACGACGACACCCCTGAAATCCTCGACCCTCTTTTCGAATACTGGGTCCGCACAGTCTATTTCGGTAAAACGGTAGAAAAATGAAAAAGAAAATCGCAGTGCTCACCGGTGCTGGAGTAAGCGCCGAGAGCGGTTTCGCCACCTTCCGCGACAGCGGCGGTCTTTGGGAGAAGTACAATGTCAACGACGTTGCCTCCATCGAAGGATGGTACCGCAACCGTAAACTTGTACTCGATTTCTACAACGGGCTCAGGGAGCAGCTTAAGGCGGCATCCCCCAATGCGGCCCACTATGCTATCGCCTCGCTTGAGAAGGACTACGACGTCTGCGTCATCACCCAGAATGTCGACAACCTCCATGAGAGGGCTGGCTCGACCAATATCATCCACCTCCACGGTGAACTGACCAAAGTCCGTCCCGAGCACGGCATATATGACGACACCGGAAGCGAGAGGGAAGTCATTGATGTGGGCTACGACAAGGTAGTCCTCGGCGACAAGGCCCCTAACGGGGTCCAGCTCCGTCCCCACATCGTGTTTTTCGGGGAGGTTGTCCCTAAAATCGAGGCTGCGATCGACGTCGTAAGCGAGGCCGACATCTTCCTTATCGTCGGCTCCTCGCTCCAGGTCTATCCCGCTGCCGGCCTCTATCGATATGCCCGTCCAGACGCACCTATTTATATTATAGACCCCAAAGATGTTCCTGTCCATGACTTCCGAGTCACCCTCATCAAGGATGTCGCTACCAAAGGGATGGAAAAATTCATTAAAGAATTGTAAATCTTTTTGGTATTCAGGAAAAAGTTTCTATCTTTGCGGTCCCTAAGAAAAAGGAGGTGTAAGCGAAATGATCATAGTACCTGTTAAAGAAGGTGAGAACATAGAGAGAGCTCTTAAGAAATTCAAGAGGAAGTTCGAGAAGACCGGTGCCGTCCGCGAGATGCGCGCCCGCAAAAACTTCGAGAAGCCGTCTGTCAAGAAGAGAATGGCTATGCAGAAGGCTATCTATGTCCAGCACATGAAGCTTATGGACGAGCAGTAATGCGCCTCCGGGGTCGGGCGGCCCCTTTGATTCCGCCCGCAATTATTTGGTCTACGGGCCTGTAAAGACCCTTCCTTAAGTAGAAGGGCGCCCGCCGCCGCAAACTGAAAAAGTTTTTTCAAGATGTACGCAATCGTTGATATTGCAAACCAGCAGTTTAAAGTTGAAGCTGGAATGGAAATCTTCGTCAACCGCCTTCAGGCTAAGAACGGCGAAGAGGTCGTATTCGACAAAGTGCTCCTCATCCAGGACGGCGACGCCGTCAAGGTAGGGACCCCCTATGTCGAGGGCGCATCCGTCAAGGCAATCGTCGTCGACGACGATGCCAAGGCAAAGAAAGTCCTCGTTTTCAAGAAAATCCGTCGCAAAGGATTCCAGACTCTGAACGGTCACCGTCAGAAGCTCACCAAGATCCGTATCGACGCCATCGCTTAATCTCCAGGAGGAATTTATTATGGCACATAAAAAAGGTCAGTCAAGCTCCAAGAACGGCCGCGAGTCCCAGAGCAAACGTCTTGGTCTCAAGAAGTTCGGTGGAGAGGTCGTGAAAGCCGGCAACATCATCGTCCGCCAGAGGGGTACCGCCCACAATCCTTCGACCAACGTCGGAATGGGCAAGGACCACACCCTCTACGCTCTCGTTGACGGTACCGTCAAGTTCGCGAAGAAGAGAAACGACAAATCCTACGTTTCCGTCATTCCGTTCGAGAACTAGGATCTGTAGTGTAACCAAGGACTGGGGGACTTGCATCTGAAAAGACGCAAAGTCCCCTGTCTTCATAGAAAACCATCAGTCATGCTCACACTGAAAGTTATCCGTGAGAACACGGAAATGGTCATAGCGAAACTTGCCGTCAAGAACTTTGACGCACGCGAGACCGTTGAGAAGATTATCGCCCTCGACGACGAGAGGAAGGCCCTCCAGACGGAGTCCGACTCTCTTCTCGGAGAGCAGAAAAAGAAGGCGGCCCTCATCGGCGGCCTCATGAAGGAAGGGAAGAGGGAAGAGGCCGAGGCCGCGAAGGCCGAAGTCGCCGCCCTCAAGGCCCGCAGCACCGAGCTTCTCGCCAAGGCTGACGAGAACGCGAAGGTCCTCCAGGACACTCTCGTGCTCCTGCCCAACCTCCCTTGCGACCTCGTCAAGCCCGGCAAGAGCGCCGAGGACAACGAGATCGTCAAGACCGGTGGCCCCGAGCCCAACCTGCCCGAGAACGCCCTCCCTCACTGGGAGCTCGCGAAGAAATACGACCTGATCGATTTCGATCTCGGTGTCAAGATCACCGGCGCTGGCTTCCCTGTCTATAAGGACAAGGGTGCCAAGCTCCAGAGGGCTCTCATCAACTACTTCCTCGACCGCAACACCGCGGCCGGCTACAAGGAGGTCGAGCCTCCGGTGGTGGTCAACGCCGCTTCCGGTTTCGGCACCGGCCAGCTTCCCGACAAGGAAGCCCAGATGTACTATGTCGGACTTGATGATTTCTATCTCGTCCCGACCGCGGAGGTCCCCGTGACCAACATTTTCCGCGACGTCATCCTTCAGGAAGGCCAGTTCCCGTGCAAGCTGACGGCCTACACTCCTTGCTTCCGCCGCGAAGCCGGTTCTTACGGCAAGGATGTCCGCGGACTCAACCGTCTCCACCAGTTCGACAAGGTCGAGATCGTCCGCATCGAGAAGCCGGAAGACAGCTACAAAGCCCTCGACGAGATGGTCGCCCATGTGGAGAGCCTCGTCAAGGAGCTCGGGCTCAAGTACAGGATTCTCCGCCTCTGTGGTGGCGATATGAGCTTCACCTCCGCCATCACCTACGACTTTGAGCTCTACAGTGCAGCTCAGGGCCGCTGGCTCGAGATCTCGTCAGTTTCCAACTTCGAGAGCTACCAGGCCAACCGCCTCCACTGCCGCTACAAGGACGCCGCCGGCAAGACTCAGCTCTGCCACACTCTCAACGGCTCTTCCCTCGCTCTTCCGAGGGTCGTCGCAGCCCTTCTTGAAGACAACCAGACTCCCGACGGGATCGTCATCCCCGAGGTGCTGAGGCCCTACACCGGATTCGACGTGATCCGATGAACGAGCAAAAGACCATTCTTGGAATCGACCCCGGAACCAACCTGCTTGGTTTCGGGGTAATCCGTACTTTCGGCAAGAAGGCTTCATTCGTGGATATGGGTATCCTCGACCTTCGCAAGGACAAGGACAACCTCCAGAAACTCAAGGCTATCTACGACTGCATCAGCGAGGTCTGCAAGACCTATCGCCCCGACTGCCTTGCCATCGAGTCTCCCTTCTACGGCAAGAATGCGCAGGTTATCCTCAAGCTCGGGCGAGCCCAGGGCGCTGCGATGATCGCGGCGATGGAGTTCGGCATACCCGTGTTTGAATATGCCCCCAGGAAGGCCAAGATGGCCATCGTCGGCAACGGTGCCGCCTCGAAGGACCAGGTCGCCGTGATGCTCGAGAAGACTCTCGGAGTCAAGCTCGAAGATGCAGGCCATCTCGACGCCACAGACGCCCTCGCGATAGCTCTCTGTCACCATTACGAGACCATTAATCCGGTTGCGGCAGCCGCTTCCGGCAAGGGCGGTTGGGAAAAATTCATAAAAGAAAATCCTGGCCGCGTAAAGTAAATGCGAAAATTTTCAATTTTTTGCATTAACTTTACAGCGGATGTCCGTTCTTTAGAACGGATTCATTATGAAATAGTTAGTATGTCCTTGAAGAAGTTAGCCTCCGTTATGGTTCTGCTGCTGGTCTCATTTGTGACCTTCGCGCAGACCTTTTCCGTCAAAGCAGTTCTGAAGGATGGCGACTCCGGCGAACCCGTCGGATTCGCCACCGTCTCATTAACCCCGGCAGGATCGACGAAAGCCTCCAAGTACGTCCTCTCCGATGGCGAGGGCAATGTCTCGATAGACAAAGTCCATCCCGGCAAGTATACCGTCAAGGCTGAGCTTCTCGGCTATCAGCCCTGGTCCGTCGAGAAGGATCTCAATAAGGACAATGCCGACCTCGGCGTAGTCAAACTGGCTCTCGACAGCCAGGTCCTGGATGCCGCAGGCGTCACTGCAGTGGGCAACCCCATCGAGATCAAGAAGGACACGATCGTCTATAACGCATCTTCCTTCAAGACGACGGAGAACGACATGCTCGTCGACCTTCTCAAGAAGCTCCCCGGCATCGAGGTTTCCGAGGACGGATCCATCACTTCCAACGGAGAGACCATCAGCAAGATCACCATCGACGGCAAGACCTTCTTCCTCGACGACCCTCAGCTCGCTTCCAATAACCTTCCCGCCAAGATCATCGAGAAGGTCAAAGTCGTGAAGAAAAAGTCTGAGCAGGCCGAATTCACCGGCATCGACGACGGTGAAGAAGAGACCGTCATCGACCTCAACGTCAAGAAGGGTATGATGAAGGGCGTCTTCGGCAACGTGATGGCCGGAGTCGGCCATGATCTCCCTCCGAATATGGAACTTGGCGAATATGGCGACTGGCGCTGGCAGGGTGCCGCAATGGTCGGCCGTTTCACTGAGAAAAGCCAGATCAGCTTCATCGCCAATGGCAACAACACCAATAACCGCGGTTTCAACGACCTCTCCAGCAGCATGATGAACTCCATGCGTGGCGGTATGGGAGGCGGCGGTGGCCGTGGAGGCGGTGGTGGCATGGGCCGCGGCCAGGGCGGCTGGGGCACCGGCAACGGTATCTCCACGACCTGGATGGGCGGTATCAACGGCGCATTCGACCTTCTTGACGACAAGATGGAACTCTCCGGCAACTATCTCTACAACGGCTCCAGGAAGGTCGTCCTTGAGAACGGTTTGAAGGATACATATCTTACCGACGGCAGCACCCTCCGTTATGAAAACGGCCAGTATGGCGACGACCCCAACAGCGTTTCCTTCTCACAGGGCCACCGTTTCGGCATCCGCCTCGACCACAAGTTCTCGGACAACACATCCCTCCTCATCCAGCCTCAGCTGAATTTCGGCAACGGATCCTTTGCGGAGAGCTCGAGCTTTACCACATCGTCTCTTGGAAGCGGCCTGACCGACTGGAGCCGCGCCGTCAAGAAGAATGAAGGTTTCTCCAGCACCCTTGGCAACAATAAGAACCTTACCACCAACGGCTTCCTCCTCCTTCGTCAGAAGCTCGGTATCCCTGGCAGGACCCTGTCCTTCTTCGGCCGCTGGTCCTATTCGACCAACTCCATCAACGGTCTCAACCAGTCCAACACTGCGACCTTCGATGCTGACGGCAATTTCATCGACAACGATCCGATCAACCAGCGTTACGACCAGAACGCCAAGAGCACCAGCCTTCGCGGCCGTCTCGTCTACACCGAGCCCCTCGGCAAGAACTTCTACCTCGAAGGCAACTACGCCTTTGGCTGGAGCCTCAACACTTCCAAGAAAGACACCTACGACAGCGGCGCGATCGAGGGCGACCTCGCTCCCGGCTGGGGTTATTACAGCAGGGACGGAGAAGAGTCCAACGTGACCTATTCCAACAGCATCCGCAATCGCGCCCTCACCCAGACGGCCGGCGTCAACTTCGCCTATCAGAAGGATAAGCTCCGCGCTCAGTTAGGATTCTCCGTCCACCCCACGAGGACGACCAACACCACCATCGACGGCGACAAGAAGACCTCCTACGATTCCGGTTGGGATGTCAAGTACGCCCCCTCGGCGATGCTCTTCTACGATTTCAACGACAACACCGATATCCGTCTGTTCTATCGTGGCTCTTCCGCCCAGCCGTCGACGACCCAGCTGCTTGCTGTGGCCGACAACTCCAACCCTCTTTCGGTCACTTTCGGTAACCCGACGCTGGATCCCTACTTCACCCACAGGCTCCGCAGCGACATCGGCTACACCAACAAGAAGACCTTCTTCTCGCTCAGGGCCCACATCGAGACCGACATAGTCCAGAACCCCATCGTCAATGCCTCCTGGTACGACGATGCCGGCGTACAGTATTCCCTTCCTGTCAATGGCGACAACTCCGTCAATGCCAGCCTGAGGATGTTCCTCAATTCGCCGATTCTGAAGTCCAATTTCTCCATTTCCTGGATGAACAGGATAGCCTATTCGAAGTCCAACAGCTATGTAGGAGCAGCAGGTTTCGATATGTCGCCGTTCCTCAATGAAGACGGTTCGATGATTTACACCAACGGTGAAGGTAGCGGTTTCTTCGATGTCCACAATGACCTCGATCACGACCCGAGCTTCGTCAACAGCATTATCCGCAGCCTCACTCTCGTGGAAAGGCTCCGCCTTACCTATCGTGCCGATAATATAGAGGTGACGGCCAGTGCGCGCATCAGGATGAACAAGCCTTGGTACACTATAAAGAACGCCAGCGCCAACGCGACATGGAACAACCAGCTCGAAGCCACTTTCAACTGGACCATCAACTACAGTGGCGTAGTCCTCAAGGCCGACTTCGACTTCAACTGGTACAGGGGCTACACGACAAAGCAGCCCAACGAGTACATCCTCAACGCGGAGGTCTCCAAGCTCCTTTTCAAGAAGCAGGCGACCCTTGCTCTCAAGTGCTACGACATTTTCAACACGGCTAAGAACCTGACCGTCACGGACGCCTCCAACTACCACCAGGAGGTCCGCAACAACACTCTCGGCCGCTACATCATCCTCTCCTTTACCTGGCGTTTCGGCAACTTCGGCAAAGCCGGCCAGCAGATGCAGCAGCGCTACGGCAATCGTCCCGGCGGCTTCGGTGGCCGAGGCCCGATGATGAGATAAAAAAAAGGCGCCCGCGAAGGCGCCTTTTTTGTTTGGCAATCTCTAGATAACTCCCTTTTCGAGCATCGCGTGGGCGACTTTCATGAAGCCCGCGATGTTGGCGCCCTTGACGTAGTCGACTGAGCCGTCGGGCTGCGTGCCGTAGCGGACACACTGCTCGTGGATGCTCTTCATGATGTAGTGGAGCTTGGCGTCGACCTCTTCGGCGGACCAGCCGATGTGGCTGGCATTCTGGGTCATTTCAAGACCGGAGGTCGCCACGCCACCAGCGTTGACGGCCTTGCCGGGGGCGAAGAGAATGCCGTTGTGCTGGAAGAAGTGGATGGCGTCCGGCTGGCAGCCCATGTTGGAGACCTCGCAGCAGCACCAGCAGCCGTTGGCTTTGAGCTCCTCGGCGTCCTCGAGCGAAAGCTCGTTCTGGAACGCGCAGGGAAGTGCGATGTCGCAAGGGATGCTCCAGGACTTCTTGCCAGGGGTGAAGATGGCTTTGCCGGGGAACTTGGTCGCGAGGTCTTCAACCTTGTCGCGGTTGGAGCCTCTCATGACGAGCATGTACTCGTTCATCTACGGGGTGAGGCCTTCGGGGATCTCGCAGACGCCGTCGGGGCCTGAGATGGCCACGACCTTGGCGCCGAGCTGGATGGCCTTCTTGGCTGCGCCCCAGGCCACGTTGCCGAAGCCCGAGATGGCGATCTTCTTGCCCTCGATCTCCTTGCCAGCCTTCGCGAGAAGGTGCTGGGTGAAGTAAAGGGCGCCGAAGCCTGTGGCCTCGGGACGGAGGATCGAGCCGCCCCAGGTGATGCCCTTGCCGGCAAGGACGCCGGTGTTGTACTGGCGAGCGAGCTTGCAG
>JAGCDT010000029.1 GCA_017651045.1 Bacteroidales bacterium | reverse complement strand
GAAGTGAAGGACTTGTAGTTGATCCGCGCCCAATTCTCGAGCTCGTTGTCTTCGAGGATTAGGTTGGCGCCGGAAGCGGAACGGACCATCGCGAAGAGCTCCTGCTCGCAGGAATCTTCGAAGCTCAGCGGCTCGTCCCCCTCCATAATTTGGAAGGAAATCTTTGTCTTTTTGCCGCTTTCATCCTTTAGGGGCTTCAGGACGCCTTCCATTACCCATTTGAGGAGGTAAGCCCCTATGATGCCCTTTTCGGCGTTATGGTGGAAAATGGTGCGGTAGGCGTTGTTGAACACGTAGAAACCCGCTGCAAGGTTGCCTCCGAACGGCGCCTCGCGGAAGTAGCCGTCGAATTTGGAAGTGCCTAATACCTTATCTTTATATACGGCGCCCGTCGCCTTGAGGAAAATTTCGCGCAGGCCCATAAAGATGGCGCCAAAGACGATGGCTATGACGGCAAGTATGGTGAGAACTCCTTCGAAGTCCATCCCGCTCAGGAACCCGCCTCCCTTGGATGCGTAGGAACTGCCCTTGAAGGCCTTCTTCCGCATCTTTTCGAACTTGATGTTGCGCTCTACGGTCGGGGAGAAGAGACCCTTGTCGAACTGGACGAGGGCGATCATCTGCTTAATGTTCCCGTCGGACTCGAAGGCGATGCCGTCCTCTTCGAGCCAGCACTCGCCCTCGTAGCCGAAGCTCCAGAAATGGACGTTCTCCTCCGTCCAGGCCGGGCCTTCCGTGTCGTTGGAAATGAACAGGTTGATGTACTGCGGCGTCGCGACGAGACCCGGGTTGACGAACATGTAGTTGAAGGCGTCGCAGTCCTTGAGGGACTGGACGAGGCCGGTCAGGTGATAGGTCACGACCCATTCGTGGTCTCCGTAGCTGCCCTGGCCCCAGCAGAGCTCCACTCCGTCGGAGCCTTTCTCGAGGATGCCGCAGCGGCCCGCCTTTTCGGACAGGCTGCGATCGGTGTCCCACGAACGGCCTTCGGAGATGAATTCGACGTCGTTCTCATAGACGTGGAGGTCGGAGACCGTCATCTTTCCGAGGTTCCCGATCGGGATGTACCATTCGGTCCCGGAGACGACGGTGACGTCCCAGATTTGGGAGACGTCAGCCGAGCCGTCGGCGTAAAGCTCGCAGAGGGTACGCACGGAGCGTATCTCCTGGGCGGAGACCGTCAGGCAGGCGAAAAGGACGGCGGACAGGGCCGCCGCCTTTGAAAGGAACTGCCGCATGGAACTGCTAAAAATCGGGGAAGTCGGCCTTCGAGGTGTCCTCTGCGAGGTACTCCTTCGGAGGGAAGCCGAGCATGCCGGCGATGATGGAGCCGGGGAACATGCGGGCGAGGTTGTTGAACTTCGTCACGGTGTCGTTGAAGGTCATCCTGGAGAGGCGGACGTTCTCTTCGTAGCCCTTGATGTCGTTCATAGTCTGCAGATAGACCTGGTTGGCCTTGAGGTCGGGATACTGCTCGGCGACGGCGCTGATCTGGGCGGTAATGGCGCGGAGGTTCTGCTCGTTTCTCTGGATGTCCTCGACGGTCGGCGAGGCGCTGGAGGTCACTTTGCGGGCCTCGATGACGCCCTTGAGGGTGTCGCTCTCGTGGGCCGAGTACTCACGGGTCAGCTTGACGAGGGCTTTGATGGCGTCGTAACGGCTCATCTGCTGGACGTTGATCTGGCGGAGAGCGTTCTTGGAGAGCTCGTCGGCCTTGACAAGCTTGTTCTGCACGCTGATGCCCCAGAGGATGAGGATGACTACAACAGCGATGACAACGACTGTGATGATGATGGTCATGGTATAAATGGTTATGGTTTAACGTTTCGCGTGCGCAGCCGGAGTTGCGCTAACGGCAAATATAATCATATTCCTCAAAAATTACTATTTTTGTCTGGCAACGAATATGCAGCCGGGAGCACCCGCTGCATAAAACGTGAAAGATTATGAGAAAGATTGTTTTACTGAATGCATCGGTCCTTCTCGCCGTGACCGCGGCGTTTGCGGAGGACCCTAAAAAAGACAAAGAGATACCTGTCGGTATCATGAATGAAGACGGGAGTGTCAACTGGGTTCCCGGCGCCCTCGTGAAGAAGGGCACGACCATCGCGATAGACGGATACAAGCTTCCCTCCGACGCCCGCCGTTCCCTGCTCTCCAACATCGCAGGGGAGGACCTCAACCCCAAATGGGACAAGTATAACACCGAATTCTGGACCGGCCTCGGCCTCCTCTGCGGAGGTGTAACAGGCTCTACGATATGCTTCTGCTGGGGCGGCGTCTATTTCATGGCTGCCCTTATAGGGACTGTTTTCGTGGCCCCGTTCGGCGGCGATGCGGTCGATGAGATGTGGTCCAATATGAGCAAGGAGGCTCAGATTCCGGGCTATATCAGCATCGCGACTTCTGCGATGACCATCACGGGCGTCGTGCTGATGTGCGTCGGCGACCGCGGCTTCCGCAAGACCGTCAATTACTGCAACTCGCTCGGAGCTCCCCAGCAGGCCTACTTCGATTTCGGCCAGACGCAGTCGGGCGGT
>JAGCDT010000028.1 GCA_017651045.1 Bacteroidales bacterium | reverse complement strand
GTTCCTCAACATTGCGGGGACAGGGCCCATCTTCGGCGCCATCATGGGCGCGAAGTTCGGCCCTGCGTCGTATCTGTGGATAGTACTTGGATGCATCTTCGCCGGCGCGGTCCACGACTTCCTCGTGGGCATGCTCTCCGTCCGCAACGGCGGGGCAGGACTGCCGGAGCTTGTGGGTAAATATCTCGGCAAAGGGACCAGGGCGGCGGTGCTTGTGTTCTCCGTCGTCCTGCTCCTGCTGGTCGGGACGGTGTTTGTCTACTCCCCCGCCCTCATCCTCGGCGACATCGCCGGCGACGGGACCCGCGGCGCGATCATGCTCTGGGTTGGAGCCATTTTCCTATATTATATAATCGCAACACTGCTCCCCATCGACAAACTCATCGGCAGGATATATCCCCTCTTTGCCTTCGCGCTGCTGTTTATGGCGGTAGCGCTTATGGTAGGGCTGTTCATAAAATGGCCCTCCATCCCGGAGTTCTGGGACGGACTTTACAACAGGGGGCCTGAGGTCGGTCTCAAGGACCAGCCCATCTTCCCCTGCCTTTTCATCACGATAGCCTGCGGCGCCATCAGCGGCTTCCACGCAACCCAGAGCCCCCTTATGGCCCGCTGCATCAATTCCGAGAAGCACGGCAGGCCGATTTTCTACGGCGCGATGATAACCGAAGGCCTCGTCGCCCTCGTCTGGGCCGCAGTGTCGTCGTACTTCTTCTTCGACGGCGGGGCCATTGAATGCGGATCCGACCTTTCGGCCGCCGCTCCGACAGTCGTGACCAAGGTCTCCGAGAGCTGGCTCGGCATAGTCGGCGGCGTCCTCGCCATCCTCGGCGTTGTAGCCGCCCCCATCACGAGCGGCGACACCGCCTTCCGTTCCTCCCGCCTGATCATCGCCGACTTCCTGAAGGTCGAGCAGAAGAATATCGCCAAGCGCCTTTTCATCGCCATCCCGATGTTCATAGCCGCCTCGCTGCTGCTCTGGTTCAACGTCGCAAAGGAGGACGGGTTCAACATTATCTGGCGCTATTTCGGCTGGGCCAACCAGACCCTCGCAGTCTTCGCCCTGTGGACCGCGACCGCCTGGCTCTCCCGTGAGAAGAAGGGAGCGCGCTATCTCATAGCCTTCCTCCCCGCATGCTTTATGACCGCCGTCTGCGTGGCCTACATCCTAACGGCCAAGATAGGCTTCAACCTCCCCTCGGAGTGGAACCTCCCCATCGGCGCCGCGACCTTCGTCCTCGCCTTCGCCGCGTTCTACATCATCCGGGCGGTGTGCAGAAAAAGAAGCGCAAAATGTAACCAACTGCATGACAACCACTTAGACAAAACCCCTGTCGCCAAATAGCACTAGCGGTTTTACGCAACCATCTGGACGACAATAAATTACATTTTGCAGCACCAATGAGAATCATAGGCGGGAAACTCAAGGGCAAAGAGATCAAGCCGCCGCGCGGATATTCCGCGAGGCCGACGACCGATTTCGCCAAGGAGGGCCTTTTCAATGTCCTTGACAACGAGTACGAGTTCGACGACCTCAAGGTCCTCGACCTTTTCGGCGGCACGGGCGCGATAGCCTTCGAGTTCGCCTCGCGCGGTGCCGGCAAGGTCTACTGCGTGGAGATGGCCAGAGAGAACGCGTCGTTCATAAAGACCGAAGCGGCTCGGCTCGGCCTCCCTAACGTCACTATGGTCCGCGCCAATGTCTTCGACTTCCTGCCACTATGCCGCGAGAAGTTCGATATAGTCTTCGCAGACCCGCCGTATGCCCTCGAAGGGCTCGACACCCTGCCGGACAAAGTCCTGGAAGCCGGCATCCTCCACCCGGATTGCTATTTCATTCTCGAGCACCCGGGTGAATACGACTTTGCCGCACACCCGGCCTTTGTCAAGACCAAAGTGTACGGCAAGGTCCATTTCTCCTTCTTTACTACTTGATCAGGTTGCCGAGGAGGCTGCGGGTGAGGGTGCGCGTCGTGGAGGAAGTGACGTTGCGGGCAGCGCGTTTGGCTGTCTTCTTGTCGTCGATCTTGTCGCCGACGATTGCGGCACCGGCGGTGGTCGCAGCTACGCCAGTGAGCGCTGTGAGCACGCCCTTGAAGAGCTTCGAGCCGACGCTGTTCTTTTTCTTCTTCTCCTCTTCCTTCTGGGCCTTGGCCTGAGCCTTTTCCTCAGCGGCCTGCTGCTTGGCGGCCTCTTTCTCAGCCTTTTCAGCTTCCCTGGCTTCCCTTTCGGCAGCAGCTGCAGCGGCGACCTTCTCGCTCTCGGCGAGAAGAATCTCGAATGCGCTTTCGCGGTCGATGGGGGTGTCGTAGCGGCCATAGAGGCGTGAACGCTTGATTATCTCGTCCCTCTGGCTCTCGGAGATGGCTCCGATCTGGCTGAGAGGGAAGAGTATCTTGGCCCTCTCGACCATGGCGGGAGCACCCTTCTCGTCGAGGAAGGACACGAGAGCTTCGCCGGTCTCAAGGTTCATGATGGCGTCGGAAGTGTTGAAAGCGGGGTTGGGACGGAAGGTCTCGGCCGCAGTGCGGACCGCCTTCTGATCCTTGGGAGTGTAGGCACGGAGAGCATGCTGGATGCGGTTGCCGAGCTGGCCGAGGATGCTGTCGGGAATGTCGGTCGGGCTCTGGGTGACGAAGTAGATGCCGACGCCCTTGGAGCGGATAAGGCGGATGACCTGCTCGATCTTGTCGACCATGGCCTTGGATGTGCCGTCGAAGAGCATGTGGGCCTCGTCGAAGAAGAAGACGAGCTTCGGATAGTCCATGTCGCCGACTTCAGGAAGAGAGGCGTAGAGCTCGGACATGAGCCAGAGCAGGAAGGTCGAATAGAGTTTCGGCTGAAGCATGAGCTTGTCGGCCGCGAGCACATTCATGATACCCTTGCCCATCTCGCACTGAAGGAGGTCGTAGATGTCGAAGGAAGGCTCTCCGAAGAACTTGTCGGCTCCCTGGGCCTCAAGGGCGAGAAGCGCCCTCTGGATGGCTCCCACGCTGGCGGAGGAGACCATGCCATACGAAGTCGTGAACTCGGAAGCGTGCTCGGCCACGTAGTTGAGCATGGCGCGGAGGTCCTTCATGTCGATGAGAAGGAGGCCCCTGTCGTCGGCGATGCGGAAGACGATGTGGAGCACGCCGGCCTGGGTCTCGTTGAGCTCCATGAGGCGGGCGAGGAGGTCGGGGCCCATCTGGGAGACGGTCGCCCTCATCGGGTGGCCCTGCTCGCCGAACACGTCGAAGAAGCGCACCGGGCAACTCTGGAACTCAGGGTTCTCGATGCCGAATTCGGGCATCCTCTTCTCAATGAAACCCGACAGGCGGCCTGGCTGGCTTATGCCGGAGAGGTCGCCTTTCATATCGGCCATGAAGCAGGGTACTCCGACCTGGCAGAAGCTCTCTGCAAGGACCTGAAGGGTGACGGTCTTACCGGTACCTGTCGCACCGGCGACGAGTCCGTGGCGGTTGGCCATTTTCCCCAATATGGAGATCGGCCCGTTTTCGCAGTGGGCTATATAGAGCCCTCTTTCTTTGTCGTACATAAATATTTGGTTTATATCATTTCAACTGCTTTGAAATAGCGGCAGAGGGAGATTTCCTCCTCGGCTGTGACAGGGGTGCGGAAGGATATGGTGGAGACTTCGGGGTTGAGCTGGAGGGATTTCATGGAAAGGAATATGAAATACTCAGCAGTGGTGAAGTCGGGGGCATCGAAGACATTGGCAAGACGCAGCGTCCTTCCCTGGGCTATGACCAGGAAAAGATGGCCGTCGCGGAAGGATGCCAGGATGCGGTTGTACTCCTTGCGCTCCTCGATGGCGAGGATAAGGTAGTAGAGCTCCGGAAGCACCGGGGCCTGAGTGCCGTCCTTGAGAAGGACCATCCGGGATATGACTCCGGAAAGGGTCTCCCCTATCGACAGCGAATAGACTAGCGCGGCTCCGACCGAGGGGATCTCCACATAGCTGACTTTATCTTCAGCGCCGAGCTCGGACACCTCGGCAAGGGCGCTCCGGCCTTTCTCCGGGTCGAAGAAATTGAGGGGAACGAGCGTACACTTCGGCGTCAGAAGGGATATCTCCACCGAGTCATAGGAGCGGTTGAGCTCTTCGGAAGAGAAGATACTCTCGGGCGAAAGCCACGGAGAGCGCCTCCCCGACGGGCGGAGAGTAAAAGAATATCCACTCAATGAGACTTGAATGGATATCTTTTCTGAAATCGGAGTCGGCATGGGGACTACTCCCAGTTGCCGGCGTTGTTGTTCGGAGCGGAGACGCTACCGACCTGAAGGCCTTCGTACTTGTTCTGGTTCTCCCTGTCGGCCTTGAGGTTGACAATGAGCTGACGGTCAAGACCTTTCAGGAGATCGTCATACGGCATGCGTGCCTCGAACAGAGGGACCTGGACACCGGAAACCATCTTGACGATGGCGTCCATCTCGACTTTCTTGCCACCCGAGAAGGGGATGTAGATGATGGAGTCGATGACGAAGTTCTCGCGGCTGGCGAAAAGGGTGTCCTTGACTGCAAGAGGGGTCGAGATCGAGAACACGAGCGGCTGGCCCTGATGATAGAGCTCGAGGAGCTGCTCGTTGGTGATCTTGCGGTTTTTCTTGCGGATTGCCGCGGTGTTGGCCATTGCGAGGGAGTCGTCCTGGGAACCGATCTGCATGACAACCTCCATCTTGCCGGTGTTGTAGAAGAGGACGAGTGAATCGGGATCGGCAGTGAAGTGGTTGGTCACAGCCTTGTAGGCGACCTCGATCGTACGGATGTCCTTGAGGCGCTGGATAGCGACTTCTTCCCTGGCGGCTTTCTCCTTGTTGAAATTGACGGGCTCCATTATGCTGGCGTAGATAAGCCAAACGAGAGCGACGGCTGCAAGTGCAAGCAGGATTTCAACGATAATCTTGACGATTTTGTTGTTCATTATGGTTATTGTTTAATTATTTCACACTAATCCGGACAAATTTAACAACACTTTTGTAAAAAAACAAATCCCTGTAAGCCGAGGGTGGCATGTTACAAAAACGAGGTAAGTAATTTTTTATTTTTTCATCAATTTATGTATTTTTGTAGGATATGAACGAAGCGTTCGGAATACCAAAGGACAAGCTTTCCAAACTGGAAGAGATCATAGACTCCGCCGGAAGGATTGCGGTGCTGTCGCATATGAATCCCGACGGGGATGCCGTGGGGTCGTGTGCGGCGGTGGCGAGCTTCCTGTCGGAGGTCCGCGGGAAGGACGTGACGGTCGTGCTGCCCAATGCGCCCGGAGCGCCGCTGGACTTTATCACGAAGCGGATCCCGAAGGAGAAGCTCCTGATCCACGGAGAAGATCCGGAGGCGGCCGTAAAGGCCATCGGCGAGGCCGATGCCATCTTCGTCCTCGACCTCAACCGGCTCGACAGGGTCAGCGGTGAAGAGGACGCGCTGCGCAGCGCCAAGGCCCCCAAAGTGCTCATCGACCATCACCTGGGCCCGGAGGTCGAGGCGTTCGACCTGGTGTTTTCCAAAGCCGAAGTCTCCTCCGCCTGCGAGCTGATATTCCAGATTTTGATGGAGATTGTCGGCGATGCGAAAAAACTCCCTCCGACATGCGCCTACGCCCTCATGTGCGGGATGACGACGGATTCCAACAACTTCGCGAATTCCGTATTCCCCTCGACCCTCCGCATGGCATCCGCCCTTCTGGAAGCAGGAGTCGACAGGGACGAGATAGTGGAAAGCGTGTTCAACAGCTACCGCATCAACCGCATCCGCCTTCTCGGCCACATGCTCGACAATTGCCTCCAGACGACTCCAGAAGGCGCCGCCTGGATGATACTCACCCAAGAGATCAAGGAGCGCTTCGATTTCCGCGACGGCGAGACCGAGGGGTTCGTCAATATCCCGCTCACCTCGAAGGACATCCGTCTCAGCCTTTTCCTCACCGAAGAAGACGACCGCTTCAGAGTGTCCGTCCGCTCCAGGAAAGGGACCTCGGCGAGGGAGATAGCAAGCCGGTTCTTCCATGGAGGCGGCCACGAAAACGCCTCCGGAGGCCGTCTTCTCATTCCGGAAGACATCCCCTCGAAGAGCGATGCCGGAGCATATGTTGAAAAAGCGACAAAAGAGTGTCTGAAATGAGAAAGAGCCTTCTCATAGTCTTTGCATGCCTTGCGGCCGGATGCGTCCAGCAGTCGGTCCAGCAGGCCTACGACAACCAGGAGAACACCATCGCCAAGTTCGTCGAAGCCCACAAGGAATGGACTCCGACCTACAACGGCGGTTCAGTGCGCCTGACCGTCACCGAAGGAACCTCGGAAGAGACCCTTGAAAAAGGCGGTGTCGTCTCCTTCTACTATGCGGGCTACTTCCTGAGCGGCACCAGCGTGTCCGCAGCAAACCTGTTCACGACCAATGACAGAGTCATCGCAGAAGCCTCCTCCTGGAGCGTCGACGATGAATCCATATTTGAAATAGAGACAATCGAACTTGGCACCGATCCCCTGCTCGTAGGGCTCGAAAACGGCCTTCTGGGCGTCCGTTCCGGCGAAGAATGCTTGATTCTTTTCTCCGGGAAGTACGCCTATGGCAAAAAAATTGCTGGGATCATCCCCGCCAAATCGGCGCTCGTCTATCACATCAAAGTTGAAAGCATAACGAATTGACAATATGAAGAATTGTGCAAAAGCGCTCACGATATTAGCCATCCTCGCAATGGGCGGATGCGCCAAAGAGTCCGGCCGCAACGATAAGGAGCTCATCGTAAAGCTCTTTGACTCCTGGATCGAGTACTATTACGGAGAGGACGGGAAGACCGGTCTCACGGCCACTCCCATCGGCGACAAGGGCGTTATGCTCCTTGGAGAAGAGACTGTCGGCGACGGCGACACCTGGGTGCCCGCATTCCGCTTTGTCAAGGTCAACTACACCATCACCGACCTCGAAGGCATTGTCGAAGCCACAAGCGATGAAAACACCGCCCGCCGCACAGGTCTCTTTATCAACGGCTACTATTACGGCCCCACCATCTGGTACATTACCGAAGGCACCTACGGCTGCTACGCCGGCGTCGCCGAGGCTCTCAGCGGGATGAAGATAGGAGGCAAGAGGAAAGTCGCCATCCCCGGATGGCTCATGACTTCCGAACGCCAGGCCACCAAGGAAAAATATGTAGAGAAAGCCGAGAGCTCCGCTTCGAGCCATATCTACGAGTTCGAGCTTCTTGAAATAAGCGCCGACGCCTTCCAGACCGAGATCGACTCTCTCGAGGTCTATGTCAAGAAGAATTTCGCGGAAGCCTACCGCGACTCCACCTACTACGACAACGATAACGAACTCCGCAGAGGATTCTATTTCGAAAGCCTCGGATTCGGCAACCCTTCGGGAAAGACCTCCTACACCATGCCGGCCGATCCTGCCAACTATAAGATGCCCACAGACACCACGATCTACGTCAACTACACCGGCAGGCTTCTCAACGGCAACGTGTTCGACACCACAGAAGCCGACACGGCAAAAGTCTACGGGCTCTATTCCGCTTCCAAAACCTACGCTCCGCTTCCGGTGATCCTGTATGAGAAATACACCGAAATCACCCTCAACGGCTCCACTACCATCACCGGCTTCTCCGGAGCCCTGGCGAAGCTTCACCCTTACGAAAAGGCCAGGACCGCCTTCTATTCCCTGCTCGGCTACAACTACACCGGCACAGGAGGCGCCATCCCGCCGTTCGCTCCGCTTATTTTCGACATCCAGGTAGTTGAAGCACCTTAGGATGGGAAAGAACGCCGCCCCGACCGAACTCGGATCGAAGAAGATCAGCTCCCTGCTTGAGCAGTACGCCATTCCCGCCATCATCGCGATGACGGCTTCTTCGCTGTACAATATGGTCGACAGCATCTTCATCGGCCATATCCCGGGGGTCGGCGCACTTGCCCTTTCCGGTCTTTCGGTGACCTTCCCGATCATGAACATATCCGCCGCCCTCGGCACCCTCGTCGGGGTCGGCGCATCCACGATGATCTCCGTTCTCCTGGGTCGGAGGGAGTACGAAAAGGCCAGCCGCGTCCTGTCCAATGAGTTCACCCTCAATGTCATAATAGGACTCATCTTCACCGCCGTCTCAATCATCTGGCTCAACCCCATCCTCCGCTTTTTCGGCGCGAGCGACAATTCCCTCCCCTTCGCCCACGACTACATGCTGATCATAGCGGCCGGAAATGTCATCACCCACCTCTATTTCGGCCTCAACAGCGTCATACGCGCTTCCGGCAACCCCAAGACAGCCATGTACCTGACCGTCTTCACGGTCACGGCCAATGCGGTGCTCGACCCCATATTCATCAGCGTGTTCGGCCTTGGGATCAAGGGTGCGGCAATCGCCACCATACTCTGCCAGGCAATGGCCCTGAGCTTCAGCCTCTGGTATTTCAGCGACAAGAAGAACGTGGTCCATTTCCGCGGCAACATCCTCGCAATCGACTGGCCGATCGCAAAGGATTCCCTCGCCATCGGCCTGGGGCCTTTCCTCATGAACCTCGCGAGCTGCCTGGTCGTCCTTTTCATCAACCGCCAGATGGGCACCTACGGAGGCGACCTCGCCATCGCAGCTTTCGGCATTCTCCATCGCGTCTCATTCGTGTTCATAATGATAGCGATGGGATTCAACCAGGGCATGCAGCCTATTGCCGGCTACAACTACGGGGCGCGGCTCTATTCCAGAGTCCGCGACGTCTATAAGCTGACCGCGCTCTGCGCGACTATAGCCCTGACGCTTGGATTCATCGTCTCGGTGTTCCTTCCCATGCAGGTGGTGTCTATATTCACGGACGATCCGGACCTTGAAATAATGGCCGCCCATGGGCTCAGGATAGCCAATCTCATGTTCCCCGTCGTAGGCTTCCAGATAGTCACGACCAATCTTTTCCAGAGCCTCGGGATGGTGCGCAAATCGATTTTCCTTTCGCTTACGCGTCAGCTTCTTTTCCTGATACCCTTCGTGTATTTCCTGCCGGAACTTCTCGGTGGAGTGGACGGTGTCTGGTGGAGTTTCCCCGCCTCCGACCTTATTTCCACCATCACCACGGGCGCATTCGCGATTGTCCTTATGCGTAAGATCGACAGGGTCAAAGACGGTGACGACCCGTCCCTTATCGGCGGCACCCTTTGAAAAGGCTCCTGCTCATATTGACGGCAGTGCTTACCGGGGTGTTTTCATACGCCCAGGGGCCGGTTGACAAGTACCTCAACGAGACTCTCGAGAACTCCGACTCCTTCGTCGAAGAGCTCAAGCCTCTCGACGAGAGGATCGACAGTTTCCTTCGTCAGTGGAACATACGCGGCGCTTCCCTTGCCGTCACCAGGAACGACTCCCTCGTCTACGCCAAGGGCTACGGCTGGGCCGACAAGGAGAGCAGGGAAAGGATGAGGCCGGGCCACACCATGCGCCTTGCATCCGTCTCCAAGCTCATTACGGCCATCGGGATAATGGTCCTTCAGGAGGAGGGCAAACTCAATCTCCAGAGCCCGGTTTTCGGGCCTTTCGGCGTGCTGGACGCCTATGACGACCTCATCACCGACGACAACTACTACGCGATCACCGTTGAGCACCTGCTGCGCCACCAGGCCGGATTCACCACCAAATATGGCGACCCGATGTTCTCGACGAGAAACGTGATGAGGCAGTTCGGCCTCAGCAAGCCTCCGACGATGGACCAGATGATACGCTGCCAGCTGACGCTCCCCCTTGATGCGGAGCCGGGCACGGTGTCGGAATATTCCAATTTCGGCTACCTCCTTCTCTCCGCCATCATCGAGAAAGCCTCCGGCATGTCCTATGAAGATTTCATTCAGGAGAAAGTCTTCGCAAAGGCCGGCTGCCACGGCTTCCACATTGCCGGCAACTACCTTTCCGACAGAGCCGAAGGAGAAGTCAAATACTACCCGCCCGACGACAGCAACCTCATATCGGATTTCAACGGAAGCGGGCAGATGGTCCCCCGCTGCTACGGTGGGAATGACGTCACCGGCTCTTCCGGCGCCGGAGCATGGGCCGGATCGGCTGTCGAGCTCGCACTGCTAATCTCGTCGATCGACGCGATTTTCGGCCAGCCTGACATCCTGATGCCGTTTACGATAATGCAGATGGGGCGCTACATCGATGAAGACACATTCGCCCTGGGATGGCTGCTCTCCTCCCCTGAAGGAGAGCTCACCCGTACCGGTTCCTTCGCCGGGACCAACGCTCTTGTCAAGCTCTACCCCGACGGGGAATGCTGGATCCTTCTTACCAACACCAGTACATGGAAAGGGACCCGCCTCGCACGCGAGACGCAGCCCCTTTTATCCACACTTCGACGTGATTACGGGAAGTTTCTCCCGAAGAAAAATCTATTCTGACGCTGCCAGTACAAGGCGCATCGTGTCGCGCGCGATGACGAGCTCCTCATCGGTGCAGATGAGGGCGGCCTTGACTTTGGAGTCGGGAGTCGTGATGATGGCGTCCTCTCCGGAGGCCTGGTTGGCCTCGTAGTCGACCTTGAGGCCGAGGTAGGAGAAGTTCTCGAGGACACGGCGGCGGAAGCGGCTGTTGTGCTCGCCGATGCCGCCTGTGAAGATGATGAGATCCACACCGTTCATCGCAGCGACGTACTGGCCTATAAGCTTGATAACGTCGTAGTTGAGCTTCTTGAATGCGAGCTTGGCCTTGGGGTCGCCTCCGTTGGCGAGAACATCCATCTCACGGCAGTCGGAGGTCTTGCCGGTGAGGCCGAGGAAGCCGCTCTTGCGGTTGAGAATCTCGGACATCTCGTCGGGACTGACGCCGAGTTTCTTCTGGAGGAAGAGGACGGCGTTGGCGTCGATGTTGCCGACGCGGGTCCCCATGATCATGCCCTCAAGAGGGGTGAAGCCCATGGAGGTGTCGATACACTTGCCGCCCTGGATCGCGCAGACAGAGCTGCCGGCG
>JAGCDT010000027.1 GCA_017651045.1 Bacteroidales bacterium | reverse complement strand
CTGTCGCAGAACTTTCTGAGATCACGAAGCCTGTCCTTTGAGAATATCTCCTCCGCATCGAGGCCGCTGCTCTCCAGCGCCTCGCGGAAACGGTCGGAGGCGAGGCTCGGAGCTATATCCGAAAGGAGAGAGCTGATCTTGAACCTCTCGCCCATTGCAAGAGAGTCCATCGACCCGTCCGTGAGCCAGGAAAGAGTCTCCTTGTCCTCCGAAGTCAGGCCGTCGAGAAGACGGTCCACGCTCTCCGTCACGAGGGAATCCCTGTCGATCTCCACCTGATAGGATGCGAACTGCCCAATCTCACGGGAGAAAGCCTTGAGGGCTCGCTGGAAGAAGCTGTCGATGGTGCTGACGGCGAAGGCGCCGTAGTCGTGAAGGATGCGCCTGAGCCTGTCGGCGGAGATCTTCTTGAGCGTCTCCACATCGGGACAGACAGAAGGCACGAAATGCTTGAAATAGTGCGACTTTTCGGGCTCAGTAGCAAGGACATGGAGCTCCTTGAGGATGCGGCGCTTCATCTCGTCGGTCGCCTTGTTGGTAAAGGTGACGGCGAGGATGTGGCGGTAGGCCGTGGGATCCGGGTTCTGCAGGAGAAGACGGATGTAGGTCTTGGCAAGGTTGTAGGTCTTACCCGACCCCGCGGAGGCTTTCATTATCGTAATCATTTCCCACAGAGCATTTTAAAGTCACACCAGGAACAGGCGCTGTCATCGTCTGTCCTTTTGAACGGGACGGAAGTGTCGGCGATTTCCGCCAGAAGCTCGGACATGAACTTCTCCATCTGGGCAGAGAAAACCGGAGAGACCGGATAGTTTACGACGCCGTCCTTAGGCAGATGGGAAACGGAATAGACCGAGTTGACGATATAATCGCGATTGATGCTCCTGTCCAGAAGAACGTCGTACAGATACATCTGGAGGGCTATCTCCGGTCGCTTGTCGTTGCCCGGCTTCTTAAGCTTTTTGACGACATTTTCCGCATTGCTGTCATCGACCTTCCTTTCATCATCGCTCACCTTGCCGGTCTTATAGTCGACAACTCGCACGACCCCATCCTTGACAGAATCCAGCCTGTCTATGTAGCCCACGAAGCGGAATCCGTCAATCTCACCCTCCACCTTTTTCTCGAGGCCGAGTATCTTCATGGAAGAGACCTGCTCGCGGGCCATGTAGTCGCAGTCGGCTTTGAGCACGTCGAGAACATATTTCAGGATGACTTCCCTCGTCACAAGATCGCGCCCCGACACCTCCACTGACTTGAGCTCCTTACGGATAAGCTCGTCAATACGCTCAAGCAGCCAGGCCTTTTCTTTGGCGGCGCGTTTGAGACTGTCGAGGGTCACGCTCGCTCCGGGAGGGCCGTAGATCTGCTGGAGGACGCCATGAAAAACATTGCCGAGCAGCCGTGAATCGATGCTTTCGGCCACCTCCGCCTCATCCTTGAGGCGCTTGACGCTGGAGTAATAGAAGCGCGCCTGGCATTCGAGGTAGTTTTTGAGCGCGGACGCGGAAAGGCGGCCGGCCTTCAGGGCCTCGACGTCCTCCTGAGTCTTGGCGATCTCCTTCGGAATCTCTGTCGGGGCGATCCCCGAGACAGCCGTCTTGCGCTCAAGCGGGACGCCGAAATGGTACTCGAGCTGCTTGATGTAGCGGCTTTCCTCACCGGTCTTGAGACCTTCGGTGCGGTTGTCGGTCACCATTATGACCGAAGACGCCCGCTGGACAAGCCTGTAGAAATAGTAGGCCCACACGGAATCCTGCATCTCGTAGGTCGGGAGGGAGAATCCCTTGCGGAGCTCCGGAGGGATAAACGACGAACTGACGCTGCTGCGCGGGAATATCCCTTCGTTGGCCGACAGGATTATCACCTTGTCGAAATCGAGGGCTCTCGTCTCGAGAGGGCCCATTATCTGGAGCCCCTCGAGCGGCTCTCCGCTGAACGGCACGCTGGAGACCGCCAGAATACGGTCAAGCAGGCGGAACCAGGTCGCGGGCAGAACCTCCAGGCCTACGGCCGAAAGGCGGGCAACCGCATCGAGATACCTCTTCGCAAAGTCGAGTTCCAGCATCATCCCTTCCTTGGCCCTCATCCTGCTTGCGATGGCTATGACCACATCACGGACATACGCCGCCAAATCCGCCACCTGCTCTTTCGAGCCAAGCTTCAAATCCCTGGCAACGGGGCGGAAAACCGTCTTCAGCAGCTCTCCATCGCCGAAATCAGCCTCCGGGATATAGAACTTGCCTGCACGGATAATCCTTCCAACGGCCTCTTCCTCCGCTTCAGAAAGCACCTTGCGGAATATGCCGCTGGAGAAGATCGAGCGGACCGGCCTGTGGTAGAAATACCACTGATCGTCGCGGCAGCGAAGACGCAGCTGCACCGCCGCCACCTCGCTCATCAGCGAGAACAGCGCGCTCCCCCTCATCGGGCGGCCCATCGTGACATTGACGCTCGTAAACTCAGGCGGGACGCTCGAAAGCACCGGCTCCAGAAGGCCCTCGTCGGGAAGGATGACGGCCGTGCCTATCGGATTGTCCTCCGAGCCCTTGAGCAGCTCGGGCAAAAGCTTCGCCTGCCCCGTCGAGGACGGGACGCTGATGGCTTCGTAGCGAGTCTCCGGCAGCCCCTCCGGATCCGTCTCGAACTCGGGAGGAAAACGGAAGACGTTGTCGTCCATAAACAGAGACGAGCGGTTGGCCTTGTCCTTCACCTCCGGCCCCTTGTAGTCCCAGCAGAAGGAAGCTATCCCGGCATCCCTCATCCGGCCGAGGACCTTCCTTTCCGAATCGGAAAGCACGTTGAGCCCCACGAAAGCGAAGCGCTTCACCCGCGGGAACACCCGGGCCATCACGTCGACCACCGGATCATTGCTCTCGGCAAGGCTGCGATACACCATCCCTTCATAGGCCATCCCCTTGCCACCGAGCCTTTCGCGGAAGTCTTTATATAGAGGATACAGGATATTCCATATCCGGAGAAACCTGGTCTTGTACTCGGCGCTCTCCCCTTCCCTGAAATTGCCCACGAAACGGTCCAGCGCCGCCTTCTGAGTCTCGGTCAGATACGAAAAGCTGTCCGACATGGCCTTGAACTCCGCCACATTGGCAAACAGGGCTTCGGCGCCGACAAGATACTTGTCCACATCGTCGAAATCTCCCAGCAGCACATCGCCCCAGAAGATAAACTCATCCAGAGGCTCGCAATTAGGCAAAAGCTTCTTGTAAGACTCATAGAGCTCGATGATGAGCCTCACCTTGTCGGTCTCTGCCAGACCGCCGCAGCGGAAGAAGAACTCGTTGACGGTTATCATCTCTGGCGCGAACATCGCCTTCGAGGCCCCGGAAGCCCCGATTATCTCGCACAGGTACTTCCGGAAGAAGAGAATCGATCTTCGGGAAGGAAAGACAAAGCAGGTATGTTCGACGTCGCCCTTCTGGTAATAGTGCTCGGCGACCTGTCTCAGGAACGGTTTCATATCTGCAAATATATACATAGAAGTGGCCAAAACGAAGCACAATCAAAAGGAAATTTCAAAAAAATTTGCACTTTCAGAAAAAGTCCTTACCTTTGCACTCCACATCGCGGGGTAGAGCAGTCGGTAGCTCGTCGGGCTCATAACCCGGAGGTCGCAGGTTCGAGTCCTGCCCCCGCTACTAAAGCAAAAGAGGAATTCCAATTTCGGAATTCCTCTTTTTTGTTGGTAATCAGCTCATTACGGCGGTGATACAATGCGGCGGATGCTTAGCGGCGGTGGCATTTACGGCGGAAAATCGAAGAAAATGTTGACCATATATGCGACCAGGTATGTTTAATTTAAAAGTAGTCGCAAATTATGACTCGAAACACTGCAAATGTCTCGTTCTACTGTCGCGAGAGCAAGAAAAACAAGGATGGTATGGCTCCTATTGAACTTAGTTTGGTTATAAATGGGAAGCGATGTTATATCCAATTTGTTTTCACAGAGCTAGGGGTGGCTATGTTATCCTCCGTTCTTAAAAGCGAAACAGCCATCCAGGCGAACATTGGCAT
>JAGCDT010000026.1 GCA_017651045.1 Bacteroidales bacterium | reverse complement strand
GCAGTGAAGATCGGCGACCGTTACCTGGTCGGCTACAGCGCCACCGGCGGCGGCCTTGGCGGCGGCCACGCTGGCCGTATCCTCACCATGTGGAACAAGACTCTCGATCCCGATTCCCCCGATTTCGAATACACCGAGGCCGTTGAAGTGGCCGCTTCGCTCGTCGACGAGGACTGCGACGCCATCGATGTGGGCTTTCTCCTCGATCCCAGCACCGGCAGGCTCTTCTGCGTGTACGGCACCTATTTCGGATTCATCCGCCAGGTCGAGCTCGACCCCAAGACCGGCCATCGCCTCGAGGGCAATGAAGCCATCGACGTGGCCATCGACTGCGAGGCTACCGTGATGATCTACAACAACGGCTGGTACTACCTGCTCGGCACCCACGGCACCTGCTGCGACGGCGCCAACTCCACCTACAACATCGTCTGCGGACGCTCCAGGAACCCTAACGGTCCCTTCATCGACAATGTCGGCCGTACCATGATCGAGGGCGGCGGCAAGATGGTCGCGGCTCCCGAGGAGAGGCGTTTCGGCGCCGGCCACTTCGGACGCTACATCGTTGAGGAAGGCGTCGAGAAAGCATCCTTCCACTGGGAGGCCGACCTCGACATGAGCGGCAGGAGCACCCTCGCCATCCGTCCCCTCCTTTGGAAGAACGACTGGCCGGAAGTCGGCGAGCTCGTTGCCGAAGGTACCTATGAGATCGAGTCCGTCCGCAGGGGTTACGCCCTTGAGCTGGCTGTCGACTTCGTCCGCGTAGCCGGCGGTATGAGAGGCTTCGGCCGCAATGCCGACGAGCCCATGGTGCAGATCGAGAACCAGAAGCTTGAGGAAGTCGTCGGCGGCTGGGCTGACAAGACCGCCATCCGCATCGGCGACTATATGAACCGTCCTCACCAGAAGTGGTCGCTTGTGGCAGTTCCCGAGGCCGGCGGCTATCTCGGAGGTCCTTACTTCAAAATCGTCATCGAGGGTACCGACAGGGCCCTTACCGCCACCGCCGACTGCGAGCTCGAGAGCGCTCCGTTCGAGGGTACCGACGCCCAGCTCTGGCGTATCGACCAGCTCACCGACGGCACCTACCGCATCATGCCCAAGGCCGTTCCCGGTTGCGACGAGGCTCTCTGCCTTGTCTCCGTGGCCGACAGCACCCCTTCGCTTGCCAAGTTCAACTTCAGCAGTGACAACTGCAAGTGGAACCTCAAGCATTTCAAGGCTTTGTAATAAAGAGAAAGTCCGAAAGGCACTTCGCTCCACAAATCATTTTCAGAGACGGCTCCTGCGCGGGCCGTCTTTTTTTGTTTGTTTTCCGCCTGTGCGTCGCGGTTCCTGATGAGCGCGTCACCTGCGCGGGCCGTCTTTTTTTGTTTGTTTTCCGCCGCCAAATGCAGTATTTTTGCAGTAGAGACGTTTATGTGGCAGAATTATGATTGAAAAGGTAATGAAAAAGACAGCCATTTTCCTTACGGTCGCGCTTTTGACCGTCATTTCTTTCGCCGCATGCGGAAAGCAGGGACCCGACGATCCCGATATCGAGAGCAAGGAGTACGAACCCATTGCCCTGACCAAGGCCGAGGAGCAGATTGGCCAGGCCTCGAACCAGTTCGGATTCGACGTTTACCAGAAGCTCTACACCGGGGACGACATGCTCATCTCACCCTTGAGCCTGTCGCTCGCCCTGTCGATGACGGCCAACGGCGCCAAAGGGCAGACCGCGGAAGAGATGCTTACCACCCTTGGTTTCAAGGGCCAGAGCATCGACGACATGAATGCCTACTACCAGAAGATGATAAAGGCCCTGCTCGAAGCGGACCCGACCACCACGTTCGAAGTGGCCAATTCCATCTGGGCGGACGAGAAGATAGGGATCAGGAAGTCTTTCACGGAAGCGACTGAAAAGTACTATTCATCCGAGGTTTTCCCGGCCGACTTCAAGTCCCAGGCTACCATCAGCAAGATCAACGGCTGGGTGTCGGACAAGACCCACGGAAAGATCAAGAGCATCCTGGACGGCCCGGACCAGAACCTCGTGATGGCCCTGATCAACGCACTTTATTTCAAAGGGAAATGGGCATTCGACTTCAAATCCAAGACTGACAAGGAGGACTTCACCGCCATCTCCGGCAGCAAGTCCAAGGTCGATATGATGAAAGCCGAAGAGAAACTCGCCTATTCCGAATACGACGGGTTCCGGATGGTACGTCTGCCCTACGGCAACGGCGCTTTCAGCATGGACGTGGTCCTGCCCGGGAAGGACGAGGATTTCGGGAAGGCGGTGGCCAGGTTCAATGCCGCTACGCTCCAGAGTTTGGACGGCAGCATGGGCTATGCCCTTGTGAACCTCAAGCTCCCTAAGTTCACCTTCAGTTACGACACCGACCTCGTCGATGTGCTGAAGTCCCTCGGTATGAAAGTCCCGTTCACTGTCGACGCCGACTTCTCGGCCATGGCCGAAAAATCGCTTATGATCTCGATGGTAAGGCAGAAGACCTTCATCGACGTGAACGAGAAGGGCACCGAGGCTGCGGCAGTCACCGTCATCGGGATGGTCGCCACCTCCGTCGGCCCGGCTCCAGAGCCGAAGAGGGTGGAGTTCTTCGCCGACCGCCCGTTCCTTTTCGTCATCCGCGAGAAGAGCAGCGGAGCAGTCATTTTCGTAGGACAAAAAGTAAAATGATATAGTCATGAAAAACCGTATTATCCTCACTCTTGCAGCCATGGCCGCAGCATTAGTATTCGCAGCATCGTGCGGGAAGGAGAATCCTGAGACCGTCGGTTTCTCCGAGCCCCTCACAAAAGCCGAAGAGGGTATCAATTCTGCCACCAACCAATTCGGTTTCAACGTTTTCCACGCGCTCTATGAGAAGGACCAGGTACTGTTTTCACCTCTGAGTGCATCCCTTGCCCTCTCGATGACCGCTACGGGCGCAAACGGCAATACCGCATCGCAAATGATCAGTACCCTCGGCTTCGAGGGTTATACCATGGACGAAGTCAACGGCTATTTCAAAAAGATGGTGGCGGCACTGCTCACCATCGACCCGAACACGGCTTTCGAGATCGCCAACTCCCTTTGGATCAGCGAAAGGGCCAATGCCAGGAAAGATTTCATAAACGAATGCAAGAAATACTACGCATCCGAGGTCTTTCCCGCCGATTTCGGATCCCAGGAGACCATCGACAAGGTCAACAAATGGTGCTCGGACAAGACTCATGGCAAGATTCCGAGCATCCTTGACGGCCCCAATCCAAATATGGTGATGGCGCTCATGAACGCGCTGTATTTCAAGGGGACGTGGAAGAACGCATTCCAGTCGGACATCTTCCCTGGCGACTTCAGGACTATTTCCGGCACAGTCAAGAGCGTGGACATGATGTACCAGCAGTCGGAACTGCCTTACGCGGAGTATGATGGATTCAGGATGGTGGAGCTTCCCTACGGCAACGGCGCATTCAGCATGAAGGTCATCCTGCCGAAAGAGAAGGAAGATTTCGCCAAGGCCGTCAAACGTTTCGACGCCAAGACGCTGGACAAGCTGAGAGGCAAGGCTACGACCAATCTCGTAAACGTCATAATGCCCAAGTTCACCTTCGAATACAAGGCCGACCTCAACGATATCCTTATCGCACTTGGGATGGAAGACGCTTTCGACGGAGGCAAGGCTGACTTCTCAAAGATGAGTCACGACGATCTGTTCATCTCTTTCGTAAAGCAGAAGACTTTCATCGACGTCAATGAAAGCGGGACCGAGGCTGCGGCCGTCACCGTCGTAGCGATGGACAAGAATGCTCCGATGGATCCTCCAAAGACCATCGATTTCACGGCAGACCGCCCGTTCCTCTTTGTGATCCAGGAGAACAGCACCGGCGCAGTATTGTTTATCGGGCAGAAAGTCAGTTGATGGAAGAGCGCCAGCTTGCGGAGAGATGTGCACGTGGCGAGAGGCAGGCCTGCAGGGAGTTGTACGACTGTTACGCAGGCAGGCTTCTCGCCCTCGGCACGCGATACACAGGCTCGCGCGATTCTGCCGAGGACGTCCTTCAGGACTCTTTCATAAAGGTCTTTTCATCCATAGGATCTTTCAGATACCGGGGCGAAGGGTCGCTGTTCGCTTGGATACGGCAGATAGTGGTCAACCGGTGCGTCGACTGGCTCAGGGAGCGCAACCGCGCCGGGACAGTCAGCCTGGAGGATGCGCGCACCCCCTCTGAAAGCATGTTGGACGGGGCCGCGGTCGACCTGATACCGGAGGACATCCTCTCTGCGATGGTCGAAAGCCTCCCGGACGGTTACAGGGCCGTTTTCAACCTTTTCGCCATCGACGGATACTCCCACAGGGAGATTGGGAAAATGCTCGGAATCAAGGAAAAATCCTCCTCTTCACAATATTTCAGGGCACGCGCTCTTCTGGCAGACAGGATCAAGGAATACTTAAGGAAAAATGGATAAGAACAAACATACGGACTGGACCGACTCGGTGCGGCAGCGGCT
>JAGCDT010000025.1 GCA_017651045.1 Bacteroidales bacterium | reverse complement strand
TTGTCTGCGGCCGCGTCGGCTGCAGCGCCAATCGCTTCGCCGTCGGTCACATAGTCGTCCTCGTCGGGGGCGACGTCGGTGATGACCGACATGCCGAAAACGGGGATCGAGCTGTGGCGTGCCACGATGACTTCAGGAGTAGTGGACATGCCCACCGCGTCGGCTCCGATGGAGCGGAAGAAGCGGTATTCAGCCGGCGTCTCATAGGTCGGGCCGGTGCAGGCGAGGTAGACGCCCTTTCTGAGCTTCAGGCCCTTTTCTTCCGCGACCTTTTCAGCGAGCGCTATGAGCTTGAGGTCATAGGGACGGGTCATGTCGGGGAAACGCGGACCGAACTCCTCGAGGTTGGGACCGATGAGGGGGTTGGGGAGGAGGTTGATATGATCGCGGATGATCATGAGGTCGCCGATGTTGAAATTGACATTGCAGCCGCCGGCGGCGTTGGAGACGAAAAGGTACTTGATGCCGATGACTTTCATCACCCTGATGGGGAGGACGACGAATTCCATGGTATAGCCCTCATAGAAGTGGATCCTGCCCTTCATCGCGAGGACTTTCTTGCCGCCGAGCATGCCGGCTATGAAGCGTCCGTCGTGGCCGATCGCGGTCGAGACGGGGAATCCCGGAATGTCGGAATAGGGGATTGAGATGGGGGAGGTTATGCGGTCGGCGAGCTTGCCGAGGCCGCTGCCAAGTACGATGCCGATTTCCGGCTCGAAGCCGCCGAGACGGCTTTTCAGGGCCTCCGCGGCGGAATTGATTCTCTCTATAGTGGTCATAGTTGTGTTATTATTTTTTCGAAGAGTCGTGACATCTTGTCGGCGCCGGCGTTGGCGGCTTCAACCACAGCTTCGCCGTCGTTGACGTAGTCCTCGGCGTAGTCGTCGTGGGCTTCGTTGGTGATGATGGACATGCCGAAGACGGCTATGCCTGCGTGGCGGGCCACAATGACTTCAGGGATGGTCGACATGCCGACCGCATCGCCGCCGATGTGGCGGTAGAAGATGTATTCGGCAGGGGTCTCGTAGCTGGGACCGGTGTCTCCTAAATAGACGCCTTCGCGCAGAGAGATGCCCATCTCTGCAGCGATCTTTTTGGCCATCGCAATGATCTTGAGGTCATAAGGACGGGTCATGTCCGGGAAACGGGGGCCGAGCTCGTCGATGTTGGGGCCGATCAGGGGGTTGGGCTGGAGTGTTATGTGGTCTTTGATTATCATGAGGTCGCCCAGGCGGAAATCGTAGTTGATGCCGCCGGCGGCGTTGGATACGAAAAGATACTTGATCCCGACCCTGATCATAACCCTGATCGGGAGGGTGACCAGGCTCATCGGATAGCCTTCGTAATAGTGGATGCGGCCCTGCATCGCGATGACACATTTGCCGCCGAGATTGCCGACTATGAAGTTGCCTTTGTGGCCGATGGCCGTCGAGACGGGGAATCCGGGCAGTTCGCGGTAAGGTATTGAAATTTGGTCGGTTATGCGGTCAACCATTTTTCCGAGACCGCTTCCAAGGACAATTCCGACTACGGGTTTTCTTCCGCCGAGGCGCTCACGGAGAGCTGCTGCAGCGTTGTCGATCTGTTCAATGAGAGTGGGCATGGTGCTAGAATTCTTCCGGATTTTCGGCGGGAGTCTCCCTGATGAAAGGCTCATCGTTGGGGAACTTCTCGCGGATGTAGGCGATGACTTCCTCGAGACCTTCGCAGAACTTGTCGAAGTCTTCCTTGTAGAGGAAAATTTTGTGCTTGTCGTATGAGAAGGTGCCGTTGCCTTCGATACGGCGCTTGCTTTCGGTGATCGTCAGGTAGTGGTCCTTGCCTCCCTTCGTCTCTTTGACGTCGAAGAAGTAGGTCCGCTTGCCAGCCCTCACCGGTTTCGAGAAAACATCCTCGGAATTCCGGTCACGGCCGCGTGTGCCGTCGTAATCTTCCCTGTACATAGTAGGTTTTTATTGATGTTCGTCTACAAATGTAGTTAAAATTCCCGCAATTAAACTATATTTGCCAAAAATTTGTTTGAAATATGCTGACAAGACGAATGTTGAGAATCAAGGCGTTCAAGGTCCTGTACGCCTCCGTCGAGGACAGGAGTATGACGCTGAAGGGGGTGGAAGCCAGTTTCGTGGCATCCTGCGAGGCCGTCAGAGACCTGTATCTGTTTATGCTTTCGATAATTACGGCACTTACGGATGCAGAGGCAAAACGTCTTGAAGCAGGGCGCCGCAAGTTCAATCCGACCGAGGAAGACTTGTCGCCCAACGACAAATTCGCCACCAATGCCCTCGCCGCCCTTCTCGGCAACGATCCCGATTTCACCAAGATCATCCAGCGCAAGAAGCTTTCCTGGGAGCAGTACGATGTGTTCATCCGCGAAGTCTCCGAATCCATCCGTTCCAGGAAGTATTTCGCCGACTATATGGCCTCGCCGGAGCGTTCGCTCCAGGGCGACGCGGCCCTTTTCAAGAAGATTTTCGAGCAGGAGTTCGAAGACAGCGCCTCCCTCGCCGCTATCCTCGAGGAGCTTTCCATCCTCTGGGTCGACGACCTCGGATTCGCACTGAGCGCCTGCATCAAGTCCCTTTCGGCGATTGCTAAGACCGGCCGCTGGAATCTCCCGCCCCTCTATCACAGCGACGAGCTCATCCAGGCCGGCAAGGAAGCCGACAGCGACGCCGACTTCTCCCGCAGGCTCCTCGAAGGCGCCTTCGCCGGGAGGGAGCGCTATTTCCAGATGGTGTTCGACTCGGCAAAGGGCTGGGAGAAGGACCGCCTTTTCAACACGGACCTCGTCCTTATCGCCCTCGGCCTCGCCGAGGCGGAGCTTTTCCCCGACATCCCCGTGAAGGTGACCATCAACGAATACGTCGATATCTCGAAATATTACTCCACCCCCAAGAGCAGTTCGTTCGTCAACGGGCTTCTCGACTCCCTGATCGCAAAGCTCACGGAAGAGGGGAGGATAGTCAAAAGTCAAATAGGATTAAAATAACACTCTGATTTATGAAAGCACTCTTTTTTCTTCTCCAGGATGCTGCCGCGGCCCCTCAGGGCGCACTGAGCGGAAGCTGGTCCATGTGGGCGATGCTCATCCTCATTTTCGTGGTGATGTATGTCTTTATGATCCGCCCGCAGAGGAAGCAGCAGAAGGAGCTCCAGGAATTCCGCAACTCCCTTTCCAAGGGCGACAAGGTCGTCACTGTCGGCGGCATCTACGGTGAGATCGTCGAGGTCAGCGAGAAGACCGTCATCATCCGTGTCGACAAGGACGTCAAGATCAAAGTCGACAAGAACGGCCTGGTCAAGGACTATTCCGAGTCCCAGACTGCCCAGCAGCAGTAGACTGTGCTTAAGAAATTCTTCGAGAAACTCCTTCTTTCCCTCCACCTCGGGGGGAAAGACTGGATCGTGCTCCTTCTGGCGCTGGCCCTCTCTTTCTCCATCTGGCTCATCCACAGCCTCTCCGGGACCTATTCCGGAGTCATGACCGTGCCGGTCGAGGCGGAGTCGAAGATCGAGGGCAGGGCAGGGGTGTCCACGATCCAGAGCGTCGCAGTGGCCCGCGTCAGGACCACAGGTCTCAACCTGGTCCTTGCCTCGGGCAGGGAGCGCCGCAAGCCGGTACGCGTCAAGGTGGATCCCCAGGATCTGCGTCATGCCACCGGCGATGACTTCATCCTCATCGGTGCCGCCAGGAGCAACTACGTCCGCGCCATTTTCGGCGACGGGGCGGTGCTCGAGACCTTCCTCAGCGACACCCTCCGCTTCCGTTTCCCGAAGGAAAACCACCGCAAGGTCCCTGTCATCCTTGTCAGCGACATCTCTTACAAGGAGCAGTTCATGGCGTCCTCTCCGGTGAGGACCGTCCCTGACTCAGTGATCATCTACGGTGAAAAATCCGTCATCGACCCCATCGACGGCATCCGCACCATGCCGCTGTCGCTCCAGAATGTCCGTCACGACGTCCACGGGACAGTGAAGCTTTCCCGTCCCGACGGCGTGCGCCTGTCGGACGACGACGTGGCCTATTCGATAGCGGTGTCCCGCTTTGTCGAGATAGTCTCCACGGTGCCTGTGAGCATGCGGTCCGCCCCTTCCGAGCGGACGTTCGACATCCGTCCGCCGGTGGCGCAGATAGTCCTCCGGTGTGCCTTCCCCCTGAAGGGCGATCCGTCCGAAAGGGTGTCGGTCTTCGTGGATTTCGACGATTTCGAGAAATCCGTCACGGGCCGATGCGTCCCGAAGGTGGCAGGGATTTCGACCGGCGTCATCGATTACAGGATATCCCCGGAAGTCTTTGATTGCATAGAAGTGGGAAAATGACGACGGTAGCACTTACAGGCGGCATCGGCAGCGGCAAATCGGCCGTTGCCGCTTTTCTTTATTCAGAGGGCATCCCTGTCTTCGACTGCGATGCCGCGGCAAAGGCCGTGTATGATGAAGATCCGGCCCTTGTCTCCCGTCTTGAGGAGCGTCTGGGGCTCAGTCTGTGTCTTCCCGACGGCTCTTTCGACAGTAAGGCCCTTGCCGAACTTGTCTTCGCCTCTTCTGAAGCATTGGCTATCGTTGAGGATGAGGTGCTTCCCGTCGTTCTTGAAAAGGTGAACGCATGGAAGGCCTCCCTCGATTCTCCGCTTGCAGTGATTGAGTCAGCGACCATTCTTTCAAAGCCTCTTTTTGACGGCTCTTATGATTCGGCCGTCCTGGTCGACGCCCCTGTCGAAATGCGCCTTGAGAGGGTCCTGGCAAGGGGAGGGATATCCCGTGAAGATGCCCTCAGGCGGATATCAGCGCAGAGTTTCGACCCGGAGAAAATCGACGGGACTATCGTCAATGACGGCACTCTCGATGAGCTAAGGAGCCGCGCTTTGTCGCTTTTCGGCCATCTTTACGGCCCGGAGTTTCGCTTTTGCACTAAAAAAGTTTAAATTTGTAGTTCTACACAAATGTCAGATATGAAAACAGATCTTAGTAAAATCCTTTCAGTGTCGGGAGAGCACGGACTTTTCCGTTTCCTGGCGCAGGCCCGCAGCGGCGCCATCGTGGAGCCGCTCAAGGGCGGAGACCGCAAAGTCTTCGATTTCCACAGCCGCATCACCTCCCTTGCAGATATTTCCATCTACACCGACAGCGGTGAGCTCAAGCTCAAGGAAGTATTCCTCAAGATGAAGGAAGTCCTCGGCGACAAGAACGCTCCCGACTCCAAGGCTCCCGCCGCGGAGATCAAGGCCCTTTTCGACAAGGCCATTCCCGACTACGACGGCTCACGTTTCTATGTCTCGCACATGAAGAAAGTCGTCGACTGGTACAACGAGATTCTTTCCGGCGCATCCTTCGACTTTGTCGAGGAGGGCGAGGAACCCGCTGAAGAGCCCGAGAAGTAGCGTGCAGACCCTGAAGGTCATAACCCTCGGCTGCTCGAAAAACACCGTCGACACCGCCCACCTTCTCTACCAGCTGAAGGATTCCTACGAGATCCTGCCCGCTGAGAACGAAGGGCCCGTGGATGTCCTGCTGATCAACACCTGCGGTTTTATCGGCGACGCCAAGCAGCAGTCGATAGACACCATCCTCGAAGCAGTCGAGGAGGGGAGCGCGGGGCGTATCATAGTCTTCGGCTGCCTTTCGGAGAGATACTCCTCCGAGCTGCCGGAGCTCATCCCCGAAGTGGACGGGTGGTTCGGCGCTAGGGATCTCGAGCCCCTTGTGAAGGCTCTCGGATGCAGATATCGTCCGGAAGACGCCTTCAAGAGGGTTATCTATGACGGAGTCCACCCCTATGCCTTCCTCAAGATTTCGGAAGGCTGCGACAGGCGCTGCTCCTACTGCGCCATCCCTCTCATCCGCGGGCCCCACAAGTCCGTCCCGGAGGAGGCTCTCGTCGCGGAAGCGGAGTCGCTCGCAGCCCAGGGGGTGAAGGAACTCGTCGTAATAGCGCAGGACACGACCTTCTATGGCCTCGACCTTTATGGGAAACGGACCCTGGCGCGCCTGCTCCGCAAGCTTTCGGCTGTGGAAGGCATAAGCCGCATCCGTCTCCACTATTCATATCCGCAGGGATTTCCGGAGGATGTGCTGGATGAGATGGCGGTCAATCCCAAGATCTGCCGCTACATCGACATCCCGCTTCAGCACATCTCCGACAAGGTCCTTTCGGCCATGCACCGCGGCATCGACGGGGAGCAGACAAGGAGCCTTGTGCGCAAGATGAGGGAAAAAGTCCCCGGCGTCGTGCTCCGTACGACCATGATAGTCGGCCACCCCGGCGAGGGAGAGACCGAGTTCGAAGAGCTTCTCGACTTCGTGAGGGAAGCCCGTTTCGAAAGGCTCGGCGCCTTCACCTATTCCGAGGAGGAAGGCACTTTCGGCGCGGAGAACCTCGCCGACGACGTCCCCGAGGACGTCAAGCAGGTAAGACTGTCCCGCCTCATGGAGCTTCAGCAGGAGATTTCCCTGGAGCTCAACCGGAAGCGGGTGGGGAGCGTTGAAAAGGTCCTGGTGGATGATTTTTCGGACGGAGTCTTTATCTGCCGCAGCGGGGCGGAAAGCCCCGAGGTGGACGGAGAGGTACTCGTCCGCTACTGTCCCGAGAGCTTCGGCGACAATCCTTATTCTATTGTAGGAGAGGAAATTGACGTGCGCATCACCGGATGCGACAGCTACGATCTCATTGCAGAAAAGTTATGAAAAGGACACTCATACTGATTATGGCACTTGCCGCCTTCGCGGCATGTTCGCCGCAGACGTTCTCGATCAGACTCGACAAGCGGCAGAAACTTGACGGCATAGACATCGCCGGCAAGAGCGTCTCCGTGTTCTGCACCGGAGAAGATCCGGAAACTTCCGCCGTAGCGATGTCAATCGCCGAAGGCTTCGCATCGGCTCTCGAGGCGGATTATTTCGACGGAGAGACAGGCATCAGGCTCTTTGCAGTCGATTCCATCGCCCTCTCCACGGAAAGCCTCCTTTCCCTCGTGGTCGAGACCGGCAGCGATGTGGTCTTCCTTTTCGTTCCCAAGTTGAAGCCCTCGGAGCTTGTCCCCAATGGTGGCAAGAACGGGAGGTCCTATCCGGTCAACCTGCACCTCTATGCCTACGACTCTCTGGGCGAGGATTCGGTCAAGCACTTCCAGGGGACCTCGTCTTTTGTCGAGCCTGACCCCGATGCGGGTATAACGGAAGGCGGTCTCAAGGCAGCCGAAGGCATTGGCGCCGCCGCTGCCGTGCGCTTCCTTTCAAAGTGGAACACCGAGCAGTATTCATTCTACTATGTGTCTTCGATGCGTACGGCCTGGGACGAAGCCACTGAAGCAGTCTCCAAGCTCGACTGGAAGGAAGCCATCGAAAAATGGATGTCTCTTCTCGACTCCAAGGGCGTCCTTGTGCGTTCAGCCCTTGAGTACAACATCGCCGCCGCACTTCACCTCTCCGGCTCCAACAGTCTGGCCCTGAAGTGGTTGGAGGTTTCCGAGAAAGATGCCACCATGTCCCTCCAGCCCGGACTTCGCAAAAGAATAGAAGCTGAGTTATGAAAAAACTACTTTGCCTGCTGACGCTTGCCTCCGCGCTCTCTTCCTGCGTGCTCTCATCGCAGCGTCCTCTTCCTGTGTCCGACAAGCCCGTGAAGGTCAAGGTGATGACCGTCGGGGCTGTCGTCTCCGACAGGACGGAGACATACGTCGGCTCCCTTGTGGCCGACCGCGGCTGCGTCATTTCTTCCGAATTCCCTTCCAGGCTCACTTCGCTGAAGGTCCGGAAGGGGAGCAGGGTAGCCGCGGGCGACACCGTGGCCGTGGTTTTCTCCCAGACGCTCGTCAGCGCCCGTGATGCCGCCAAGGCATCTTACGACCGCGCTGCCGATGCGCGTGAACGTGTAAGAAAGATGCAGGGAAGCGTCAGCGAGCTCCAGCAGGTTGAGGTCGAGTCGAAATACGCCCAGGCCGAGGCGTCGCTTCTGGCAGCGGAGGATGCGCTTTCCTCCACATTCATCACCGCCCCCTTCAGCGGGGTCGTTTCCGATGTCTATGCGGAGCAGGGCGTGCGCCTTACCGCTGCCCAGCCGCTTGTGCGCCTGGTGGACCTTTCCTCGGTGAAAGTCTCATTTACCGTCAGCGAGAAGGATCTTTCCGCATTCCCCAAAGGCCGCAGGGTCGGGGTCGAGGTGCCCGCTGTAGGCAAGACCTTCCCGGCAGTGATCGAGTCGGTCGCGCTCGAAGCAGCGCCCCTTTCCAGGACCTATGAATGCCTTGCAAGGCCCCAGGCCTACGTCCGCGGGATGATGCCCGGGATGGTCTGCAAGGTGGGGCTCGACGTCAGCGACGGCGGCATAGTCATTCCGGCCTCCGCGGTGAGGACCGGCGAAGACGGCCGCTACGTGTGGGTAGTCGAGGACGGGATCGTCCAGAAGCGTCCCATCGAGGTCGACGGCTATTCCGGAAGCGGGATTTCCGTCAGTTCGGGCCTTTCCGACGGCGACCTCCTCGTGATTTCCGGCATCCGCAAGATCTGCGGCGGCATGAAGGTCGACACTGAAGAGTAGTTTATGGCCAAGGGTAGATACATACGTTCGGCAATCACCAAATCGAAGCTGATCTACTTCGTCGTCATCCTCCTGGTGGCGGTCGGAGCGTATGGCATCTATGCCCTCAACAAAGATGAATTCCCGACCTTCGAAATCAGGGAAGGTCTGGTTGTAGGCGTCTATCCGGGCGCCTCGTCCGAGGAGGTTGAGACCCAGCTGACAAAGCCTCTCGAGGATATCCTGTTCTCCTACCAGGAGGTCGAGAGGGAGACTTATTCCTACTCACGCAACGGCTATTGCTTCATTTTCGTAGACGTGGCCAACAATGTCGACAAAGACAGTTTCTGGTCGAAAATCAAGCTCCGGCTCGCTTCCGAGAAGCGGAATCTTCCGCCGGGAGTCCTCGCGGTTGAGGTCCTCGATGAGTTCAGCTCCATTTCAAGCGTGCTGGTCTCCCTCGAGTCGGACGACAAGGGCTACAGCGAGATGAAGGAGATCGCCGACGAGCTCTGCGACCGCCTGCGCGAGATTCCCAACCTTGCAAATGCCCGCCTCTACGGCACCCGTGATGAAGAGATAGCCGTCCATCTGGATATGCAGAAGCTATCCCGCTACGGCATATCCTCGGAGATGCTCCTTGCCGAATATGGCAGCGCCACCGCCCTCATTCCCGGCGGCACCTTCAAAAGCGGCTATATCGATGCTCCCATCATTGTCGGCAACACCGTCGGCAGCGAGATGGAAGTCTCGGAAAAAATCATCTACAGCGATCCTGAAGGCAATGTCGTGAGGCTTCGCGACGTGGCCTCGATCGAGCGCCGGATAGCTCCGCCCTCGTCTTTCGTCGAGTCCGACGGCAAGAGCGCAATAATCATTTCGGTCGAAATGAGGCCCGACAACGACATCGTCAAGTTCGGCCGCGAAGTCGACAAGGTGCTCGCATCTTTCGGCGAGACCCTCCCTCCGAGCGTCCACGTGGAAAAGATCACCGACCAGCCCCAGGTCGTGGGCCATTCCGTGTGGTCCTTCCTCAGGGACCTCGTGATATCGATGCTCGCGGTCATATTCGTGATGATGATGCTCTTCCCGTGGCGCTCCGCCGTCATCGCGTCCTCCGGCGTGCCGGTCTGCACGGCCGTCACCCTCGGCGCCATGTTCGTCCTCGGGATCACCCTCAACACGGTGACCCTCGCCGCCCTTATCGTGGTGCTCGGCATGATAGTCGACGACAGCATCATCACCATCGACGGCTATATCGTCCGTCTCGGCAAAGGACAATCCCCGCTGGATGCCGCTGCGACAAGCGGCGCCGAGCTTTTCGTGCCGATGTTCATCGCCACGCTCGCGATCTGCCTGATGTTCTTCCCTATGCTCGGGATCATCGACGGCTATCTCGGCGATTTCATCAAGATGTTCCCCATAGTGGTGCTGGTGGCCCTGACCGCGTCTCTGGTCTATGCCGTCACGGTGGTCCCGTCCATGGAGGTGAGCCTCATCCCCAACGTCAACGTCCAGAAGGAAAACTTCTTCACACGCGGCCAGAATGCCTTCTTCCGCATTCTTCAGGACGGATATGAGAAGATGGAGACATTCTGTTTCTCACATCCTGCCGTAATCATGCTGACCGGAGTGGTGGTCATAGGTCTCGGCATTTTCATGCTCCTCCAGCTCAACATCCAGATGATGCCCATGGCCGAGAGGGAGCTTTTCGTGGTCGAGGTCCATATGGATGCAGGAGGGACCCTGGAGGAGACCCGCGCAGTGGCGGATTCCCTGTCGAGACTCTACCTTTCCGACAAGAGGGTCAAGACCGTCACGTCCTTCATCGGGACAGGCGCTCCCCGTTTCCACGCGACCTATGCTCCGGCAGTGCCTTCTTCGCAGTTCGCGCAGCTTATAGTGTGCACGGTCTCTAACGAGAGCACCAAAGCCATAATTAAAGAGACGGAAAAAGTCTACGAGAACCGTTTCCCCAACGCCCTCGTGAGGGTCAAGCAGATGGACTACCAGGCGGTTCCCGCCCAGGTCGGAGTCCGTTTCACGGGCGACGACAGGCAGGCTATCGTGGCTCTGTCCGACTCTCTCAAGAACTATCTCTACGGCATCAAGGGCCTGAAATGGGTCCATTCCGACTCGGATGAGTACGACCCGGTGGTCAAGGTGACTCCGGATGCCGACGAAGCGGCCCGTCTCGGAGTCAACCGCGCCATGATCGCTCTCTCGCTCGCGGGTAGCTTCAACGGCCTTCCGGTCGCAACCCTCTGGGAAGGCACCAAGCCTATCCCCGTGAGGATTTACTCGGATGCCGTCTGCGACGACATGGACTACGACGTCGTCGCCTCGCAGATCATCCCCACCGCCATCCCGGGAGTGAACGTGAGGCTCGACCAGGTCGCGACCGTGGAGCCTGACTGGGCGCCTCATTCGATCACGAGAGTTGGCGGACGTCACACTTCGACCGTCTACGCCGACCTTGTGTTCGGCTACAGCCAGCCTTCCATAATGAAAAAGGTAGGGAAGTTCCTCGACAATCTCGACATCCCCGATGGCGTCGAGATGAACGTCGTCGGCCTCAAGGAGATCAACTCCATCTATGTGCCGAAGATAATGTGGAGCTTCATCTGTGCCGTCGCCGTGCTGTTTTTCTTCCTGCTTTTCCACTTCAAGAAGATTTCGCTCGCCATCCTCACGATAGTGCTCTCGTCCATCTGCATGTTCGGAGCTTTCTTCGGCCTGTGGCTGTTCAATCTCGATTTCACCATCACGGCCGTGCTCGGACTAATAAGTATAGTGGGCATCATAGTGCGAAACGGGATAGTCATGTTCGAATATGCGGAATACCTGCGCTTCGAAAAGGGACTTTCCCTGCGGGATGCCGCATTCGAGGCCGGCAGGAGGAGGATGCGTCCCATTTTCCTCACCTCCTGCACCACGGCTCTCGGAGTCCTTCCGATGATCCTGGCCGCGGATCCTCTTTGGATGCCTCTCGGCGTTGTGATCTGCTTCGGGACCATGCTTTCCATATTGATGATAGTCCTGATAATGCCGGTTTCCTACTGGCAGGTCTACCGGGTTTTCAGCAGTAAGAAGCAGGAACAAGTTTAGGAATATCAGCGAAAAGCGTATATTTGTAGTCTTGATTAAAACACAGAGATATGAAGATTAAAGAAGGGTTTATCCTCCGTTCCATATGCGGACAGAACGTCATCTCCGGAGAGGGCGCCGCGAATGTCAATTTCTCGAAACTCGTCTCCCTCAATGAGACGGCGGCATTCCTGTTCAGCAAGGTTCTCGGGACGGAATTCACCCCCGAGACCATGGCCGACCTCCTTCTGGAGGAATATGAGGTCACCCGCGAGAGGGCTCTCGCCGACTGCGAGGCTCTCTGCAACCAGTGGGTCGAAATAGGCATAGCTGAATAATACGGCAGTGAAAAGGACAGAAGCTCAGGTACTTGCGCTCATGAAGGCGGGCCTCACCGGTGAGGCTCCGCCGCAGGATTTGTTTACGGGAGCGGTCGACTGGCAGGCAATCTACGACATCGCCTTCTCCCAGACGATGGTCTGCATAGTGACCGACGGTATCTCGCTTCTTCCTGACGAGCAGAAGCCCGTAATCGACATCCTCGAGCTCTTCCTCGCCGACACCCTTGCGACCGAAATCCGCAACGACCAGATGGACCGCTTCCTGGTCAAGATGACGGGGCCCCTCGGCAAGGCAGGCTTCAATCCCGTTGTCCTCAAGGGGCAGTGCCTGGCCCTCAATTATCCCGACCCCCGCCACCGCCAGAGCGGCGACATCGACCTCCTGGTCCCTCCTTCCGACTATCCGGCCCTGAGGGATTATCTGGCCTCCAAAGCCGACCGCCTTGCTGACGAATATTCTGAGGTTCTCCACCAGGGGATGGTCTTCGGCAACATCGAGGTCGAGGTCCACGGCGCGATATCGAGTTTGTTCTCCTTCTCCCTCGACAGTAAACTGGCAGGGGAGGTGGAGGCTCTTTTTGCAAATGAGGATTTCTGTGAGGTCCCCATTCGTGACGGCAGGATCAGGGTTCCCGGCGACAGTTTCAACGCCGTCTATATCCTGTTGCACACTTTCCGCCACTATTTCACTGCCGGAGTCGGCCTGCGCCAGATTTGCGACTGGGCCATGTTCCTCCATGCCCACAGGGAGACCCTCGACAGGGAAGCCATCGAGAAGAAACTTCGCTATCTCGGTCTTATGCGCGCATGGAAGGTATTCGGTGCTTTCGCGGTAGAATATTTCGGCATTCCTTCGGAGTCTGTCCCGTTCTATACTCCGGTCAGCAAGAGGCGTCTTGAGAGGATGCTCTCCTTCGTGTTCAAATGCGGCAATTTCGGGAGCAATGAAGACCGCATCCGCGGTGACGAGCCCTATCTTATAAAGAAGATCCATTCCTTCCTGCTTTTCGACGTCCACGACAAGCTTCGTCATCTGCTTGTGTTCCCCGTGGATTCGTTGAGGTTTTTCTTCGGTGCCGTTTTCTACGGCTTCCGCCGACTTTTCAGGGGCGTATGAAAGGTCTTATGAAATATATGCGCTGGCTCTGGCGCAATTCCGCGGGCGTACGCGGCCGTCTTGCCTTCAACGTTGTGCTCGGCACTCTCAACGTGGCGCTCAACCTCCTCTTCATCGGCCTCTGCAAGCACCTCGTGGACATTGCGACCGGCGATGTCGAGGGCTCCATCCCCATGTTTGCGGGCATAATCATCGGGGTCATCGTTCTCCGCCTGCTCGTGACTGCGGTCAACGTGCGCATAGAGAACCTCACGACCTCTAAGATGAACTTCATCATCCGCAGGCGGCTCTATTCCAGCCTGTTGCAGTCGAAATGGAACGGCCGCGAGCGTCTCCACTCCGGCGACACCCTCAACCGTCTGGAGACCGACGTCTCCACGGTGACCGGCGTCATCTGCTCGGATTTCCCTCAGCTTTTTTCGACGCTGATCCAGCTTGTCGCAGCCGTCGCCTACCTTTCGACGATGGACATCCGCCTCGCCATTGTCCTTCTAATAATTACCCCGGTCTTCCTTATCGTCTCCCGTCTGTTTTTCCGCAAGATGAGGACCCTCACCCGCGTCATCCGCGACACCGAGAGCCTCGTCCAGAGCCACCTGCAGGAGTCGATCCAGCACCGTGTGGTCATCAGCTCCATGGAGAACGGCGGCCAGATGGAAGACCGCCTCGACGACCTCCAGGACACCGAATACGACCAGGTCAAGGCCCGCACCCGCTTCACGATTTTCGCCAGGACTGTGGTCAGCGCCTCGTTCCTGTTCGGCTACATCGCGGCCTTCCTCTGGGGCGTGTTCGGCATTGCGTCGGGCGCCATCACTTTCGGTGTGATGACCGCCTTCCTTCAGCTCGTCGGTCAGATCCAGCGTCCCGTCGTCAACATTACCCGTCAGATCCCGTCCTTCATCTATTCCACGGCCTCGATCGACCGTCTCATGGAGCTTGAAGACAGCCCCAAGGAGGAGACCGGCGATCCTGTCCGCATCGAGGGCCCTGTCGGTATTCGCATCGAGGACCTCACCTTCCGCTATCCGGATGGCGAAAACAACGTTATGAGTGGTCTCAGCCACGATTTCGCCCCTCTTTCCAGGACTGCGATAGTAGGGGAGACCGGCATCGGCAAGAGTACCCTCATCCGTCTTATCCTCGCCCTTCTGGAGCCGAACTCCGGCAGCATCACCCTCTACGGCCGCTCTTCTTCCGCGAAGGCCTCTCCGCTTACCCGTTGCAACCTCGTCTACGTCCCTCAGGGCAACACTCTTTTCAGCGGGACCATCCGCGAGAATCTCCTCATGGGCGATCCTGAAGCCTCCGAGGAGCGCATGAAGGAGGTCCTTGAGGTGGCCCAGGCGGGCTTTGTCTTCTCTCTCCCTGCCGGGATCGATTCCCCCTGCGGCGAGGGCGGCGCCGGACGTAGTGAAGGCCAGGCCCAGAGGATCGCCATCGCCAGAGGTCTTCTCCGCCCCGGCGACATCCTCCTCCTTGACGAATTCAGCTCCTCGCTCGATCCTGAGACCGAAGAGAAGCTGATGGAAAGCGTCTCCCGTTTTGCGGAGGGGAAGACTATTATTTTCATTACGCACCGTGAAAAGGTCTCCGCCTGGTGCGATTCTATCCTTAGACTCTAGTCTTTTTTCATCTTGGATGCCTGCAGTGCATCATAGCGCTGCCTGCTCTTGAAGATGTCTATCGCTGTGTAGATCGAGTGCATCATCGACCTCGGATCCGCCTCGTCGCGTCCTGCAACCTCGTAGGCAGTCCCGTGATCCGGCGATGTCCTCACTATCGGCAATCCGGCCGTGTAGTTGACTCCGCGCTCGAATGCAAGGGCTTTGAACGGTGTCAGTCCCTGATCGTGATACATCGCCAGCGTGGCGTCGAAACGCGCGTAATTGCCCAGTCCGAAGAACCCGTCGGGGGAGTAGGGCCCGAAGGCGTTGATCCCTTCGCGCGTCGCCTCTTCCACTGCCGGTATAATGATATTCTTTTCTTCTTCTCCCAGCAGTCCTCCGTCGCCGCAGTGAGGGTTGAGTCCGAGCACTGCGATCCTAGGCGAATCGATGCCGAAATCCCTTTCGAGCGAGGCGTTCAGAAGGCGGAGTTTCGACAGGATTTTTTCTTTCGAAAGCGAGCCGACTACGTCTTTCAAACCGATGTGTCCGGTGACCACTGAGACCTTCAGTATATCGCTGACCATCAGCATAGCTACGTCGGGTACCTTAAAGTAGTGCTGAAGGTACTCGGTGTGGCCTGTATAGCCGAATCCTTCCTTGACCATCGCCCTCTTGTTGATAGGTCCTGTGACCAGTACGTCGATCGTCCCGTTCTGCAGGTCTGCGACGGCTGCTTCGAGCGATTTGATCGCGCATTTTGCCGACTCGGGAGTCGACTGCCCGGGCTCCACGAAAATGCTGTCCGGAAGGCAGTTGACGATGTTGAGTCTCTTGTCGTGAGCGTCGCGGGCGCTTGATATCACATTTGTGTCGAGCTGGTCGATGTTGTGGAGGAGTTTGCGATAAAAACCAAAGATTTTCGACGACCCGTAAATGACGGGAGTAAACGACGACAAAATCCTTGCGTCGGCCAGAGATTTAATAATCACCTCGTAGCCTATCCCATTCCCGTCCCCGGGAGTGATGCCTACTGTTACTTTTCCGTTTTTCATGATTTAAATCCTTTTTCCTACACAAACAAACATCCAAAAACCCTTCGGTCCTCGATAACCGAGGACCTTCGTCCCCAGTTCGCTGCGCTCGCAGTCAAGCCCATTCATGAAGCCATGGGCGGCTACAGGTTTTAGAGGATATACCTTCGCAGATGACAAATGTTCGTCT
>JAGCDT010000024.1 GCA_017651045.1 Bacteroidales bacterium | reverse complement strand
GCCGTTGAGCTGAGGAAGAACCTTACCTACAGCCTTTGCTGCTCCGGTAGAAGAAGGGATGATGTTCTCAAGGATTCCGCGGCCGCCTCTCCAGTCCTTCTTGGAAGGGCCGTCAACGGTCTTCTGGGTTGCGGTAGCGGCGTGAACGGTGGTCATGAGACCCCTCTTGACACCGAACTTGTCGTTGAGTACCTTGGTAAGGGGTGCGAGGCAGTTGGTCGTGCAGGAGGCGTTGGAGATGATGGCCTGACCGGCGTAGGTCTTGTCATTGACACCATAGACGAACATAGGGGTAGCGTCCTTTGAAGGAGCGGACATGATGACCTTCTTGGCACCAGCCTTGATGTGGGCGGATGCAAGCTCCTCGGTGAGGAAGAAACCGGTGGATTCGACAACGACGTCGGCACCGAGTTCGCCCCAGGTGATGGCGGAAGGATCCTTCTCTGCGAAAACGCGGATCTTCTTGCCGTCGACGATCATGTAGTCGCCATCAACTGCAATTTCGTGGTTGAACTTGCCGTGGACGGAATCGTATTTGAGCATGTAGGCGAGATAGTCAGGATCGAGAAGGTCATTGATACCTACGACCTCGATGTCCTTCGGGAAATTCTCAACCGCTGCGCGGAAAACCATACGACCGATGCGGCCAAATCCATTAATACCAATTTTTACCATAGTTGTTTTTTATTAGATTGTTGAACTTTCTGTCCATGTCTTTTTCAAGGCGACGCAAATTTACGAAAAAAACATTAAAATCACTATATTTGTGAAAATTAAATCTCAATGGATATACTGCTTGTCAACGACGATGGCTACAAGGCCAATGGACTTCGCGTACTCGCCGAAACGATGGCGCGCCTCGGCGATGTGACCGTGGTGGCGCCCAAGAAGCCTCAGAGCGCGATGGCCACCTCTGTCTCGCTGGGTCTCAAGAAGTTGGCGGGCAAAAGTCTCCCGGAGATGGGGCCCGGAAGATGGTATTATCTCGACGCCACTCCGGTGAGCTGCGTCAAATTCGCGCTCAACTATCCGTTCGTAGAGCGTAAGCCGGATGTCCTCATCTCCGGCATCAATCACGGCCACAATGCTTCCACCGGTTCCTGCTACTCCGCGACCTTGGGTTCGGCGGAAGAGGGGGCCATCAATGGCATTCCGTCCTTTGGCGTTTCCCTGAATTCGTTCCATTCGGATGCGGATTTCAGCGTGGTGGCTGCATTCCTGCCGGATCTGCTTAAGCATCTGCTGGAAAACTGGCCGAAAGGCCTCTACGGCCTGTTCTACAACATCAATTTCCCCAATTGTAAGCCGGAGGAGGTCAAGGGCGTGCGCGTGACGCGCATGGGCCGTGGCCATTGGGTCAAGGAATTCAACCTCTGGGAGGAAAGTGTGGGCCGCTTGTCGAGCATCGCCGACACCTTCGGCCTTTCTGCCGCCGACACTCCGCTTGAGGAAGGCGAGACTGCCTACCACATTGTCGGCGAGTTCGTCGACGATGAGTCCACGGGAGAAGATGCCGACCACCGCCTGCTTTTCGACAACTGGATCACCATCACCCCCATGACGTCCGACAACACCTTCTATGCTGAAATAGAGCGCTTGAAAGGACTCGGGTTAAACAAAGACTTCAAGAAGTGAAATACTATCTGATAGCCGGCGAAGCCTCCGGCGACCTCCATGCTTCCAACCTCATGAAAGGTCTTCTCGCCGAAGATCCGGACGCCTCTTTCCGCTTCTATGGCGGGCCCATGATGGAGGCGGTTGGCGGGACCAAGGTCCACGACTACAAGGAGACCGCCGTGATGGGCATGAGCGATGTCGTGCGCAATATCAGTAAGATCACCAAAAACCTGAGGGCCTGCAAGGAGGACATTCTTGCATGGAAGCCCGACGTAGTCATCCTTGTCGACTATCCGGGCTTCAACATGAAGATAGCGAGTTTCTGCCACCACAAGAAAATCAAGGTCTTCTACTACATAGCCCCGAAGACGTGGGCCTCCCGCGAGAGCCGCAACCGCAAACTCAAAGCCTGGGTAGACAAGATGTTCATCGTCTTTCCCTTCGAAAAAGAATACTTTGAGGAAGCCGGGATTCCGTATATCTATAAAGGAAATCCGCTTGTCGACGCCGTTGACAGCGCTGTCCTTAAAAGGCCCGAGGAAGGCCGCTACATAGCGATTCTGGCAGGATCGCGCAAGGGCGAGATCTCGCGCACGATGCCTGTAGCCATGAAAATGGCCGACATCCTCCACGCCACTCCGGAATTCGCTGATTATAAATTCCTTGTCGGCGGAGCGCCGTCGCGCACCATGGAAGATTATGAGCATCATATTGCCGGTCGCGACTATGTCAAGGTGCTGTTCGGACGCACCTACGACATCCTTTCCTTTGCCGATGCCGCCCTTGTCAACAGCGGCACCGCTTCGCTGGAAGCCGCGCTCCTCGGCACTCCTCAGGTCGTCTGCTGGAGCACTTCGTTCATAACGGCATTCGCCGCCAACTACATCGTCAACGTGATGGATCACATCAAGTTCATTTCGCTTGGCAATCTGATTCTCGACCGTCTTTCCTTCCGCGAGCTCATCCAGTACGACTTCACTGCAGAAGAATCCGCACGTGAAATCCGTCGTCTCATCGAGGACATCCCGTATCGCGAGCGCATGAAGGCCGACTACGAGGAAATCCGCCAGCGTCTCGGCGGCTCCGGGGCCTCCCGTAAGGTGGCGGCGTCCATGATAGCCGAACTCAAGGGCTAAAATAGTCTATTTGACAGGGGAGACGGAGAGGTCGACCTTGCCGCGAATGCCTCTCACCACAGCTTCGTCGGTAAATTGCCACATGATCCAGTCCTGATAGACAGGGGAGTCGGTCTTGTAGTGGGCGATCCAGACGGGGTAGTTGTCGGTGATCTCCTTTGAGAGATAATCCTTCAGGAAACTGTCGCCCGTGTAGACGACGGGCTTCACTCCGTAGTGCTTTTCAACAGCCTTGAGCCATATGATGGCCCTTTCGCAAAGCTGTTTTGCGGAGCAGCCTTTGTGGATGGTCTCCAGGTCCAGAACGGGAGGGAGGTCGCCTTTTGACAGGGGGCCGACGGCTTCGATGAAGTTGCGGGCCTGGGCGGCGGGGTCTGTCGATGTGCGGAAGAAATGGTAGGCTCCGCGCCTGATCCCGTGACTTAAAGCGTTGGTCCAATTATCAGCGAAATCTTTGTCTTTTAATGAAATACCCTCGCTGGCTTTAATTATTACTGAAGATACGGGGAAGACTCTTTTAGCTTTCAGGACATCCCTTGAAGTGCGGCCGCGGGCGTCTATGCAGACGGCGAGCGAGTCCCAGGTGATCGTTGAGTTATGATGGGAGATGTCGATGGTGTAGGACCAGTTGCCTGTCGGAACGCGCGCTCCGGTCTCGCCTCTTTTATGGATGATGTAGGGGACAAGGACAAGGAGAAGAAGAGCTCCGAGCGCGGCGAATATCTGCCAGGGGCGAAGGGTCAGAAGCGGCTTGATTTTCGAGCGCCTCCGGGGGCTGGCGACACTGCGCTTTTTCCCCTTCGACGGAGCGAATTTTCGTCCGTTTTGTCCCTTTTTAGGGCTTAACTTTTTTGTTATAATATTTAACTTATTTGTTTTACCCATTAATACTTAGCGCTTTGTGCAAAGTGCGGCAGAATTTCCGATTTCAGTGTGCTAAGTTAGTCATTTTCCCGAATTTTGTCTATATTTGTTCCCAACTTAAACGAAACTTCAACTATGAACGATCTCAAAGGAACCAAAACCGAGGCCAATCTCCAGGCCGCCTTCGCCGGAGAGTCCCAGGCCCACACCAAGTACCTCTATTATGCTTCCAAGGCGCGCAAAGATGGCTACGTCCAGATCGGCGACCTTTTCGAAGCCACCGCTAAAAACGAGAAGGAGCACGCCAAGATCTGGTTCAAGCTCCTCCATGGCGGTGAAATCCCTGTGACGGAAGTCAATCTCGCAGATGCCGCTGCCGGTGAGAACTTCGAGTGGACCGATATGTACGCCGAGTTCGCCGCGACCGCAAGGGAAGAAGGTTTCCCCGAAATCGCATTCCTTTTCGACAAAGTCGGTGCGATCGAGAAGACCCACGAAGAGCGCTACCGCAAGCTCCTCGCCAACATCGAGGGCGGTCTTGTCTTCTCACGCGATGAGGACATGATTTGGGAATGCTCCAACTGCGGCCACATCGTGGTCGGCAAGAAGGCTCCTGAGCTTTGCCCCGTGTGCAAGCATCCCAAGAGCTACTTCATCCTCCGCAGCGAGAATTATTGATCTATATGCGGAATGCTGCGAAAACGCAGTTGACCAGGATATAGCAGAGGAAAATAAGGGTCACGGCCGCTGCCCAGTTGGCCCTCGTCACAACGACGACAATTATAGCAAGGACTGCAATCGTAAGGAATGCAGTCCTTTTTATTAACTGCGTGTGGTCCTGCTGACCTTTCTTGAATTTCATCGAGAACATCGGCAGGGGACTCACCAGCAGCAGTCCGAGGCACACCGAGACCACCGGGATGAAGATGTGGCCGGCAGCCCAGGAAGCGACGAAAGATGACGGCTCGGCATTGATCCAGTAGGCGAGAGAGCCGCAGATCATTGCGCAGGCAGGAGTCGCGAGGCCGATAAAGCTGGTGGTCTGCCTGTCGTCGACGTTGAATTTGGCCAGACGGAGCCCTGACATCAGAGCTATGAAAAGAGGGATGTAGGCCGTCCAGTGGCCTGCCGGGGATACTTTGTAGAGCATTATCGACGGCAGGACGCCGAAGCTGACCATGTCGGCGAGGGAGTCAAGCTCCTTGCCCATATCGGAATAAGCGCCGAGAGCCCTTGCTGCGAGTCCGTCGCAGAAATCGAAGACTGCGGCGGCCAGCATCAGAGGGAAGGCGATCTCGATGTGTCCCTCAAGTGTGAAGATCACTCCCAGAACCCCGGAAAGGAGATTCATGGAAGTGATGCTGTTGGGGATTATTTTCTTGATAGTCATTTATTTGACCTTTATGCCAAGTTTTTTCTGGATGTCCTTGGGGAGGGCTTTTTTATTGACCATGATATTGAGGGTCTTCTGCATGCAGTAGGCTTCGGACATGTACCAGAATCCTTTGAATTCACCGGCCGTGCCCCAGGAATTCTTGATCAGATAGTATTTGCGGCCGTCCTGATCGGTCGCGGTGCCGTAGAGGTGCATGCCGTGGTCGTCGGTGGACTGCTTCTGGTCGAAGGCTTCCTGGCGGTTCTCCTGGGTCACCTCTATTTCTTTGAACGAGGGCTTCTTGGCAGCATCGGCCGCCGGTTTGTCCTCTTCCTTGCCGACCCATTTTTCCTGATCGGAACCGCTGGTCACCTTGGCCTCGGTGTCAAGAAGGATGGCGAGACCGTCGCGGGTGAAGCCTTTCTCGGAGACGTCGCCGCCCCAGAGGACGGTGTAGCCGTTGTCGACAGCGTTGTTGATCACCGCCATGAACTCGTCGAGAGGAAGGTTCCATGAAGGGGTCCAGCGCCAGTTGTCTTCAACCTCGATGGCGAAGGGCTCATAGAAGGGGTGATGGGTGAAGGAGGTAAGGGAAATATAGTCATTGAGGTCGATGCCTAGGGACTTGAAGTAGCTTTCTGGAGTGTAGGAGCCGCCTTCGTAGGTAAACTCCGAAGGGATGGGTCCAAGGTAGGCATCAAGGATGCCGTCAAAACCCTTGGACCAGACGGGGGTAAGCTTCCGGTTGGGATTCTTGACTATGGCTTCTACATAGGCCTTGAGGACGGCGTCGAGCTCGCCCTGGACGGGGAGGTCGGTGCCATAGTTCATGCCGGAATAGGCCGCCTGAGGGGCCAGGCCATAGGTCTTGATCACATCGAAAACATCGCCGAAATCGCTGCCGGCGGCCATTTTCAGTGCGCCGTCGAGACGGACGTATTTAAGGGCGCGGTCGTGGTAGGAGTTGCGCACGACGAACATCTCGGAGAAATCGGGATAGAGAGTCGTGTCCTTGATAGACTTGGCCTTGATCACCTCTGACTCAAGGAAGGAAAGGCTCGAGAAGCACCAGCAGGTGCCGGAGCGATATTGGTTCTTGACGGGGGTGACGGGGATTTCCTTGACGGTCGTGAAGGTGAAATCCTTTGCCTTGGGGGCCTTCGGCTTTTCCTGTGAAAACACCGGGAGGACGGTCAGCGCAAGTGTTGCGGCTGCGATAACGATATTTCTTACCATATTACAAATACATCTATAACAGACCGCTAAATTAGCAAAAGCTTTGGATAAATAAAAATTAGGGAGTAATTTTGCCTCTCGTGAAGACGGTCTTATACATACACGGAATGGGTGGCGGCGCCTCCAGCCGCATCCCTGCAATCCTGTCTGAAACGCTCCCGGAAGGCATCCGGGTGGTTGTCCGGACCTACGACTTCAACCCCGAAACCGGCCGCAAGCAGATTCTTTCCTGGATGGACGAGCTCCACCCCGACCTCGTCATCGGCGAGTCCCTAGGCGCCATCCAGGCCATCCGGGTAAGGGGAGTCCCTCATATCCTCGTCTCTCCGTCTCTCGGTGCTCCTGCGCGAATGTATGCGCTGGGCTTCCTCACTCTCATTCCCGGCATGTCGTGGCTTTGCGGCAAGATCTGGAAACCGCGCGACGGTGAGCGCCAGCAGCTCCGCTTCAATTTCGCCACCCTGAAGCTCTACAAGCCTCATTTCAAGGATGCTCTGAAAAACACTCCCGCTGCCGGCAGCACCGATTACTTCTTCGCCTTTTTCGGCACCCGCGACCACTACCGCCGCAACGGTGTCGTCAGTGTAAGGCTCTGGAAAAAGTACTTCGGTGACGGTCATCATCAGTTCTATGAAGGCACCCACTTCATGGAAGAGGAGTACGTCCGGACAATTCTTATCTACAAGATAATATCTGTTTTAAAGTAGTTGCTTCGCGACACTTCGTTTTTTCCACACTTCGGTTTCTAACGAAACCTCGTCCCTCCCTGTCTATACGGGGGCACTACCCCCGAACCCCCACGGCTCTTTGCTCCAGCACTTTAAGATCTAACGATTATTACACAAGTGCCCGCACCGCCGGCCGCCTGATGGCGGCTTTTTATTCCGTCCGCCTCCGCCGCCCACACCTCGTCCGTGGGTTTTTCGGGAAAAATCGCTAAATTTGTTCGGCGGGGCTATATCAACCCCGAGAACAACAATGAGCGAAACAACGACGACAAAAGAACTCTACGGACTTTATGTCCGGCGGTTCGGCGACTGCCAGAGGACTCCCTATCAGGCAGAGTATTACAGAAAATGGCTGGATCTCCTGAAAGCCTCCGCCTCCAATGAGGAGGCCGAGGAGAAATCCAAAGAGAACGGGCTGTACACCGGAGGCGCGGCCGCCGTGGCCAAGGACCGGATCATCTCACACAGGCAGGCGGCGGAGACGCTGGGCTGGACCGACGTCGTGGAGCTTTGCGACGACATCATCCGTAAAATCGAGGCCGACCCCTATTATGTATTCACCCACAGCGGCCTGTGGGCCGACCTTCAGGCCGCCAAGAACGGCTGGATCCGGACCATTGACGGGTTCCAGCGGCTATTTGTCGATTTCATGGAATACGACGCCTCGATCGGCAAAGGCTCGTGGATTGCTGACGGCGCCTGCGCCACGCCGACCCCGGGCTTTCCGAACACGCTTTCCGGGCTTGCGGAGTACAACGAGTCGCTGACGCTTCCGCAGCTTTACATCTCAGAGGTCATGTCCTCTAACAAGAAATACATGCCGCAGGACGGCAAATACTACGACTGGGTCGAGCTTTGCAATGGCGGCGACACGCCGCTGCGTCTGTCCGATTATTATCTTACCGACAAGTATTCGGAGCTTGCCCGTTACAAACTCCCCGACAAAGAACTGCCCGCCGGCGGATACATCGTTACCGCCACCTATCCCGGCTCCGTGGTAAGCGACGCCAAGGAACTCACCGTAAACGACAACGTAACGGACTTCGACTTCACTCTCGACTACTACGAGAGCGGCAACGTCTACTACAT
>JAGCDT010000023.1 GCA_017651045.1 Bacteroidales bacterium | reverse complement strand
TCGGTCTGCGAGACTCCCCTTCTCTGCCGCCGCTGGGCGGAGGCGGGAGGCGCTGTCTGCGGCACTTTCCTCGACGGCGTCGATTTCTACAAGGCCGATCTTCCTCTCGGCAACGACTCCCCTGTAATCATTGTCGTCGGCAATGAATCCGAGGGAATTTCCCCCGAGACAGCTGCTGAAGTCACCTCGCGGCTTTTCATTCCGCGCTTCCCCGCGGAAAGGATTGGCAGTGAATCACTTAACGCCTCCGTCGCAACGGCGATCACTCTTGCCGAATTCCGCCGCCGCTCCTGAATCCGGAGCGATTTCCCATATTTTTATAGCCATTTTGCGGATTGTTAAAAAAATTCGTTAATTTTGCGCCGTCATACCCCTACGGGGTATTTTGTGGAACTTAATTTTTCTTTATGAGCTTAAATGAAGAAAGCGGCAGTAGTTTTGACAGCTCTTATGCTGTCCTGCTCCCTTGCATTCTCGCAAGAGGCTGACGACACCGTGACCGGTGTCGGATTCTCACTTATTCCGAGATTGGACATTTCCCCCGCCTTTCCGCTCCGCAGTGCGAAAGACCTGACACTCGGTAATTCTTCAATTTATTCCCTTTTCGAGGGCTCCTTCCTCGACGAAAGGCTCACGTTCTCCATCTGCAACCACTGGCTCTCCACGAGTCCGGCCGAACTGTATGTCTACGAGGATGAAGATGGCAATCTCAAGCCCAACTTCTTCTACTCCGACACCAACAACTGGCTCGACTGGGCCTACCTGTCCTACACCGTGGCCGGTTTCAATATCTCGGTCGGCAAGGATGTCATCCTCAATGGAGGTTTCGAGGACGACGAGTATGACTGGGATCTCCATCCCGTCATCTCCTCTTCTCTATGGAATAATTTCTGCCCCAACCAGTGGGGCGTAAAAGTCGGCTACACCCTCCCCTCGGAGAACCATAGCTTCGCTTTCCGTTTTTCCGCATCTCCCTATGGCGACCGTCCCTTCATGAGCAAGCTTTTCGCTTATTCGCTTGAGTGGAGGGGCACTTTCGGAGACTATTCGACCCGCGTGACCGCAACGGCAATGCAGACAGACGCCAAAAGCTACGTCCCCCTTCTCTCATGGGGCAACAGGTATGATTTCGACTTCGGCCACGTCGGCCTCGACCTTTTCAACTGCGTCGTCAATTCCGACTACGAGACCTCCGTCTGGGGAATCACTGCCATGCCGGAGTTTGTCTACAATATCACTGACAAACTCGACCTGTATGCCAAGGGCGGATTCGAGTACGATTTCAACGCTGAAGAGAAGAAGGCCGGCTACTTCGGCGGCCTGGGGCTCAACTGGTATCCCATTGAAGACAAGTCGCTCCGCCTCCATCTTCTCGCTGCCTATAACGACAATCCGAACGCTCCCCTTCTCAACTGGGCAGGAGAGCAGCGTAAATTCACCATCTCCTTCGGGGCCACCTACAATCTCAATTTCGGCATCCTGAAATGACGGAACACATCATCGACATCAAGCACCTTTCAAAATCATTTTCCGGCAAGGAGGTGCTTTCGGACATCAACCTTTATGTCCGCCGCGGCGAATTCATCACTCTGCTCGGCCCTTCCGGTTGCGGCAAGACGACGATGCTGCGGATGATTGCCGGATTCCTCGATCCGGACGAAGGCGAGATTACCCTTGAAGGCAATCCGCTTGTGGGCGTTCCGCCCCACGAGAGGCCGCTCAACACGGTTTTCCAGCGCTACGCCCTGTTCCCCCACCTGGATGTCTACGACAACATCGCGTTCGGACTCAAGCTCCAGAAGATCCCTTCCGACGAGATCGATAAGCGTGTCCGCAAGGTCCTCAAGCTCGTGTCCATGTCCGACTACGAGGACCGCGACGTCGACACCCTTTCCGGCGGCCAGCAGCAGAGGATCGCGATCGCAAGGGCTATTGTCAACAAGCCCAAGGTGCTCCTTCTCGACGAGCCGCTCGCAGCGCTCGACCTCAAGATGAGAAAGGACATGCAGATCGAGCTCAAGGAGATGCACAAGCAGCTCGGCATCACCTTTATCTATGTCACGCACGACCAGGAAGAGGCCCTTACCCTCTCCGACACCATAGTCGTCATGAACGAGGGCCGCATCCAGCAGATCGGCACTCCCAAGGACATCTACAACGAGCCCGTCAATTCCTTCGTGGCGGATTTCATCGGCGAGAGCAACATCCTCAATGCCACGATGATATGCGACCACAAGGTCTCCTTCATCGGCCACGATTTCGAGTGCGTGGACGAGGGCTTCGGCGAAAACGTCCCCGTCGACGTGGTTATCCGTCCGGAAGACATCTACATCAGGCGTTCGCAGAGCGGCACTCAGTTCTCCGGCACCGTCGTCTCCTGCACCTTCAAGGGCGTCCATTACGAGATGTTCGTCGACACCGACGAAGGATTCGAGATGATGATCCAGGACTACAACGCCTTCGAACCCGGCGAGAAAGTCCACATGCTCATAAAGCCTGAAGACATTCAGGTCATGAAAAAGGAAAGGATCGACAACGTAATTCCCGCCACGGTGGGCAAGGAGGGCACGATCCACATGCTGGGAGAGAACTTTGAATGCTCCACGGAAGGATTCTCCGAGGGCGACAAGGTCCTTGCCCACGTCTCATTCGACAAGGTCGACCTTGAAGACGACGACGAGGCCGGTAAGACCTCCGGCAATGTGTCTTTCATTCTATATAAGGGCGACCATTATCACCTGACCATCCTCACCGAAAGCGGTGAGAAAGTCTGGGTCGACACCGACGACATCTGGGATAAGAATGACCTCGTGGGTATCAATATCCTTCCCGAGGACATCCGTCTTGAAAAGGCAGTGGAAAATGAATAAGAGATCCAGCTGGGCGCTCCCATACGCGATTTTCCTCGTCCTGTTCGTAGTGATGCCACTGCTCCTGATAGTGATGTATTCATTTCAGGATGCATCCGGCCATTTCACTTTTTCGAACCTGACGAAGTTCTTCAGCGACAGGGACTCTCTGTCCACATTCGCCCTCTCCATCGAGGTAGCGATTGAGAACACCGCCCTCTGCATACTCATCGGCTATCCGGCCGCTTATATCCTGGCCGACAAATCGCTCAACAGGAGCGCGGTCACGGTGGTGCTTTTCATCCTCCCGATGTGGGTCAACGCGCTCATGAGGACCCTCGCGACCGCCGAACTTTTCACCATGGCCGGCATCCAGCTCGGCAAGGGGACGCTGCTTTTCGGTATGTGCTACGACTACCTCCCGTTCATGATCTACCCCATCTACACCACCCTGGCCAAGATGGACAGATCGTATGCGGAGGCGGCGGCCGACCTCGGGGCAAGTCCTTTCACGGTTTTCCGCAAGGTGACGCTGCCCCTGTCGATGCCCGGCATCGCGAGCGGCGTCCTTATGGTCTTCATGCCCACGGTCTCGACCTTTGCCATCTCGGAGTTCCTGACCAACAATAAGATCAAGCTCTTCGGTACCATCATCCAGGAAAACATCAATAATTCGATGTGGAACTACGGGGCCGCCCTGTCCTTTATAATGTTAATAATCATCGGTCTGACTTCCTTTATCGGGAAGAAGGACAGAGCCGAAGCCGAGGGAGGGGCAATATGATGGTAAAGAAGATTCTCGCAAGGCTCTATATAGCGATCATCCTGGTCGTCCTCTACGCGCCGATACTGTTTATCGCCATATTCTCATTCACGGAAGCGAAGTCGCTCGGCAACTGGACGGGCTTCTCGACATCGCTCTACGCCTCGCTCTTTTCGGGGCAGATGCAGAATTCCTCCGGGCTTATTTCGGCGGTCAACAACACCATGATCATCGCCCTCATCGCTTCGGTGATAGCGACCATCCTCGGCACGGTTGCCGCCATCGGCATATTCAACCTTCACGGACGAAAGAAGCAGGCAATCCAGTTTCTCAACAACATCCCGATGATCAACCCCGACATCATCACGGGTGTCTCGCTCTTCCTGCTTTTCGTCTTCCTGCATTTCTCGCAGGGCTATGTGACGGTTATTCTTGCCCATGTGACATTCTGCACACCCTATGTCGTGCTCAACGTCCTTCCGAAACTCCACCAGATGAATCCCAACATCTACGAAGCCGCCCTCGACCTCGGAGCCACTCCGATGCAGGCGCTCCGCAAAGTCCTCGTGCCGGTGCTCCGCCCCGGCATGGTCTCCGGATTCATCCTCTCGTTTACGATGAGCCTCGACGACTTCGCCGTGACCTTCTTCACCAGGGGCACGATCGGTCTAGAGACGCTCTCAACGTTTATCTACGCCGATGCCCGAAAGGGCGGCCTTACCCCTGAGCTTCGTCCTCTGATGACGCTCATATTCCTGATAATCCTTGTCCTGCTGCTTTTCTTCAACGTGCGGCAGGCTAAAATGCATAAAGAGAATGTATAACATGAAGAAATGGATTTTGATTGTCGCCGCTGCTCTGCTTTGCAGCTGCGCAGGAGACCGCGAACACATCCTGAAGGTTTACAACTGGTCCGACTATATGGACATGTCGGCAGTCGAGGAATTCGAGAAGTGGTATGAAGAACAGACGGGAGAGCCCGTCCACGTGATCTACCAGACCTTCGACGTCAACGAGACCATGCTCTCGAAGATCGAGAAGGGCCAGGAAGATTTCGACGTCGTGTGCCCGTCCGACTACATCATAGAGCGCATGCTCCGCAAGGATCTCCTGCTCCCGATCAACCATGACTTCGGAGAGACTCCCGACTACATCAAGGAGCATTTGTCGCCCTTCATCGTCTCCTGCTTCGACAAGTTCGAGGGCGGCGACAAAAACGCCAACGACTACGCTGTAGGCTATATGTGGGGCACTGTCGGCATCATCTACAATCCCAAATACGTCACCGATGAGGAAGCATCCACATGGGACATCTTCCGCAATCCAAAGTTCGAAGGCAAGCTCTTCATGAAGGAGGATCCGCGCGATGTCTTCTCGCAGATCACCATCTTCCTCCACCACGACGAGATCGAAAGCGGTGAGAGGACCGTCGACGACGTCCTCCACGACTCTTCCGACAAGGCAATCGCCGAAGTGGAAGAGTACCTCAAGGAGGTCAAGCCGCTCGTAGCAGGCTGGGAGGCCGATTTCGGCAAGGACCAGATGATACTCGAGCGCGGCTGGGTGAGCCTTAACTGGAGCGGCGACGGCGTCTGGGCCCGCGACCAGGCGGCCCCCCAGGGCGTCGACCTCAAGTTCTCCTTCCCCAAGGAAGGCTTCACCTTCTTCTTCGACGGCTGGGTCATCCCCAAATACGCCAAGAACCCCAAGGCCGCCAGCTACTGGATCAACTTCATGAACCGTCCGGACATCGTGATCCGCAATGTCGAGGAGACCGGCTATGTCTCCTGCAACGCCGCTCCCGAGGTCCTCGAGGCCTTCACCGACGACAGCTACGAGCCTATCGACGTCAGCTATTTCTTCGGCCCTGACGCCACCGAGGTCTGCACCGATCCCGTCCTGTATCCCAAGCGCTCCGACATCGAGCGCGCCGGCATGCAGCACGACTGGGGCGACCGCTCCCAGGCCCTCATCGAGATGTGGGGCCGCGTCAAGGGCGACAACGCCTCCTCGATGACTATCATCATCATCGTCGGCGCCATCGTCCTCCTCGCCGCCGCCTGGTTCTTCACCACCGCCTCCAAACGCCGCCGTAAATCCCATAGAAGATAACCATCTATGAAAAATATGTATATTTGCAGGTTATGACAATGTTCAATATAGTATTAATAGCCGTAGCGGTAATCGCCGTTATAGTTTTCGTGTCGCTCTACTTCGTGGATGCGGGTTATGGGAAGATGATTTCGCCGAAATGGGGGCCGACGATTCCGAATAAGATCGGCTGGTGCCTGATGGAATGCCCTGTGTTCATCGTGATGCTTGTGCTGTGGGCGACATCGGAGGTGAAATTCTCCCTCCCCTATCTTGTCTTTTTCCTGCTCTTCGAGCTCCACTATTTCCATCGCAGTTTCGTGTTCCCGTTCCTTCTTACAGGAAAATCGAGGATGCCGATAGCGATCATGCTTCTTAGCATCTGCTTCAACCTGACTAACGGATTCATCCAGGGATGGTGGCTCTTCAGGATTGCACCTGCCGAGGGTTACTACTGCGGCGCGGCCTGGTTCAAGACCTTCCCGTTCATTGCAGGCGTGATTCTCTTTATAGCAGGAATGTATATCAACCGCCAGTCCGACTGGATTATCCGCCATCTGCGCAAGCCCGGCGACACCAAGCATTACCTTCCGAAGGGCGGCTTCTACAACTATGTAACCTCCGCCAACTATTTCGGAGAGATAGTCGAATGGCTCGGATGGGCAGCGCTCACATGGAGCTGGGCCGGATTCATATTCTTCATCTTCACCTCGGCCAACCTCGTTCCCCGTGCCAATTCCATCTATCATCGTTACGAGAAGGAGTTCGCCGATGAGTTCAAGGAGAGGAAGCTTAAGAGAGTTTTCCCGTTCATATACTAGACTGATCAACGTGTATTAAAATATTATGTCTGAACTTTTTACCCCTTATCAGCTGGGTCCTGTGACCCTCAGGAACCGCACCGTCCGTTCCGCAGCATTTGAAAACATGTGCCCCGGCAACAAGCCGTCGCAGATGCTATACGATTATCACACCTCCGTCGCCCGTGGCGGTATCGGTATGACCACCGTCGCCTACTGCGCAGTCGACCGTTCCGGCGTCTCCTTCGACGGGCAGCTCTATGTCCACGACGAGATCAAGGAAGACCTCAAGAAACTCACCGACGGCATTCACGCCGAAGGAGCCAAGGCTTCCATACAGCTCGGCCACTGCGGCAATATGACGCATTTCTACACCTGCGGCTACCAGATTCCCGTCGGTGCTTCGACAGGCTTCAACCTCTACTCCCCGACCATCGTCCGCGGACTTAAGGTCAGCGAGATCAAGGAGATAGTGAAGCATTTCGGCGAGGCTGTCGACTTCTGCCGCGAGTGCGGATTCGACTGCGTCGAGATCCACGCCGGCCACGGCTACCTCATTTCCCAGTTCCTCTCCCCCTACACCAATCATCGTCGCGATGAATATGGCGGATCGCTGGAGAACAGGATGAGATTCATGAACGAAGTCCTCGACTGCGTTATGGAGCATGCCGGCAACGACATGGTCGTCGTGGTCAAGACCAATATGTATGACGGCTTCAAGAGAGGCCTCGGTGTCGACGACTGCATCAAGGTAGCCCAGGAGATCGAGAAGCACGGCGTCCACGGCATGGTCCTCACAGCTGGTTTCGTCTCCAAGGCCCCTATGGTGGTCCTCGGTGGCGCTATGCCGCTCAAGACGATGACCCACTATATGAACCCCTGGAAGTTCTGGTGGCTCCGCATCATGGTCCGTATCTTCGGCCGCATTATGGTCCCTACGGTGCCCTACAAGGAGCTCTACTTCCTTGAGACGGCGAAGAAATTCCGCGCCGCGGTCAAGTGCCCGCTCATCTATGTCGGTGGCATCCAGGGCCGTGAGAACTGTGAAGAGGTCCTCGGCGAGGGCTTCCAGCTCATCCAGATGGCCCACGTGCTCATCCAGGATCCCGCTTTCGTCAACCATATGAAGGAAGCCGAGGAGAAGGAAAACAATCTCGCCTACCGTTCCCGCTGCGGCCGCTCCAACTACTGCGTCGGTCGTATGTACACCCTCGAGATGAAATGCCACGAGTGCGTCGAGAACCTGCCCAAGCGTCTTCAGAAAGAGGTTGAAAAGGCCGAGGCTGTGAACGCGAAGACCATTGCTGCAGCTAAGAAATGAAAGCATTAGTAACTGGAGCATCGAGAGGTATCGGTGAGCAGTACGCAACCGTCCTCGCCCGCGACTACAAGTGCGACCTCCTGCTCGTTTCCCACGGTGATGCCCTTCAGGGCGTCGCCGACAGGATTGCGGCAGAGCATGGCGTCAACGTGCAGGCCTACCGTCTCGACCTTTCCGAGCCGGACGCCGCCGAGAAGCTATATGCCAAGACTAAGGAGATCGGCTTTGAGCCCGACATCCTCATCAACAACGCCGGCGTTTTCTTCTTCAATCCCCTCACGGAGACCGACATGGAGAGGATCGAGCAGATGCTCATGATCCACGTCATGGCCGTCACGAAGATCACGCGCCTTTTCGCAAAGGACATGTGCGACAGGAAGAGCGGCTACATACTCAATATGTCGTCCCTGTCCACCTGGATGGCCTTCCCGGGCATTCAGGAGTACAACGCGACGAAGGCCTACATCAACAACTTCACCCGTTCATTGTGGTATGAGCTCAAGCCCCACGGTGTCCACATCATCACCGTGACCCCCGGCATGGTCAACACCACGCTTTACGGCCTCCCGGAGAATCTCCGCACCCTCGCCGTCAAGCTCGGCATCAACACCCCGACCGAGCGTCTCGCCAAGAAGGCTCTCCGTCGCATGTTCCACCGCCGCAAAAAGTGCATGCCCGGCCTCGTCAACCACATCTTCAAGCCCTTCCTCGCCCACTTCCCCGACTGGCCCGTCTTCCTCATCATGAAGAAGATCGGCAAGTATCAGAAATAATATAAGCTGCAGGAAGCATTGGTGCTGAAACCCTTCGAAGAGGGTGACCCAAAAGTCCGGTTGACTTGGGTCACTCTCTTTTTTCCCCTTAATTGGACCTGGTCCATGTGGACTTGGAGGAAGGGATACAGTATATAAAACACTAAAAGTGTATAAGAATCAAAAATTTAAAAAAAAGAATTTTTGTTTTTTAAACTAGGATTAGGGAAAATCCTATATTATTAAGGCTCGGCTCTCCGCAATGCAAGATGGCCGGGCATTCTTCACGGTGAAGGATGCAGTTAACTATTTAAACTGTTATTCTTATGCTCCAAAATCAACTCACTCCCGAACAGATGGCACAGTATCTTGCCATCGTCGATGAAATCGAAACTCTACGGTCACTGACCGAAGAGGAGAAGGAAAAACTTGTCCGTGATATAATGGAAAAACCGTTCCTTGACCTGCTGTGCGATGTGGCGTTCAAATATGTTTTCCAGCAGGACACGGACAGTCTTCTAATGCTGCTCAATGACTTCCTGCCGGAGCACATAGCCTCCGTTTCAGCCAGGCCAACCGAATTGGTCTCGCCGGTCCTTGACGACAAGAAGCCTGTTCTGGATGTTCTGGCCGTAACAGAAGACGGAAGAAAGATTATCATCGAGATGCAGCAGGAGAGACGGAAGGCGTTCTTTCCGAGACTTTATTATTACGGTTCCAAACTGCTCGCCGGCCAGCTCAAGAAGGGCAGTCGATATCAGGAACTTCTGCCAGTGATCGTGTTGTGTTTCACGAATTTTACAACGAAACATACTGGTTGTCCGAGAGGGCAACTTGTCTATGAATATCAGCACCGCGAGAAGGTAGGCGGCGGACTGTTTACGAATCTCCACTCGACGTACATTTGTGAACTTCCCCGCCTGGCACAGAAGGCGATAGACAGCATGAATCCCGTTGAGACATGGTTTTATATTCTGAGAAATTGTCGTACCTTTGCCGAGAAACCGGCAGGAATTGACTCTCGTTACGACCATATATTTGAAGTTGCGAAAGCCAATCTTGTTCCGGACAAGGAAAGGACTCAATATTTTCGCGCTATGCTTTCAGAATACGACAAACAGGACATAGGTGAAGCCTACTTCGAAGAAGGCTTTGAAGAAGGTATGGAGAAAGGGATCGAGAAAGGGATCGAGAAAGGAGCCTCACTTCGTAATGTTGAAATTGCCAAGGCAATGAAGGCGGACAGTATTGATCCGGCTATTGTTTCAAAGTACACAGGCCTCTCCCTGGAGGAGGTCGAGGCACTTAGGTAGCACTCCCGGCAGCGTTTTACGCGCGGCGCTGTCGTTTCAAGAAGCATAGGTGGTACGGCTTGTGCTCAGAAGCGCCATAGGAGGCCGAGGCCGGCCTCAAACCAGTTTTTGTGGATCCAAGTTCCTCCGACGAGGAAGGTAAGGCCGCGGGCCGGCTCTTTCCTGAAGGGATGGATTAGCAGCCCCGCGTCAACGGCGGCACTTCCATAGCTCCGGTCGGCCACTTTTGCCCAGTTTCCCTCATAATCCTCCCAGCAGAGAGTCCTCACGCCATAGCCGGCTCCGGCATAGACTGACACCGGCTTCCAAATGGCATAAGACACGTCCAGGGTTATATTGTGACGATTCACTCGCCGACCTTCCCCACTCCAGAAGAAGCCACTGTCTGCCGTGCCGTCCGAGAAGCAGTCGTAAGCGGTCTTCTGCCATCGAAAGTTGCTTCTGGCCTGAAGAAACACAGCCCACTTCCCTACCGTGACACCGGCAGCAAGGCCGGCGCTGAAATCCGGGTAAATACTTGAGACAATGCCGGCAAGGGCGCTGACGTGAGGAGCGCGTCTCTCAATCTTTTCTTCTCCGGTCTTTATAGGTATAGTTTCCGCAATGGGCTCTACCGTTGCAGGGAAATCGTGTCTGGCGAGCTCTACAGTGTCTTTTGCCGGCCATTCTCCGGTGGCGAACCGGTCACGGATGGCTTCGAATCGCCTCCGCTGGCCGGGGCTCATATCCTCAAGGGTGTAAAGCAGATTCCGCCGGACGACCTCCAGTTCTTTCAACATAATATTGAGGCTGTCCCTCGGAACATCCCGCCCTGCGGCAATGTCCTGCTTCCACTGCTGGCAGCGGAGACAGACATATTCATAACGGTCGAGCGCATCGTTCCACACGCGCTGCTGTGCGGCTGTCTCAAAGAGGGACAGCGCCATAAGTACGGCGGCCGTTATGC
>JAGCDT010000022.1 GCA_017651045.1 Bacteroidales bacterium | reverse complement strand
GAGAGCCCTCTCTTAATCGAGGACGATCGTTGCGGGGTTGGGGTTAGGATTGTAAGAGCCGATCTGCTCGATGAAACGACCGTCGCGAGGTGCGCGAGAGTCAGCCCCAACAATGTGGAAGAATGCGAAATTCTTCTTTCCGTGGCGCTGTAAACGAATCTTAACAGCCATTGTGAATCTGTATAAATGTTAAAAAATCCTTAATTCCTTCCAACCCGTGGAAGGGACGGCAGAGATAAGAATATTTTCAGAAAGAGTAAAAAAAATTTGCGGATTTATAAAAGAGTTGTATCTTTGCAGTCCCAAACCAAACGCGGTAGTGGTGAAATGGTAGACACGCTACTTTGAGGGGGTAGTGCCCGTTGGGGTGTGTGAGTTCGACTCTCACCTACCGCACATAAAAGAGACTGATTCTTTCGAACCAGTCTCTTTTCTTTTTTCGGCGTCAATTTGAGGCCGTTTTTGATGCCGAGAGCTCATTTTTGCCAGTTCGGCGTCAATTTAGGCCTTAAAATGACGCCGAACACCTATTAAGGCAAGGCTGAGAAGGCAGGAGGCGAGAAGGACGGCGGCGAATGTCTTCGGCGCGCCGAGATCCGGGAGGAAGATAGTCAGCACTCCCGCGAAAATCATGTGGGTCAGATAGATTATCTTGGACGAGTAGCCCAGGGGCTCCATCGCCTTGACTGGGACGCTCGCTGGATTGACCGTGACGGACAGGATAAAAAGGGCGACTGCAAGAGGGAGAAGGAACCAGTTGCTGACTCTCAAAAGGAAGAATGATGCCACAGCTATCACAATGCAGAGCGTCGGAAGCATCCACTTCGGCAACGAATCCCACCTCTGCGACACCTCGAATCCCTCCAAAAGTCCTCCTGCCGTGACATAGAGCATTCCGAAAGGAATCAGGGCCTCGTCATCGTGGATAAATCTCTGCCAAAAAAGAGAATCCATCACTCCCGACTCTCTCACGGCGACATAGGCGGCGGCCGAAAGTAGAAACATCAGCCACAGGGGAATCTTCGCCGATTTCATCAAATAAATCAGGACTCCGCACCAGACCAGTGAGAGGAGATACCATAGCGGCCACGACAGGTAATTATGACCGACTATGATAAAATTACGGATGAACTGAAGAAGGGCCTGCCTGAGCGTGAGGTGATCCATGCACATGCCATATATAGTAAACGGCATATAGATCAGTGTCCAGACAAGGTACATCAGGGCCGCCCTCCAGGTCCATTTCAGGATGGCGGATTTCTGCCCGGGAAGCGCAAGGCCCCGTATTTTCCGGAAAAGGAGGAAGCCCGACACAAGGAAGAAATACGGGACGGCCACATTGGTAAGCCCGCCGAGGCCCCAGTCAGTGGTGTGGATGATGACGACAAGTATCGCCATCAGAAACTTCATCCCGAATATCCCCTTGTAGACGGTTGTCTTCACTACTTCAGCTTAAGGAAAGCCTTGACGGCGTCTTCCATAATGTCGTAGCCGGCGCCATTGGGGTGGACGCTGTCGGAAGACAGGTGCTCGGGAAGAGCGCCGTTCTCGTCGGCCATCAGGACGAAATAGTCAAGATAAGGAATGCGATTCTTCTGAGCGTAATCGCGAAGGAGGGAGTTGAGATAGATGACCCTCTCGGTCGCGTCGCGGACCTCGGGACGCCAGCGGAAGCTGCCGACCGGAAGGACCGAGCAGATCACCGGCTTGATGCGGTGCCGCTTGGCGATCTCGCACATCGAGACGATGTTGCCCAGGGTGTTCTCCGGGGCCATCTTGCCGTTGTTCTCGGCGCAGTCGTTGGTGCCAGCAAGGATGAGCACGTACTTCGGCTTGAGGTCGAGCACGTCCCTGCGGAAACGGACCAGCATTTCGGAAGAGGTCTGTCCGCTGATGCCGCGGCCGGCGAGGTTGTAGGCGCGGAAGAATTCCGGCCTCTGCTTAAGCCAGTTGTCGGTGATGGAGTCGCCCATCAGGACAGCCTTGGGGCGCTTTTCAATAGTGGCGTTGGCCGCCGAGTATCTGTAGAACTGAGCCCAGTCGGACTTTTTGTCCTGGGCGGAAGCGACGGCGCAGATAAGCGCGAGCGCAATGATTATCGACTTTCTCACGAGTACAATCCTCCGTTGACAGAAATAACTTCACCAGTGACATAGGCCGCTCCCTCGCTGGCGAGGAAGGCGACGACGGCGGCAACTTCCTCCGGAGTGCCGAAGCGTTTTGCCGGGATGGTCTTCTTGAGCTCCGCCTCGTCGAGGCCTTCGACCATATCCGTGCGGATAAAGCCGGGGGCGACGGCGTTGACCGTCACTCCCCTCGGGGCGATCTCCTGCGCGAGGGCCTTGGTCGCTGCGATGAGGCCGCCCTTGGCCGCAGAGTAGTTGGTCTGGCCAGGGAGGCCCTTGAGCCCGGACAGGGAGGCCATATTGATGATGCGGCCATAGCGGTGGAGAGCCATAGGCTGCAGGCAGGGCTTGGTCACGTTGTAGAAGCTGTCGAGGTTGGTGCTGAGCACTTTGTGCCAGACGTCGGGCTCCATCCAGAGGAGGAGCGAGTCGCTGCGGATACCGGCGTTGTTGACGAGGACGCTTATGTACTCGTCGGGGTGGGCCGCCTGCCAGGCGCCGATCGCCTGCGCGGCAGCTTCGGGATCGCCTACGTTGAATTTCATCAGCTCGCCATCGCCTCCGGCAGCCTTGACGGCCTCGAGGGCCTCGGCTGCGGCAGCGTCGTTCGACACATAATTGATGAGGACATTAAATCCTTCCGAGGCAAGCCTCACGGCAACTGCGCGACCGATTCCACGGCTTCCTCCCGTTACTAATGCATATTTTGCCATTATTATAAATTTTATTCTTTCACACAACGTACGCTCTGGCCGTAGGAGCGATAAGCAGCCTGCTGTGGCAGAGTAAATGAGCCGTAGGTTATATCATATCCAAATAAATACGACATATAATTGGAGTTCGTAACTGACCATATGTAAGCATTGTTGCCCACCTCGTTGATGACTCCGTTGACATTATTGATGAAACCGGCAGCAAAAAGATAGAAAGGGCAAAAAAGAACCTGATTTTCATATGGTATGCTTTATTTTTTACAAAAATAGTATATTTACGATATTATGAAAACAAAACTGGTCTGCGTCTCGGCGCTAATTCTTTCAATACTATTGTCTATGTCTTGCAACAATCCCCAGAAATCCGCATCGGATGCGGTCCTTGACAACATCTTCACCAGGACCTCCATCCGCAGCTAAACCGACTAGCCTCTCTCTGACAAGCAGATAGAGACCCT
>JAGCDT010000021.1 GCA_017651045.1 Bacteroidales bacterium | reverse complement strand
GAGGTGCCGATGGAGATGGCGAGGGAGTCGCAGCCGGTGCGGGTGGCGAAGTCGATGACCTCTTCCGGCTTGGTGTAATGGGATTCCGCGGCGGAAACCTCATCCTCGACACCGGCGAGAACGCCGAGTTCGGCCTCGACGGTCACGTCATACTTGTGCGCATACTCGACAACCTTCTTGGTGAGGGCGATGTTCTCCTCGTAAGGGAGGGAGGAAGCATCGATCATCACGGAAGAGAAGCCCATGTCGACGCAGCTCTTGCAAAGCTCGAAGCTGTCGCCGTGGTCGAGGTGGAGGCAGATCTGGGGATGCTCCCAACCAAGTTCTTTTGCATATTCAACAGCACCTTCGGCCATATAGCGGAGAAGGGTCTGGTTGGCGTAGTTGCGCGCACCCTTGGAAACCTGGAGGATAACCGGGGACTTGGTCTCCGCGGCGGCCTGGATGATGGCCTGGAGCTGCTCCATGTTGTTGAAATTGAATGCAGGGATGGCGTAACCGCCCTTGACGGCCTTCGCGAACATCTCACGGGTGTTGACAAGGCCAAGTTCTTTAAAAGATACCATAGTTTATAGAGTTAAATTTTGTTCTCGTCCTTTCGGGCGACGCAAATTTACATATTTTCACCAAATAATTGTTACATTTGTAAGCTTAGAAACGAATAAATTTTAACGACATACGATGGGAAAAATAATATTGACAGGCGACAGGCCGACGGGAAGACTCCATCTGGGACATTATGTTGGCTCATTGCGCGAGAGGGTTCTGCTTCAGGAGAAGGGCGGCTATGACGATATGTTCGTGTTCATAGCGGACGTGCAGGCGCTGACGGACAATGCGGCCAACCCCGAGAAGGTTCGCCAGAACGTGATCGAGGTGGCCCTCGACTACCTTTCGGTAGGTCTCGACCCCGAGAAGGTGACCATCTTCATCCAGTCGATGGTCCCCCAGCTCCACGAGATCACCCAGTTCTTCTCGAACCTCGTGACCGTGGCACGCCTCCAGCGCAACCCCACCGTCAAGACCGAAATCCGCCTCCGCGGTTTCGGCGAGGAAGGCGGTGAGCAGGCCTTCGGCAGCGGCGTGCCGGTGGGATTCTTTACCTACCCGATCAGCCAGGCGGCCGACATCTGCTTCTGCAAGGCCACGACGGTTCCCGTCGGCGAAGACCAGGAGCCGATGCTCGAGCAGTGCCGCGAGATTGTACGCAGCTTCAATTCTATCTACGGCCCTGTGCTCGTAGAGCCGGAAATCCTCCTGCCCTCCAGGCAGGTCTGCCGCAGGCTCCCCGGCACCGACGGCAAAGCCAAGATGTCCAAATCGCTCGGCAACTGCATCTACCTAGCCGACTCTCCGGAGGATGTCAAGAAGAAGGTGATGTCCATGTACACCGACCCCGGTCACCTCAAGGTCGAAGACCCCGGCAAGGTCGAGGGCAATTGCGTGTTCTCTTATCTGGACGCCTTCGCCGAGGATTCGGACTTCCCCCGTTTCTGGCCGGAATACAACAACCTTGAAGAGGTCAAGGACCACTACCGCAGAGGCGGCCTCGGCGATGTCAAGTGCAAGAAATTCCTCCTTGCGGTGCTCAATGACCGTCTGGAACCGATCCGGGCCCGTCGCGCAGAGTGGGAGAAGAACATAGCCGGAGTCTATGAGATCCTTCGTAAGGGGAGCGAGAAGGCCAGCGCCGTCGCTGCGAAGACCCTCCACGAGATGAAGGATGCGATGAAGATCAACTATTTCGAAGACGCCGCCCTCATCGCAGAGCAGGCGGAGAAATACAGCAGGCAGTGAGCGATTGTTGTCATAGCGGAGCGGGCTGCACCTGTCATGCGCATGCAGCGCAGGCGCCGGACCGCAAGCGGACCGAAGTCATAGTGGCCATGTCGGTCGCCATCGTTGTGGCCGTGCTGTCGATGGCATTCAAGCCGTTCCCTTATAAAAACCTGATCCTGGCCTTGATGACCCTTGTTTCCATCGGTCTCGGTCGTCAGTTTTTCATAACTGCATGGAACCAGCTCCGTCAGCGCAAGGCTTCGATGAACACCCTCGTCTCGCTTTCGGTCTCGATAGTGTTTATCTATTCCCTGATAATCAGCATTTTTCCTTCGATACTGACCTCCCGCGGTCTTGAGCCGACGACCTATTATGAGTCGGCGGCAATGATCATCGCTTTCATCCTCGCCGGCCATTATCTTGAAGATAAGGCCAAGCAAGGGACTGCCGCGGCAGTCAAGGGCCTTATCGGGCTGCAGCCCAAGACCGTACGGCTTCGCAAAGTTACGGTCGAGAACGGTATGCCCGTCGTTGAGGAGATAGAGATCCCTATCGAACAGGTCAAACCCGGCGATATTGTCGTCATCCATCCTGGAGAAAGGATCACCGTTGACGGCATCGTCACCGGCGGTTTCTCCGAGGTCGACGAGACTCTCCTGACAGGGGAGTCCGAGCCCGTCCGTAAGGAAAACGGGACTGAAGTTTTCGCCGGCACTGTCAATGGCAACGGCATCCTCAATGTCAAGGTCCTCAAGGAGAACGACGCGACGGTCCTGTCGTCGATTATCCGCCTTGTCCGCGGTGCCGAAGCCAGCAAGGCCCCCGTGGAGAAGACCGTCGACAAGGTCGCGGCCGTCTTTGTGCCTGTAATCGTAGGAATATCCCTTCTGACGTTCATCCTCTGGGCCGTCTTAGCCCCATCCGACGGCGTCGTAATGGGCCTTCTGGCAATGGTCTCCACTCTTGTGATAGCCTGCCCCTGCGCCCTCGGTCTGGCCACTCCGACGGCAATCATCGCCGGCATCGGCAAAGGCGCATCCAACGGCATTCTCATCAAGGATGCAACCTCGCTTCAGAATGCCTGGCGGGTCAACACCGTGGTCCTCGACAAGACCGGGACCATCACCGTCGGCAGCGTCGTCTCCGAAGACGGCACCCGCACTCCTGATAAGGTAAAATCCACGACTCCTCCCGCAATCGAAAGCCTCAAGGAGATGGGCATTAAGCCCATAATGCTCACCGGCGACCGCGAGGAGGAAGCGGTCCGTATCGCTGCAGAGGCCGGAGTTGAGGAAGTCCACGCCGGAGTTTCGCCCATCGGCAAGAGCGAGTTCGTGGAAGTCCTGCGCAAGGAGGGTAAGGTCGTCGCTATGGTCGGCGACGGTATCAACGACAGCGCCGCCCTTGCCGGAGCCGATCTGTCGATAGCCATGGGCAAGGGCAGCGAGATAGCGATGGATGCTGCGATGGTTACGATTGTCTCATCCGACCTCGGGAAGATCCCGGCCCTTATGAAACTCTCCCGCCGCACCGACCGCATCGTGAAGGAGAACCTCTTCTGGGCTTTCTTCTACAATCTTCTTGCAGTCCCGATGGCCGCCGGCCTTGCGTACCTCTTCACCGGGCATCAGCTCAGCCCGATGATTGCGGCGGCCTGCATGGCGCTCTCCAGCGTCACGGTAGTCGGCAATTCTCTGCGCCTCAGGCGCTGATAGCCTTTTTGATGTTACAGAAACAGGAAATGTCCCGGGAATATCCCCGAGGTTGTCTTCCATTTTAGGGCGTAGTTGTCGGCTTTGCTGTAGCAGTAGATGGTTCCGAGGTTGCCGCCAGTGCCGCCATCGGTGATAAAGAGGTCGCCGGTTTCCGGATCGACAGCTATGCCGTAGGGATATACCGCTTCAATATCGATATTGACCTTGGTCGCCACTCCATTGGTGATTTTATAGACATACCAGTCGCTGCCGGGATAAATCCACTCGGAGTCCGATCCGATGATCCAGAAGTCGTCGCCGTTCTGAGCTATGGCGCCTACGCAAAGCCCACATCCTTCAGCAGTGACTCTTTCCGCTCCATCTTCAGTCTTCTTGTAAAGACCAGAATGGAGGCTGTAGAAATCTCCGAGTGTGTGCTCCCAGATCGTACCTTCACTGTCGACGAAGATCTCCTTTGCATTGATCACCGAGGTGTACGTCTTGTAGATCTTGAAGCGGGTCAGGTCGATATGTGTGATGGTGTTGTCGTAAGTGTAAGGGTCCTGCTGGCTGGCTATGCCGCCGCTGTTGGCTATAAACAGATTTGAGCCTGATACGACAAGCCCCTCCGGCTGGTAGCCGAGGCCGAGGTAGTGCTCCTCCTTTCGTTTATCGGCAATTGAAATCCGGTATAACGCCCCTTTCGGGTTATTATAGTCGGTGAGGGTGAAATCCTCTGAATATGTCGCGTAGGCACCGTTGTAGGATGTCACGTAGACGAAATTATTGTCCGCGGCAAGGCAGCGAGGCATAACGACAGGGATGGATGCCTTGTGGGCAAGTGTCGCGGCGTCCACGATTTCGATGAGGTCGGATCCGGTGACGGCAATCCAGATCTCGTCGCCGACGGCGATGAGGTCATTGGCGGTGTCGCCAAGGGATATTGAGGGGTTGGCCTGTGAAAAGGCGCTTCTTACGTAGAGACCGTCCGAAGGTGTGAAGAAGTCGAGGGAAGCTTCGTTGTGGCCCATAGCTCCTTCATTGAGAATGTAGAGATTCTTGTATGAATCCCTGGTTTCACCTACTGTAACTGTCTCGCCCGTAAATCCTTCTTTAGAGGCGTTGCCCTTTCCAGGGTCTTTTTCGCATCCCACGACACCTAGTGCCAGGATGCAGCTGATAGTCAGCAGTGCTTCGTGTTTCATAGAGCTTAAATCATCCCGGCCGCGCCGGTTCAAGGGGCGAAGATACTAATTCTTCGTCAAAATTCAACGGAAATCCCGTCCTCCCGTGTTGGTGGTGTGTCCGGTGGTGCCTCAGCCTGTGCCACTGGATACGTTTTCCCGGGGTTTTCGTGTCAGGTGGTGTCTTTTTCGACACCACTGGGCACGGTTATGTCGTGGCTGGGATGCTCTCGGCTTCGACGATGCGCACACCGTCTTCGCCGCTCTTGGCGAGGCGTATCATCGCGGCAGCAAGGTCTTCCGTAGACAGCGGCCGGAAGGCGCGGAGTAGACCTATGGCATTGAGGGCCTTGAGCCCCGCCAGGCCTGCCTTTTCGCCGATGCGGTCGGAGTTCTTTCTGATAAGAGACGGCGGACGAATGATGAAACACCGGGGGAAGCCCAGGCGTGAGACTTCCTCGTCGAGAGTCCCTTTCATCCTGGTGTAGAAGAACTTTGCCTTCGTCGAGGCCCCGATCGAGGAGACTAGGACATATGTGGCGACCCCGTTCTCTCTCGCGGCCTTCGCCGCCTCAAGCTGATAGGTGTAGTCCACCTTCCACTGCGCCTCCTTGCTCCCGGCCGCTCTGAGAGTCGTCCCGAGGCAGGAGAACAGGACGTCTCCTGAAAGCATATTCTTCCAGTCCTCCATCTTGTCGAAGTCGACAATATGTACGGTCAGTTTCGGAGACTCGCATCTAACTTCCCGCCTCACAAAAATCTCCACGCTATCGAAGGCCTCGTCCTTCAGCAGCTGCTCCAGCAGATCCTTCCCAGTTGCGCCCGTCGCGCCGATAATAAGTGCTTTCATCTTGTATTTTTAAAATCCACCCTAAAATTCGTCAAAATCTGCCGGAATCCAAAACATTGCGCATTTTTATCTATTTTTGCGACGTGATAAGGAGACTGATAATATCGGTGGCAGCTGTGGTGGTGCTGGCGTTGACGGCCGGGGCGAGGGAGTCGGCGGATACACTGGCGGTGGCGATGGTGACGGCGGAGAAGGCTGGGGTGAGCGTAATGCCGGCGACGGACACCGTGAGTGCTGCG
>JAGCDT010000020.1 GCA_017651045.1 Bacteroidales bacterium | reverse complement strand
CTGGTTCTATATCGGATTCTACGATGCCGAGGAAAAAGCCCTTACCCTTTACTTCGAGGATCTGGAGCTTCCGGCCATATATGTCCCTATGACGGCGGCACAGGCAAAGCAGGTGTCCCGCGAAGGCGGCATCTACGACCGTGGCGACTGGGTGCTCGCGGCCACTCCCTATCTGGATGAGGATGATATGTTGGGATATATCAATGTCTATTTGAGGACCCCTGAAGGCCGGGAGTTTGGAAAATTTGTACCAAATAAGTAACGCAATGAAAAAGACAGTTATCCTCCTTATATTATTGCTGACGGCTCTATCCGCTCAGGGTCAGACTGCTCTCCGGCAACTTGAATCCATAGCCGGTCGCCAGGTTGGCGATTATTCCCATCCCGTCAGCGAAGCTTCGTATGCCGGCGACAGTTTCGAGCAGGCCGGCTACAATCTCGGAGCGGCGCTCGCGCAGGGCCTTTTCGCAGGGATCGACCGGCTCTTTGAAAAGATCCGGGAGAAAATCCAGGAGAACCGGGCCAAAAAGGAGGCTGCCAGGGCACAGGGATATACCTATCGCGCCAACGCCACCAAATACACCCGTACAAGCAACTATAAACTCAAGGACGTAAAACCCGTCAATGCCGGGAAAACGCTTCCGGTGGAATGTGGAAAGGCCGGCGGCTATTCGGTCTATGCCAAATACGACAAGAAGGGCAATCCTAAATATGGCATCAAGGACTCAGCCGGGAAGAAGTGGGTCTACAAGCCCGTCAGCGAGGGGATCAACATCGTCGGCCTGCACGGCGCTACGGTGACAAAAGACGGCAAGACCGGCATCATCGACCCTGTCACCGGGAAAATGGTGGAGCAGATGGAGTACGACAAATATCGCGCGTTCTGCTATCCCGACAGCCCTTCCAATATGATTATCGGTCTCGGCAAGACTGCTTCGGACGGCAGGGAGACCACATGGCTGCTCTACCGGCCGGATGCCGACGGCAATTATGTAACGGACGGCAAGGAGTACGCAGATGTGAAATTCTTCGAGGACGGGACCGGGCAGAAGATTATGTATATGGAGAAAGGCGGTCATGTCGGCCTGATGAACGGGAAGGGCGAGAGCGTACTTCCGCCGGTATTCGACGGACTTGCCAATTTGAATTACACCGTTGACAACGTAGCTTATTATCAGGCCAAGGTTCGTTCCGAGAGCGGATACGAGCTCAAAGGCGTAGTCGACGAAACAGGCCGCAGCATCATCCCCTGCGCATTCGACGAGGTGGACGCCAAGTCCTTCGGTTCCTATGGAATCAAAGTTGAGAGCGAGGGCAAACAGGGGGTATATGACGTAGAAGGATATCCCATCCTTCCTCCCGGCTTCGACAAGGTGGAGCTCGACCATTTCTACGACGGCCAGAAGCACCGTGCCTTTTACCGCGGCTACACGACTGACCCTGACGGCAATCGGATCAGCATCCTGACCGACACCCACGGCAATCCGCTCACGGAGTTCGTTGCCGGGATAGCTTCCCCTCAGCTGATTAAGGATCAGGCAGAGTGGCTGGAAGAATATCGCATTTAACGGACTGTCAAGATGAAAAGTTTATTCGTATCGGCTATGCTGGCGCTGCTTTTTGTTTCGGCTACGGCGCAGACTGAACATCCCTGGCTGGAGAAGCAGGATTCGGCGACTAAGGCTATGCTGGAGCAATACGGCGCTACGGAGGAATACCTCAATATGCAGGACAAGATGGATGAGATTATGACTCAATCTGAGCAGGCGGAGCAAAATGAGCGCAAGGCTCAGTTTATCATCATCGGCATCTCGCTCCTGGTTGCCCTGTGGCCGGTTATGTCAGGCATCAAGATGTTAAGCCGTACAGAGGACAGGACCCGCGGCGGGATGCTCGCCGCCATCGGCATCCTCCTGCTCGGTGCCGGCGTCCTCTTCGCCTTAAACTACGGCACCCTGATGTTCCGCCACAAAGCGCCGGAGCTGTTCAACCTGCTTCTGGCCTTTGGCATCGTCATTGCTATTGTAGTACTGGCAATCCTTATGCTCCGGAAGGACCCGGGTAAGGGGAAAGATTCATAGTAGACATATACTATGTGAAAATATAAAAAAAGTACTATATTTGCAGTCCCGTTTCAGAGAAAACGGCACGCCACTTTAGCTCAGTCGGTAGAGCAGCGCATTCGTAACGCGCAGGTCGGGAGTCCGAGTCTCCCAAGTGGCTCCAACACTGGACTTATGATGAAAAAAGCATTCACCGTCCTTGCAGCAGCATTCTGCTTCTTCTGCGCCTTCGCGCAGAGCAATCCTCAGCTCTACAATCTCAGCCTCGACAACTGGTCAAAAGATAAGAAGACGTGGAACCCTTATTCCGCCGGAAAGGCATTTCCCGGCCGCACATGGGACACCGCCAATAAGGCCCTCTCCATTCTCGGCCTCAACGGAGTGACTCCGGAAGAGGAGCACGTCGCCGTCAAGGGCGAAGGCAAGAAGGCCGCCAAGATCGAGAGCCGCAACTGCCTCTGGGCATTCGTCTCCGGTGCTCTTTATGCGGGCAATTTCCGTAAGATCGTGCGTTTCGCCGGTGCTGAGATGGATTGGGGAGTGCCCTTCGAGGGCCGTCCCAAGTCCTTCAGCGGCTACTACCACTATATCCCCGGCATCGTCAATTTCGCGAAGAAGCCCTACACCTATCTCAAAGGCAAGAGCGACATTGGCCACATCACCGTCACTCTCACCGACTGGCCCGAGCAGTACGTCATTGACTCCACCAAGGGCAACTGGGTCGACCTCGAGAACGATCCCCACATCATCGCCCACGGCGAGATCCTCATCCGCCACTCCACGAGTGACTACGTCCGTTTCCGTATTCCCCTTGAGTACCGCAACGAGCGCACCCCTAAGTGGGTTGTCATAGTCTGCACCCCCAGCGCCTACGGTGATTTCTTCACCGGCGCCGACGGCAGTGTCCTCTACGTGGACGAGCTGAGGTTCAACTACTAGGCAATCACCCCCGAACCGATCATCTCTTCGCCTGTGTACCACACGGCGAATTGTCCCGGCGTTATGCCTCTCTGGGGGATATCGAAAAGAATATAAAGGCCTGATGCCCTCCTCAGGAGCGTCGCTCCCTGAAGAGGCTGGCGATAGCGGATGCGCACCCTGTGGCGGCGCATTTTGCCTATTTCCATGCGGAGGTCCTCTCTCATGAGGATGACCTCGTCCGGATCCATTTTAAGGCAGTGGCTGGAAAGACCCTTGTGCGCATGGCCTTCGCCGACATAGATCTTGTTGGCTGCCGTGTCCGTTGCAAGCACGAACACCGGCTCCTTGTGGCCGCCTATCCCGAGCCCCTTGCGCTGCCCCACGGTGTAGAACTGCGCTCCCTCGTGGGTGCCGATGATCTTTCCGAAGGGATTGTCCTTGTAGCGGGTCTTTTTGACGTGCTTCTTGCCGCTGCGGCAGGTCTCCTGCTCGAACTGTATGGTGGAATAGTCGAATGGAGTGCAGAGCTGCTCAAGCTCCTCGTCGGTCAATTCTGCGAGGGCGTCTTCTTTATATGGAGATTCGCCAAGCGGTTCGCCGTCGGAGGTCAAGACGTTTTGCTGCAGGACAAATGGAGCGCTCATCTCAAGAGGCTCGCCGTCTTTTAAAATGCTTTCCAGGATCCTCTTGACAGAAAGATAGTGAGAGTTGTCTTTGAAGAAATCGTCAAAGACTTCAATAATCTGCCCCTCGCGGCTCTCGAGCTTTTGCTTGAGGAATGTCGGGAGGTCGACTTTGCCTACGAAGCATATGCCCTGGGAGTCCTTCTTGTCGGCGCAGGGGAGGTCGGCTTCCGCTGCAAGGCGGCGGACGTCTTTTTTCTTCATGTCGCCGATGGGGAACACGGCTTTAGAGAGCTGTTCCTGGCTCAGCCGGCAAAGGAAATACGACTGATCCTTGTTGGGGTCGCTGCCTTCGAGCAGGCTGTAGAGAATGCGGCCGTCCGGCAGGGGAGTCTCCTTGCGGCGGCAGTAGTGGCCAGTCGCCACTGCATCGGCTCCGAGCTTCTCCGCGGCTTTCAGGAAGGCGTCGAACTTAATCTCCTTGTTGCAGAGTACGTCGGGATTCGGAGTCCGCCCGCGGGCGTATTCGTCGAACATATAGTCGACGACCTTCTTCCTGTACTCTTTGCTTAAGTCTATGAAATAGAACGGAATACCGATCTTTCGCGCGGTCATTTCGGCCACGAACCTGTCCTCCTCCCACTCGCAGTCTCCATGTAGAGTCGCATCCGCATCATGCCAGTTCTGCATGAACATACCGAACACGTCGTAGCCCTGCTCCTTCAATAAAAGGGCAGCAACTGCGGAGTCGACGCCGCCGGAAAGTCCAACGCAAATCTTATTTTTCACCTTCCTTGAATATGAATTTTGTGGCGGAAGTGATGACGGTGGAGAGGTCTTCCTGTGAGAGGACTTCGAGAGGGAAGCCGAGGGAGACGGCACGATACTCACCGGCGTCGTACTGGATGCCGGCGGAGATCATGGAGTCGGTGTAGCGCATGAAGGTCGTGGCGCTGCTCTTTGCGGGGGCGAGCCCGTCAGGGGCCTCGACGCAGTATTTCTTGGGATTCGGAGTCGTGGGGAAGGACATGGGGGCGGACCTCTCCACAGAGCCTTTCTTCATGAGGAAGACCTCGCCGCTGCGCGAAGCGTGGCCGGAGAGGGGCTTGAATCCGAGGATGTCCTCTGCGAAAGCGGAGGCGGCGGAGGTGTATTTCTCGTTCTTGATGTCGTAGACACCGCCGCGGAGCTCCTTGGCGATGGCCGAGCCGGAGATGATGATGCCTTTGCCCTTGTTGATGGAATTGATGACGGCATCCTGCATGGACAGGGGATAGACGGCGTAGCGGTTCTTGACGGCGCCGCGGCCGATACGGGTCGTGACCTGCTTGCCGCAGATAATGTCGACCGCTCCTACATCCTCGCTGCCGTCGAAGGTGTTGATGGATGAGGATACGACCGAATAGCCGGCGCCCATGAGGGCTGCGGCGTGGAGCGACACGAAGTCGAAGGTGTTGCCTGCGACCACCTGGCCGGCCTGATCCACGAAGGATGCGCCGAAGCCCGGATCGTCATCGTCGACCCAGGGGAGGGAGCGGCGGAACTCATACTGCTCGCCGACGAACTCGATGCCATAGCCCCACGGGACGCCGCCGTCGTCGCTCCAGGTGAAGCCTGCGCTCTGCGGAGTGTCGAACCATGCCGGGCCGGAGACTCTGGTGAAATTATTGACTACCAGGACTTTGCCTTTGGTATCGCCCTTCGGCAGACCCAACGAAAGGACTTCGGAAGGGAAGCCGACACCGCCTTCGTTCCATGCGGCGATCTTGAAGCTGTAGAGCGTGCCTTTGTCGATCTGCATCTCGAAGGAGTCGGTCTCGACCTTCACTCCTGCGTCGAAGGCGCCGTCGTCCTTTCTCGTGTAGACTATGTAGCCCTTGGGCTTTGCCGTGGGCTCTGCGGGGTCGGAGGTCGGCTTCCAGGAGAGGACGGCCTTCCCGTCCTCGATGAGGGCCTTGAAGTCCTTGACCGGGAGCGGCTGGACGGCATAGGCGCAGCCATAGCGGCTGGAAAGGTATTTCAATATGCCTTTATAGACGGCGCGGGACACCGTGAAACGGAACGAAGGATCGAGCCCGTAGCGCATGTCGGCGAAATTCTGGTGGGACAGAAGTTCGAGGATCATGGCCGGGGTCGAGGGAGTGCGCGATTCGCTGTAGGAACGGTCCCATATCTGGCGGCGCGACCAGTCGGGCTCGTAGAGGCTGCGGATATCGGAGACTACCTGGCTTTGGATGGTCTCGGCGAAGAAGCGGCCGGAAAGGCGCTTTTCCTTGTTGGGGAGCTCGTCGCTGCCGTTGCTGAGGCGCGTGTAGATCGACAGGGTGCCGACTATGGAGTCGTTGGGGGTGACGCCTGCGTCGGAATGGAAGGCTAGCGAGAGGTCGACGGGAATGCCCTTGCCGGAGCGCTTGGGGTTGACCCTCGAGCTGCCCGAGAGGTCGGAGACCCAGGAGCCGCGGCAGGCGTATTCCTTGACATATTCGGTGTCCCAGTCGGAGAAGAAGGAGGAATCGTAGCCGGAGTACATGAGGTTGTACATCGCTCCCTCTGCGAAGGAGGGGAGCCCCGAAATCTCATTCTCCTCGCCGCGGGCCATCTTGCCCATGCCGCCGCCGAAACGCACGGCGTCGGCCGAGAGCGCTCCGTCCTTTTCGCCGGCTTCGAGAGTGACACAGCCGTCGGTGCCTTTGTCGAACTCGAAGGTGCCGAGGTAGACGAAGGTGCCGCCGCCCATGGTCTGGTTGACGTAGAAGGCGGTCTCGCCGCCGAGGTGCTTCACTGTGTAGAGAGCCGACTTCGTGCTGTTCTTGAAGCTCTTATAGGACACGTAGACTGCGTAGAAGCCTTTCTCGGGGATATCGGGAGTCCAGGTAGCGCTCTGGTTGTACTTGCTGTCGGCGCTTACTCGGGAGGTGCCCATCTTGAAGGGGTTGTCCTTGCCGGAGTAGAACTCCTTGGCATCGGCAAATCCTTCGCCTGCGCTTTTCCAGTTGCCTTTTTCGGAATAGGTGCCCTTGCGGCGGAGAAGTCCTTCCCGTTCGCCTTCGAAGGCCGGGTCGTTGTCGCAGACGACCTCGTAGGACTGGATGTCCCTTTCGCGCGGGGTCATGACCACTGCTCCCGCATTCTCGAGCATGGGGATGAGGAAGGGGAGTACGTAGCTTTGGGTGTACATGTCCTCCACCGTGCCCATCAGGGGCGCCCTCTGCCACTCCCAGCGCGCCGTGGCGGGCTCGTAGTAGCGTCCGTGGCTCTGCCAGAGGGCGATGTGGCGGCCGCTGAGGCCTTTCTTCCACCAGGTGCCGTCGGCGGGCTTGACAAGGGGAGTCGTCGCGCTGCGCCTGTCGGCAGTGCGGAAGGAGTTGTCCTGCGGACGGCCGTCGGATTTAAGTTCGGGGGTCACCAGGTCTTCGACCTTTGTCCCGTTGCCGAAAATCTCGCCGACGGTGTAGGAGGAATAAGCCTTGGGCATGAGCTTCTCGAGATCCTTCCTCAAACTCTCAGCATCCTGCGCCCGGAAGGGGAAATCTGAGAGTTCTTTCGAAAAGTAGAAGTCGAGCTCCTTGCCCCTTATCATGATTTTTTCAAGCCTGAGGGGCGATTTGACTGTGGTCTTCCTTTCCAGGCGCGCCCGGAGGGAGTCGGCCGCGACGCGGAACTCTCTCTGGGATATCTTCTCCGCCCTCGCTGCGAGCGCGAAGGTGAGAGCCAGGATTATGAGAAGGAAGCGCTTCATCTTTTCTTGAATGCTATGGCTGCTATGCCTACAAGGACCTCTCCGCAGAGCAGGCCGATGGTGTCGGCAATAAAGTCGGCGAGGTCCATGCTCCTGTAGGTCAGGAAGCTTTGGATCCACTCGGTCGTCCCCGCAAGGGACAGACCCGCCAGAACGGAGGCTCCTACCACGGCTGCCAGCTTCCCGTCAAATGAGAAGTAGAACAGCGCCGGCAGCGGCAGGAACATCAGGAAATGGGCTATCTTGTCGATCTCGATGCCAAAGAGGGTCGGTCCGATGTCGGGCATGCTGCTCAGGTTCATGAAACACAGGGCAAACACGACTATCAGATAAAGGACCAGGAATATCCTGGAGACTATCCTGACTCTCTTTGTCATAACTGCTGCATGTCGTTGAGGCGCTTGTAGTAGCCGCCGAGGGCGGTGAGCTGCTCGTGGGTCCCTCTTTCAACAACGCGTCCGTCCTTCATGACTATGATTTCGTCGGAATCGCGTATGGTGGAAAGCCGGTGGGCTATCGCAATGGTCGTTCTCGAAGACATGAGGCGCTCAAGAGCCTCCTGGACAGCGCGCTCGCTCTCTGTGTCGAGGGCGGCGGTCGCTTCGTCGAGGATGAGGATAGGAGGGTTCTTGAGGATGGCGCGCGCGATGCTGATCCTCTGGCGCTGGCCGCCGGAGAGCTTGACTCCGCGGTCGCCCACGGAGGACTCATAGCCGCCTTCCTTCTCCATGATGAATTCATGGGCGTTGGCTATCTTCGCCGCGGCTACCACCTGCTCCATCGTCGCGCCTTCCACTCCGAAGGCTATGTTGTTGAATATGGAGTCGTTGAAAAGGATAGCGTCCTGGTTGACGTTGCCCATGAGGGCGCGCAGGTCGGAAATCGCCAGGTCGCGCGTGTCGTGGCCGTCGATCTCGATGCAGCCGGAGGTCGGGTCATAGAAACGCGGAATGAGGTCGACGAGGGTCGACTTTCCCGCGCCGGACTCGCCGACGATGGCAATGCGCTTGCCCTTGCCGATCTCGAACGACACGTCGGAGAGTACCTCGCGGCTGTCGTTGTAGCGGAAGCTGACGTTCTTGATGGATATGCCCTTCTCGAAGGAGGATATCCTGATGGGGTTCTCCTTCTCGGCGATGGGGTTGTCGGCCATGAGTATCTTGTTGATCCTCTCCATGGAGGCAAGGCCCTTGGGGATGCCGTATACAGCTCTGGAGAGCTCCTTGATGGGAGCCATAACGCTGTAGAGGATGATCATGAAGAAGATGAAGGTCGGCGCGTCGATGAAGTCCTTGCCGAGGAAGCCGGTCCCGCGGATGATGATCACACCGCCGAAGCACAGGACGATGAGGATCATTATCGTGCCGAGGAACTCGCTCACGGGGTGAGCCAGGACTTGACGGGTGTTGACCCTGTTGTATTTACGGCGCATCTTGTCGGTGACGGAGTCGAAGCGGTTGTCCATCTTCTTCTCGGCGTTGAAGGCCTTGATGATGCGAAGGCCGCCGAGGGTCTCCTCGATCTGCGACATGGTGTCGCTCCAGAGCGACTGGGCTTCGAGAGACTGGCGCCTGAGCTGGCGGCCTATAACGCCCATGATATAGACGAACGCCGGGACAAAGACCATCACGAAGAGCGTCAGCTCGGGGCTAATGTAAAGGAATGTGCCGAAATAGATGAGGATCAGGATAGGATCCTTGATGAGCATTTCGATGGACGCGGTGATGGAATTTTCCACCTCGCCCACGTCGCCGCTGATCCTGGCCATGATGTCGCCCTTGCGCTCTTCGGAGAAGAAGCCGATGGGGAGGGAGAGCACCTTGCGGTAGATCTCCATGCGGATGTCCTTGACGATGCCGGTCCTGATGGGGATCATCACTGCGCTGGAACCGAAGTAGCAGGAGGTCTTGATGAGAGTGAGCGCGGCGAACAGGCCGGCAAGGAGGAAGAGGGCTCCGACGGCGCCGTGGATCGACATGTAGTTGTAGACGCTCCAGTAGGCGTTGTTGATGAGGATGTCCTTCATGCTCATGTCCGGGGTGTTCCAGGCGATGAACTCGTAGACCTTCGAATCGAGGTTGAACAGGATGTTCAGCATCGGTATGATGATGGAGAATGAGAAGACGTTGAACACACCGGAGAGTATGTTGAGCAGTATCGCTCCCGCAAGGTGAGGAGCGTACGGCGCAGCATACCGTCTCATCATTCTGAAGAAATCGCGCATATACCAGATATTATATATCCTCCAAATATACGAAGAAATCCCGTATTCCCAAAAAATGCACGTAACCACCCGGATGTATGGGTGGTCGCGGACACTACAGCGTGAAAAGCGGCGTGGCGAGGGCGCGAGGGAGGACGCGAAGAGCGAGGGGCCGATCACATCCGCCGGGCTGCGGGACTTCGCCGCTGAGAAGTGCACCGACGGAGGAGAGAGCTGCCCGGGCTGAAGCAAGAGCAAGCTCCGGAGTGTTGTTATTGGCGGATAAATGGCAAAGGAAGACGTTGCGAAGGCCCGGGTGCCAGATCTCGCGAAGGGCGTCGGCACAGGCGGGGTTGCTCAGGTGGCCGTGGCCTTTGGAGATGCGTATCTTGAGGGCGTAGTCGTAGCTGCCGCCGATGAGCATCTGGGGATCGTAATTGGACTCGATGACCACGGTGTCGGCCTGGCGGGCGAGGGAGAGGGCCTCGGAAGTCATCTCGCCGATGTCGGTCATGATGACGAAGAGGCGGCCTTCGAGGCGGATGGCGTAGCCGACGGTCTCCGCCGCGTCGTGGGGCACGCGGAAGCAGAGCGCCTCTATGCCTTCAGCCACGGGTATCCACTCTCCGCAGGCCATGGCCCTTCCGGTGAATTCACCGGTGTAGGGATGGTGCCTAAGGGCGTGCAGGATGGTCTCCGTAGATATGACGGGGACGGAGAGTTTCTTGGATAAAGAACCCAGATGGCGGATATGGTCGTAATGGTCGTGGGTAATGAGGATGGCGCCGATGCTGCCTGCGTCGAGCCTTTCGCCGACAAGCGAGCGGAGGAAACTCCTCCAGCCCACGCCGGCATCGATGAGCACTCCCTTCAGCGTCCCGCCCGCGTCGGTCCCGAGAAAACTGCAGTTGCCGCAGCTGCCGCTCGAAAAGCTCTTGAACCTTATCATTGCTCGCTCTCCTTGTCGCAGTATTTAGAGATCACACCGTAGGCATCCTCCACTCCGAGCTCGCCGGCCCGCGACAGGTCTATGCAGCCTTTGTCCTTGTCTTTCAGATAGATCTGGACGAGGCCCCTGTTGAAATAGGCGTCGCCGAAATACGGGTAGGCAGCCACCGCTTTGTCGTAGCATGAGATCGCCTCAGGAAGCTCTGAGGATAGGCAGCGCAGGTTGCCGAGGTCGAAAAGGATGTAGGGGCTGTCGCCGACGATGGCTGCCGCTTTCTCAAGGTCTTCGATAGCCTCGGAATAGTCGTAGGTAATGTCGGTCTTGTCGCTCACGCGGGCGCGGGTGTTGCCCTTGTCGTCCATAGTGAGGGTGCGGACGTTATTCTCCATGGACGCTATGAACTCGATCATATCCGCCCTGAGCACTCCGCGGTTCATATAGTAGAAGGCCTTGTAGAGAGCGTCGTAGCGGCCTGCGGCATCGGAATCCACCGCCTCGTCGTAGCGCGAGAGCGCCACTCCGAACTGCTTGCCGGAAATCTCCTTGAGCGCCAGCAGGAAGGCTCTCGCCCCTCCGGAGACATCGCCTCCATAAAGCACCTTGTCGATCTCCTCATCCGGAGGCGGCTCCACCTGGGAAGGGTTGGAGGTGACGACCACCGGAAGCGGCAGCTCCGCCATGAATTTCTCGAGAAGCACGTTCTCATAGCCACGGGATAGAGCGTAGCGGACGTCGTCGCGGCTCTTTGCGAGCGCGAATCGGTAGAGCGGACGCAGGTTGATGTCGATGTCGCGGTGGCGGAGGATCTCGTCGTCGAAATCCTTCTTGGCGAATTCGGCATCTAGTGTCAGCAGGGCGCTGTATTTCTTTGTCGTGTCGGCGAAGGAGGCCGCACCTGAGGAGACTTTGCTGCGGTACTCACGGACCTTGCGCGTTGCCGTGTCGTAGTCTTCGCGGGATTTGCGGGTCATGCCGAGCTTGAGCTCCACATATGAACGGTTGAGATAGGCTTTCGCGAAATCCGGATAGAGCTCGATAGCTTTGTCGTAATCCTCAAGGGCATCGTCCCAGCGCTGCATGGACACATAGAATGCCGCCCTGTTGTAGTAGGCAAGGACATTGCGCGGGTTGATGGATATGACCCTCGACATGTCGTCGAGCGCGCTCTCATAGTCGCCGACACGCGCACTCACAAGGCTTCGGTTATAGAGCGTGAGCGCATTGCCGGGCTCGAACTGAAGGACCTTGTTGAGGTCGGCCATCGCGTTGTTGAGATCTTCCTGCTCGAAGCGTATGATGGCCCGGTTGAAATAGGCGAAGGTGTTGGTCGAGTCGAGGGAAATCGCATGGGAGAAATCCTCCAGGGCCTCCGGATATTTCTTCTGCGCCGCATAGACGCGGCCGCGACGAAGATAGCCCTCGCCCTCAAAGCGGTCGAGCTTGATGGCCTTGTTGTAGTCAGTGAGGGCCTTGAGGGTGTCGCCGAGGAAGAGGTAGGAGGCGCCTCGGTTGAGGTAGGCCGACGGGTCCTTCGGCTCCTTCCTTATATACTTGTCGAAATCCTTCACCGCCAGGTCGAAATGCTGCGACAGGAAATACGTCACGCCGCGGCTGAAATAGAGCCCCGTGTAGCCCGGTCGCAGGCTGATGGCCTTCTCGAGGTCCTTGAGGGCCTCGTCGTAGAGGCCGAAACGGCTCTCGGTGATCGCCCTGTAGTGGTAGCCGGAGGTGAACACGGGATTGAGCCTGACGGCGGTGTTGAAATCGCGCCGGGCTCCCCGGATGTCGCCGAGGTTGTATTTTGCTATGCCGCGGTAGAAGAACGTCCAGTAGTCGGTCGTGTCGAGGGCGGCGAGGATGTTGAACGATGCGATGGCTTCCGAAAGCTTGCCGTCGGCAAGGGCGGTGCGGCCCCTGAAGGAGAAGACATCCTTGTCGTACTGGGCTCTGGCTGGAAGGGAGCAGACACAAAGAAGCGCCGCAAGGGCGAATCCCTGCAGCAGTTTCCGAAGACTATTTGATTTTTTATTCAGATACAAAATCGCTATTTTTGCCTGCTATCTTGCAAATATAAGCATTTATCATGCCTTAATGGCCTGTGCCCCTTAAATTTTTGCTCATATTCCTGTTGTCCTCCGCCGTTACCCCGGCGAAGATCAACCCGCGCAGCGCCGAGAAGGTCGTCTCCGAGGAGAAACTCCGCTACGAGGTGTCCTTCCTCGCCGACAGCCTCTGTGCGGGGCGCTCGACCGGCTCCTGGGGCGGCACCCTGGCCGGCCTGTGGATTTCCCACCGCTTTAAAGACATAGGGCTCAGGAAGTTCGACGACAGCTGGTTCCGCAATTTCGTCTATCGCGGCTACAAGGGCAGCAACGTCATCGGTTTCCTCCCCGGCAAGAACACCGGGCGCTACATCGTCGTAGGCGCCCATTACGACGGCATGGGCAAGATAGGCAAGGTCATGTATCCGGGCGCCGACAGCAACGCTTCCGGCGTCGCGGCTCTCCTGTCCCTCGCCGAGATGTTCGCCCGTCTCAAGATGCTCGGCAAGGATTACCCCGGCGGGATAATCTTCGTTGCATTTGACGGCAAGTATCTCAACATGAGCGGCTCGACGGACCTCGCCCGCATGATAGGCCACGGCGACCTCGTCGATCCCGTGACCGGAGAGACCATCACCGCCGACAAGGTCCACTACATGGTCAATATCGACCAGGTCGGCGGGACCTATTCCCCGCTCACGCCGGGCCGCAAGGACTATCTGATGATGCTTTCCGACGAGGATAAGGGCCGCCGCAATGCCCTCACGGCCGCCAATAACCAGTATTTCCTCGGCCTCGACATTGATTTCACCTACTACGGCAGCCGCGATTTCACTCGTCTGTTCTACAGCCGTATATCCGACCAGCGCCCGTTCCTGGAGAAGGGCATCACCTCGGTGATGTTCACCTCCGGCATCACCATGCTCAACAACAAACCAGGCGACGACGCGTCGTCCATCGACTACGAAATCCTTCACAAGCGCATCCTTCTGATGTACCACTACATCATCCGGCTGCTGTAATGGATTACTGCGCTACCGGTTTGGAGAGCCAGCGGTGGCCGCGGAGGCGGATGAGGAATATGATGCCTCTGAAATTGAGTTCGACGGCCATGGCAATCCAGAAGCCGACAAGGCCGTAGCGCGGGGTAAGGAATGCGGCCGGTAGGATTCTCACAATCCACATACTCGTGAAATTCATGATGCTGGGGACGAGCGTGTCGCCGGCCCCGACGCATGCGCCGTAGGCCACGATTGATGCGCCGTACATCGCTTCGGCGAAGCACTCGATGCGCAGCACGGTGGAGCCGAGCGCTATGACCTCGGGATCGGGCGATAGCATCGCCATGAGCTGAGGCGCCGTGAAGAACATGACGACCGACAGCAGGGCCATGATGCCCATGCCGCCGCCGGACGTGATCCAGCCGAAGCGGCGCGCAAGTTCTTTGCGGCCGGCCCCGAGGCTCTGGCCGACGAGGGTCGTTGCCGCATCCGCAATGCCGTAGCCTGGCATATAGCAGAAGCTCTCGGCGGTGATGGCGAAGGCGTTGGCCGCAATGGCGATGGTCCCGAGCGGGGCTACGATGACCGTGGATATGACATAGGCGCCCCTCATAACGATATTCTCAAGGCACATCGGCATGCCGATGCGGGCGGCCTTGCCGAGTACGGTCCTTTCCAGCTTGAACGGCACTCCCGAGCCTTTAAGGCGGAGCTCCTTCGAGCCGAAGATGAGGAACAGGGTCATCGCCGCTCCCGTCACGACCTCGGCGCAGCCGGTCCCTATGGCCGCGCCCTTGACGCCCATTCCGAGTACATATATAAATATATAGTTGAAACAGACGTCGAGAACGCACATCATGATGCTGAGTATCGACGGGACTTTCATGTTGCCGCTGCACTGAAGCATCGAGGCGCTCATCCAGTCCATCATCATGGCCGGTATGAATGCCGAATTGATGAGGAAGTAGATGCCCGCGTCCTCCACGATCTCGGGCGTGCCGCCGAGCCAGTAGGGGAGGGGCCCGGAGATGGCGATGCCGACTCCTCCGAGCAGCAGCGAGAATATAAATCCGCTGAAAAGGCCCTGCTTCAGCACGGCCTTAGCCCTGTCGGCCCGGCCCGCGCCGATAAGATGGGCGACCTGCACGGAGAATCCGCTCGAGGCCATCATCAGGAAGCCGCCGAAGAGCCAGAGGCAGGCGGCGACAAGGCCGATGGAGGCGCCCGCGGCGGAGCCGAGATGCCCGACCATCGAGGTGTCGATGTACTGCATCAGCACTATCGACAGCTGCGCCAGGATGGCCGGATAGCTGAGCACCGAGGCGAGATGGACCTGCTCGCGCCCGGCGAGGGGAGCGCCGGAGCGTACTTTGTCGAGCAGTATGTCCTTGGAAAGCATCAGTCCTCTATGATTAGTCCGTCATAGGCTGGGAGAACGGCGCCGCCGGTCTTCTCGCGGAGCATTTCCTCGAACTCGGCATGAGGCGGGACGGAGTGGGAAAGGTGGGTGAGCCAGGTGTGCTCCGCGCCGATTCGCGCAGCAAGGTCGAGAGCCTCCTGAAGGCTGAAGTGCGAATGGTGGTGCTTGAAGCCCACCGTGTTGAGCGTCAGGTGCTTAAGGCCCTGAAGCTTGGCGAATTCCTCCTCGGGGAGCATGCTCATGTCCGTGATATACGCTATATCCCCGAAACGGAATCCCAGAACCGGCATCTGTGCGTGCCAGCCGCGGATCGGGATAACCCGTACCGCGGGCTTAGGCGCCTCGCCTTCGACCGGCGTGTATTTGTAGCCGACATTCTCGACCCAGTCGAGCTTGTATCCAGTATTCGGCTTCACGTCGAAAGGGGAGTCGTCGATCCTGTGGATCCTCCATTCAGGGCAGCCGGGATATTTCTCCTCGGCGAAAGCGTAGGCATATTCGCGGCGGATTGTGTTCTCTACCCTTTCTTCGCAGTAGATATCTACGGCCTTATGGTCGATATAGTTGAACGAACGCACGTCGTCGAGCCCGCCGGTGTGGTCCTTATGATTGTGGGTCAGGATTATGGCATCGAGGTGCGAAACCCTGTGGGCGAGCATCTGCATACGGAAATCCGGACCGGCGTCGATGAGCATCGTTAGCCCGCCGTACTCAACGAGGGCGGCGGCGCGGAAACGCTTGTCGCGGATGTCAGCCGACTGGCAGACCCTGCAGCGGCATCCGATGATAGGGATGCCCTGCGATGTGCCTGTGCCTAAAAACGTAAGTTTCGCTTTCATATCGTCACCTCGGTAATCTTCCCTGAAAGATCCTTGTCATATGGCCGGCTAAGCCGGATATAGTTGCCTGTGTATCCATACATCAGCCCGTCCTTGTCGGCTGACTCCCACAGCACCTTCTCGCGGAGCCCGCGGCAGTTTTCGACAAACTGCGCGTGGAGACTCTCGCAGAGGCTCTCGAGCACAGCTACCCGCTCGGCCTTGACCTTCGCGGTCAGCTGGTCCGGGAAGGCAGCAGCCCTCGTCCCCGGCCGTTTGGAGTAGGGGAACACGTGGATGAACGCCGGCTTGATCCGCTCGCGGAGAAAGCGCACGGTCTCTTCGAACAGCTCCTCGGTCTCGCCGGGAAGCCCCACGATAACGTCGATCCCGAAAAAGACTGGAGGCTTGCCGGGACCCTCCATGCGCGAGCGTATGTGCGCGATGCGCGATGCGAAAAGCGCGGTGTCGTAGCGCCTGCCGACCTTCTTGAGGAGGGTGTCGCTCCCGCTTTGCAGCGGAATATGGAAATGAGGCTGGAATTTGGTGCCGGAGGCTATCCAGTCTATGATTTCTTCAGTGATGAGGTTGGGCTCGATGGAGGAGATGCGGTATCTCTCGATGCCTTCGACCTCGTTGAGGGCCTTCAGCAGATCGAGGAAGGTCTCGCCGGTGGTCTTGCCGAAATCGCCGGTGTTGACCCCGGTGAGCACGACTTCCTTGATGCCTTTGGCGGCAATCTCGCGCGCCTGCTTCAGCAGCTCGCAGATAGGTATATTGCGACTCCGCCCCCTCGCGAACGGCACTGTGCAGTACGCGCAGAAATTGTCACACCCGTCCTGCACCTTCAGGAACGACCGCGTCCTCTCGCCGGAAGAGTATGCTGGGAAGGAGATACTCTCGCATTCGCTCGGTATGACAGTACTGACCGGCTCGTTTGTCGTGCAAAGGCCGTCCCCATTTGTCATCCCGAGGCCGTTAGGCCGAGAGGATCTCCTCTCCGCCAATGCGGCGGTCTCGCTCACGAGGCGGCCCTTCTCGCCGGCGCCGAAGACGCGGCTGACGCCCTCGATAGCGAGGACCTCGTCGCGGCGCAGCTCGGCGTAGCAGCCCGTCACGACGATAATCGCCCCGGGAGCCGTGCGTGCGGCGCGCCTTATCAGATTGCGCGATTTGGCTTCAGCCATCTCGGTCACAGCGCAGGAGTTGAGCACATAAACGTCAGCGGGGGAGCCCCAGCCGGTCACTTCGTAACCGAGGGCCCTGAAGGCACGCTCATAGGTCGATGTCTCCGCGTAGTTGAGCTTGCAGCCGAGTGTCTTGAAAGCTATCTTCATGCGAGCAGGAGGAATACACATGGACGTTTTCCGAAGGCTGGCAGGGCCTTACGCCACTCGGCGGCGGTCCTTGTCAGGATGGTCTCGTCGGGAAGGGTAATGTCGGCTGCGATGCAGATCCTGGTCGTGGGCCTGCAGGCCTCGACAAGATCTTTCATGAGCGCATCGTTGCGATAGGGAGTCTCGATGAAAATCTGCGTCTGGCGCAGCTCCGCCGAGCGCTTCTCGACGGCGTGGATGGCCCTGCGGCGCTCTTCCGTCTTGGCCGGAAGATAGCCCGCAAAGGCGAAGGACTGCCCGTCGAGGCCGGACGCCATCAGCGCCAGCATGAGCGAGGAAGGCCCCACCAGCGGGACGACCTTGATCCCGTGCCTGTGGCACAGGGCGACAAGCTGCGCGCCCGGGTCGGCCACCGCCGGAAGCCCTGCTTCCGTGATGAGCCCCGCGTCGCCCTCGTCGAAGATCGCGAGCAGCTCCTCCACCTCCTCGGGCCTCGTGTGCTCGTTGAGGGTGAAGAAGCGCAGCTCTTCTATGTGGCCTTTAAGGCCCGCCTTCGACAGGTAGCGCCGCGCTGTGCGCACTTCCTCCACTACGAAGGTCTTCAGTTGTCGCGCCCTTTCGAGCACGGCCTCCGGAAGCACTTCGCGCGGCTCGTTTTCGCCGAGGGGCGAAGGTATCAGATACAGGGTCCCTTTCATTCCTTTATCACTTTTCCTTTTTCGTCGATACTCACGCTGACCTGCTCAACAGGAGTCCTCGGCTCCATGGCGAGGGCCTGCCGCTTCTTCTTCGACATGAACATCTCCTGGAAGAACTGCCTGAAGGTGTTGAATTCCTTCTGGTAGGCTATACCGACGCCGTTGCGCTGGGTGTTGTCGAGGTAGGAGGTGTAGTTGTCGGCCGAATGCGAGAACACGGTCACACGCACCGTTCCCTGACGGTTGAGCTTGACTTCTATTTCTATGTTGCCAGCCACCGAACTGCCGTTGCTGGTCGAATACTGCCTGTTGCCGATGGTGCCGTTGACGACGACCATATTGTTGAACAGCTGCGTGGACACGGCGACGTCAAAGATGTCGTTGCCCCTGTCGTTGGACTGGTAGTTGAGACCGAGGTCCAGCGGGATGCCCAGCTTCTGGAATATGTTGTTGATCTGGTTGGACATGATGCTGGAGACATTGGAGAAGAGGATATTCTTCCCCTTTATGCTCACTCCGGACGACTCGTCGGGCATGAAGTTGTTGGAAATGAGCAGGTAGATCAGCTGCTTTTCTATCTTGTCCTGGGTGTTGAGGGCGGCGTCCACCTGGGATGCCGTCATCGGGTCGAGATCCGGGATATCGATTGAGAACGATATCTTCGGATTGCTCAGCTTCTCGGTGATATTGATACCGCAGTTGACTGTCCTTCTCGTCGCGACCGAGGTCGTGTCGGCGAGCAGGGTAGAGAGCGAGGTCTTGGTCGTGTAGACCGCGTTGATGTCGAGATCCGTCTCCATCACGGGGCCGTTGAAGCGCACGGTGCTGCCGTCGGAGATCGTGAATTCACGGTTGATCATGCCGAGCACGTTGAGTTTGAACGTGCCGGAATTGATGCCATAGGAGCCGCCGAGGGAGAAGAGCTTCTCCTTCGAGTTCGAGTGCATTTCTATGACGCCATGGCCGTAAGTCGTGAGGACGGTGCCGCCGGTCCTGTCGACCTCGATTATGGCGGAGGTCGAAGGAGTCGCGTTGGCGCGGAGCTTCACCTCGATGTTGGCCTTTTTCTTCTTGCGCGAAGTGGTCCTCTCGACCAGAAGGTCGTACGGGTCGAGGACCTCCTCTTCAGGCAGTTCGTAGAAGGTGAGGAGGTCGGAAGTCCTTGCCGACGAGCCGTTGCTCAGAGGTATGTGGAAGGCGCCCTTGCGGGCCGTCGTGGCGTCGATATCGAGGAGGATATCGTCGAGAGGGCCGGTGATATTGATGTCGCCGGTGGCGAATATGTTGCCGTAGAACCCTTCCTTCTCCTTCTCGGCACCGGTCGCAAGGCATTCCATATCCCTGAAGTCGATATCGATCTTGAGATTGGGATCCTTTAGCCTGTTCATCATGAGACCGCCGGAGACCTTGCCGGTGCCCTGGTAGCGGTCCTTGAGGTTGATGCCGGTGAGATCGAGCGCATTCTCGGTCAGCGAGAAAGGACCTTCCGCGAAGTAAGGGACCTTCGTGTAGTCGAGGGTGAGCTTGCCGTCCTTGAGGTTGGTCCCCTTGGATGCGATGTTGATCTTGTCGAGGGTGCCGTCCACTCCGATGTAGCCGCCGAGTTTTCCGTCCATGTTGGAGAAAACGCCCTTGAGGAACGGCCCCGCGATGGTCAGGTCGAAATCGGATAGGGCGATGCCTGCACCGATCTGCTTGGTGGACGGCTGTATGAAGCCGGTCGCATCTATGTTGCGACGGCCGTTGGCGTTGTTGTTGAGCGTGAGGTCGTAGGTCTCGTTGAACTTGTTCCACTCGCTGCCTATGTTGAGAGTCCCGAGACGCTCGCCGGCGACATAGGTCGAATCCACCGCAATGGCGGCGAGAACGCCTATTTTGGGCTTGGAGGGGGATATCAGGAGCGCTTCGCCGCTCGCGAGGCCCTGAATGTTGAGCTCCTGCTTGATGAGCGAGTTGAGCACCGAGACGTCGAAGTGGTCGAGACTGACGCTGAGGGTGTCGGCTTTTCCGCGCGACAGGCCGCCATCGACGATGATGGTCTGCTCGTCGGAGCGGGCGACGAGATTGTTGAGGTCGATGTCGTGGCCCTTGATGGTGATAGGGTCGGACGATATGCCCCATCCGGTGCCTTCGTAGTAGAGGTTGGACGGGAGCACGGAGCCCTTGATGAGCAGAGAATCCCTCTCGTCTCTCGAGAAATCGGCCTCGACGAAGAGGTCGGCCTTGTTCTCGGCTTCGGTTTCGTTGTCGAAGCCGACGCTGAGTCCGACGTGATCGTCGTTGACGAAGGCGGCCAGAAGAGGGTTCTTCATCGTGATGCTGCCGATCTTGAGCTCGGAGCCGTCGACCTCGGCGTTGATGACATCGCCTGCGTTGCTCACCTTTGCGGAAAGGTCCTTGAGGTATTTGTTGTCATAGGCGACCCTTCCGGAGACTATCTTGCCGTTGAGGATGCCTTCCTTCGAGAGCGAGATATTCACCTTGGAACCGTCTTCGACATATGCCCCGTCGGAGAAGAAGGACAGCAGCTCGGTGGAGTCGTGGAATATGAACTCGAGGTCGTAGCGGCCTCCGTCGTAGTCTTTGTGGACTTCCTTCTCCGGGGTCACGGACGGCAGCTCCTTGCTGATGGTCACCTTCTTGAGGTCCTTGACGAAATCGCCGATGCTCTTGCTGCCGACGAATGTGCCTTCGGCGAAGTCCGAGGAAAGTTTCATCCTGGAGACCTTGTCGTTGCTGTGGGACTGGATGGAGACATCGCCCACTTCGTGGACGCCGTCCTCGTCTTCAAGAATAATGTCGGCTAAGGTTACGTCGCCGATGAGGTCGCCCCTTGAGACCCTGATGAAGTCCGCGCTGGTGCGCAGCGAGACCCTCGACTGGCTCTTATTGTAGAGATTGAGGGCCTGGAGATTGGCGTAGCCCACATCAGCATAGAACTGGTAGGCCGCGTTCTCTGTCTTCGGGGACGTGTTGAACTTGCCCTGGAAGAGCAAGTTGAGGTTGGGATCGTTGGAGACGATGCGGCCGTCGAACGACTTCCCGGTGTAGACGCCCTTGGCGTGGATGTCGCTGTAGTCGTAGCCGAGGGCCGAAAGCCGGTCGATGTCGAGCGACTGGATTTCGATGTCGGGGTTCTTGCCGAGTTTGGCGTCGACTTTAGCCCTCGCGGTGACGGGGCCGACCGCCTTGATGCCGGCGACTGCGCCTACATCGAGATTGCTTGTCGAGAGCGTGCCTATGATGCGGACGGGATCGTCGCCGGAGAGATTCTTGACAGCGCCGTCGACGGAGGCGCTGCCGACAGCGGTCCTGGCGGTGCCATTTACGGCGAGGTCCTTGAGCGTGCCGTTGAGGTCGGCGTCGAGAGTGATCGTCTGGCCCTTGAGGTATTTGGAAAGGTCCACATTGGCCTTCGGGGCGAATTCACGGATGAATTCCCCGAGCCCCTTTGTCGTGGTCTTGAAATTACGGATGCTGGTGTTGATGCGCATGTCCTTGTCGGTCAGGCCGGAGAGCTTGCCGGAGAAAGTGCCGCCAGTGCCGCTGTTGAGGTCGCGGAAGGTCACCCCGTCGAGGGTGAGGTCCGAGACAGGGCCGTCCACGACGCCGCTGACCTCAGCCTTGACATGCCGCCCCCGCATCGCTGGGGCGAAGTAGGCGAGGGTGTTGTGGAAGTCGAGCACGGAGCCTGGCTGTATGCTTCCCTGTATCCTCACCCTGTCGACGAATTCCCGGTAGTCGATGGGGGTGCCTATCAGGTTGAGGTAGTCGAGCTTGACGTCGGAGTAGTCGTCGACTATGTGGAGATCGGTGATTTCGGTCTTGCCGCCGCCTACGACAGTGCTCGCGCTCAGGTGCTTGAGGTTGAAGCCGGACTTGTCGACGGCGTCCAGATGGTCGACGATGCCGCTCATGTAGCCCTTCGACAACGAGAGGTTGCGGGCGTCGATGTTGACCATGATGTCCATGTCGTCCCAGTCGAGGCCCTCGAACAGCTCGCCGTCGACCCTCCGCTTGAGGTCGGTCGTGTCCTTACCCATCCAGACCCGCTTGTAGACGGATTTGGGGTTGTCCATGCGGTAGTTGAAATTGCGGATCTTGACGCGGCCGATGTCGAAGATGTCGCCCGGCTCCTTCTTCTTGTCTTTCTTGACGAGCTTGAATATCCTCTGGAGGTTGAGCGTGGTGCCACGGTCGTTGCCGTAGGGGGAGAACGCGTCTCTCTGCTCGATCACGAGGTCGAGCATGCTGTCGTCGAGGGTGACCTTGCGGAAATGGAGGCCTTCTTTCTTGAAAAGGCCCTTGAGGGAGAAATGCGCGGTGAGGGTCCCGATCCTCGCGAAAGTGTCGACAGGGTGATAGCCGACAATCTCGGGATCGTCGTAGGGTTCGGTGTCGATTATCGTGATGTCGTGGAGGACGACGGCGTCGAATGGCTTCAGCTTGACGCTGCCGATCGAGACGTCGCCGTTGATGTACTGCTCGAGTTTTTCGGCGGCATTCTTGGCCATAAAAGTCTGCACAGCAGGGATTTCCGCTGCGAGCATAACGCCGAGCATCAGCAGTAGCAAGCTGCCGAAAACGATGCCCAGTATTCTTCCTGCCTTGACTTTCATGCCATTTTTTTCGTCAGCCCCGTTTCAGGGGCTGAAAAGCCTAATTTCGCAAAAATAACTAAAATATATTATATTTGCTTAATTAATTGCGTTTGCGCCTTTATGGAACCTATAATTCTTGGTATAGAATCTTCGTGTGACGACACTTCGGCAGCGGTGATCCGGGGCCGGGTGATGGCGTCGAACGTGATTGCTAGTCAGCAGGTCCACAAGGATTTCGGCGGAGTGGTGCCGGAGCTCGCCTCCAGGGCCCACGAGCTGAATATCGTACCCGTGGTGAGCGAAGCGCTGTCGAAAGCCGGGGTCAAGGCCTCCGAGCTTTCGGCCATCGCATTCACCCGCGGCCCCGGCCTTCTCGGCTCGCTTCTCGTCGGGACCTCGTTCGCCAAGGCGTTCTCGCTTTCGCTCGACGTGCCACTGGTGGAGGTCAATCACCTCCAGGGGCATGTCCTCGCGAGTTTCATCCGCGAAGAGGGCAAGGAGGTCCACGAGCCCTCGTTCCCGTATCTCTGCCTGCTCGTTTCCGGAGGTAACTCCCAGATAGTCAGGGTCAACGGCCCGCTCTCCTTCGAGATCCTCGGCCAGACCATCGACGACGCGGTGGGGGAGGCCTTCGACAAATGCTCCAAGATGATGGGCCTCGGCTACCCGGGCGGCCCCGTCATCGACGCCCTTGCCGCCAAAGGCGACCCTTCCCGCTTCACTTTCGCCAAGCCCCACATCCCGGGCCTCGACTACAGCTTCAGTGGCGTCAAGACCTCTCTTCTCTACTTCGTCCGCGACGCCCTCAAGGAGGATCCCGACTTCATGGAGCACAACAAGGAGGACATATGCGCCTCTTTCCAGAAGACGCTTATCGACATTCTGATGGATAAGCTTATCAAGGCGGCAAAGCAGACCGGCATCCGCGAAATCGCCATCGGCGGCGGAGTCTCGGCCAACAGCGGCCTCCGCGCCCGCATCGAAGCCGAAGGCCGCAAGCGCGGCTGGCACACCTACCTCCCGCCCCTCCGCTTCACCACCGACAACGCCGCCATGATCGCCGTCGCCGGCTACTTCCACTTCCTCGCCGGCTCCCGCGCCCCCCTCGACACCGCCCCTCTCGCCCGCTGCTAGCCGCTCGCGGTCGGCCTCCTCGCCCGCCGTTAGGGCTGCTCGCCGCTGTCCTTTTGGGCGGAACCGTCCGCGACCACCCAGGTCTTCGGGTGGTCGCCTTCATTTTTGGCCCAAAACGCACGTGACCACCCACAGTCGTGGGTGGTCACGGACGCTTTGCATCAAATTCTCGAGAGAATCTCGGCTATTTTCTCAGGCGGCAGGGAGAGGACGCGAGCAAGTTGGCCTATGTCGGCGCTGCATCTTCTTTTTGTTTCGAAGACGAGGCGCTCCATTTGGGTTTCGCTTAATTCCTCCAGGGAATCTTTGCGAAATAGAGAAGATGCAATATCCAATGCAACGGCCTGTATGCTTTGGTCACGGAAAGACGGCAAAAGTGCAGGTTGGGATTCCAGCACTAACCTGGCCTTTGATGAGTTTCGAAGGAATACATACATTCGTCTCGGCGTGCGGAAGATCCTTTCCACAAGATCTTTTCGTACGAATGATTCAGGAAGGATGAATCCGTCGTCCCCAATTTCCCATTTTGTCCCTAGGGGAAGTTCGGTGTGTAAAATGCATTTTAACCTCCTGATACTCATTGCTTTGACGGCTTTTCCCTTCTGCCTGACGTCGGAGAAGAAACAGTTCCCGCATCCCCATCTGTAACCGTTTGGATACAAGCAGATGTTTGCTGCGACCGGGTTCATCAGGATATAGGCGATAACCTTCTCAAGATGCTCGTCGGAAGGGAGAATCAGTTGACAGTCAATTTTGTTGTCCCGGAGGAAACGCCTTGTCCCATATTTCCTGTGCATGTGTCTGGAATACAGGTTCTTAAACAGTGTATAAAAAGATATCGCTATTTCTCCGTCAGGGCACATCAGCATAAAATGCACATGGTTTGACATGAGGACGAAAACCATGACTTTGACACCTGTCCTGTGTGAAGCGATTGCAAAATAATTCATCCCCGTTGCATAGTCTTCGTCATCTTTGAACCAGATATTGTCCTCAAGATGGGAGGAACTCAAAAAATAGTACGCCATAGAAGTCTGTTTTGCGTGAAAATACGGAACCCTCAGCATTAAAAATCATCTTTGGGGCGAGGAGTACGTCGATTTTTATGTTTTTTAAAGGCTTTTAATGTTTTTTATGTCCGCGACCACCCAGGTCCGCGGGTGGTCGCCTTCATTTTTGGCCCAAAACGCACGTGACCACCCAAAGTCGTGGGTGGTCACGGACGCTTAAGGGGCTGGATGCCATTCAGAAAGAATGGTACAGAGATGGCTCTGTCGGGCTACAGGAGGACGGAGAGAGCGATGAGGGCGAGGATGGATGCGCCGGTGAAGACTGCGGTGCGGCCGTAGTTGCGGCCGAGGGTGGAGCCGGAAAGGATGCCGGCGACCACGGCTGCGGCGGTCGTGACGAACACCGCGGCGGCCGGAAGGAGCATCTCGGCGAAGGAAGCGCCGGCGGAAGCGGCAGACATGCCGTCAGCGGCGGATCCGGGGCCGGCGAATGCCAGCGAGATGCCGACGGTGAGGGCGTCGATGCTGGTCGCGACAGCGCCGATGATAATGTTGCGGACGCTGGAGAGGTTGATCTTTTCAGTCTTGCCGCGGGCGGCGCTGATGAACATTTCCACCGACACGAACATAAGAAGGATGAAGGCCGTCACCGACGAGATGAGCTCGAAGTGGGCGAGACGGCTTTCGAGGAATGTCGTGAAGACGTGGCCGAGAAGCCAGCCGCAGAGGAGAAAGGCGGTCTGGATGACGGCGAAAACGATGGCGAGGCTGGCTGTGCGGCGCTTTTCAGGGGCGGTCATCGCCACTGAGGAGCACAGCGACACGGCGAAGCAGTCGGCCGACAGCGACAGGCCGAGCAGCAGGGCTTCGAGTATTGATTTTGCCAGCTCCATAGTGACTGCGAATTTACTGAAAATTTCGTATCTTGCGAAGATTTATGGACATTTTTACGGCTTTCGAAATATTTTCCCTCGTGACCGGAGTGGCCTATCTGGTGCTTGAGATTCTGCAGAAGAATTTCATGTGGATAGTAGGCATTCTCACGGCGGCGGCAGCGGTCGTCGTCTTCGCGATGAAGGGACTTTACGCTTCGATGGCGCTCAATGTCTATTATGTAGTCGTCTCATTCATAGGACTTTACCAGTGGCGTAAGGATGGGGCCAGGATGAAGGAATCCGGCGCCGAGGGTGAGATCCACCTGCGGAAGATCTCTGCCGCAGGCCTCGCAATCAGCGCGGCCGTGCTCATCGCCGGCACCGTGGCGCTGTACTTCATCCTCCAGGCCCTCGGCGATCCCGCCTCCTGGCTGGATGCCGGCGTGGCGATGCTCAGCGCTCTCGCTACCTGGTGGCTGGCGCGCTCGATCCCGCAGCAGTGGCTGCTGTGGATCGTAGCCGACGTGGCCTCCACTGCGCTCTGCCTGACGCAGGGAATGTATTGGATGACTGCACTTTATGCCGTGTATGCGGGAGGGGCCGCCTATGGATGGTTCCATTGGAAACGGTCCGGAAAATTAATTGAAAACAGTTGAACTAACGATGGCATATAAGGAAAAATATCCTTCACTCCTTCTTGAAAACGCCGTGGAAGCGATAAGCTCGCTTCCGGGGGTAGGGAAGCGCAGCGCACTGAGGCTTGCACTCCACCTCCTTCGTCAGCCGGCGGAGAACGTCCACCATTTCACCGAATCGGTCAACAAACTCCGTGACGAAGTCCGCTACTGCCGCATCTGCAAAATGATCACCGACAGCGACGAGTGCTCGATCTGCTCCGACAAGACCCGCCGGACCGACCAGATCTGCGTGACCGAAAGCATACGCGACGTCATGAGCATCGAGGCGACCGGCCAGTATCACGGCGTCTACCACGTTCTCGGCGGGATTATTTCGCCGATAGCGGGCGTAGGCCCGTCGGATCTCACGATTTCCGACCTGGTGCAGCGTCTCAAGGATTGCGAGGATCCGACCTCCGTGGAGGTGATATTCGCCCTGAGCGGCGATGTGGAAGGGGAGACCACCGCGTTTTACATATACCGCCAGATAGAAGGATTCGGCGTGAAGGTCACATCCCTCGCCCGCGGCCTCGGCTTCGGCGACGACCTGGAATATGCCGACAGCATTACCCTCGGCCGCTCCATAGCGGGCCGCCAGGAATTTAAGGTGTAAATTATTTAAAATTAATACGTTATGGATAAAAAGAGCTATGCGCTGGGAATGAGTATCGCCCAGAATCTGCTGAATTCCGGTGTGATGAATCTCGAGTACAAGGATTTCGCCGACGGCGTGAAGGACATCCTTTCCGGCAACGAAACGGCCGTCAGTATGGAAGAGGCCGGTGATCTTCTCGAAAAGATGTTCAAGGAGATCGAGGAAGAACGCAAGGCCAAAAACGAGGCCATCGGAGCTGCCTTCAAGAAGGAAGGCGAGGACTTCCTCAAAGAGAACGCTAAGAAGGAAGGCGTCAACGTCCTCCCTTCCGGACTTCAGTACAAAGTCATCAAAAAAGGCACTGGAAAGGCCCCGAGCGCCACTTCCCGCGTCCGCTGCCACTATGAGGGCTCCTTCATCGACGGCTCTGTCTTCGACAGCTCCTACCGTCGCGGCGAGCCCGCCGTCTTCGGCCTCAACCAGGTCATCCGCGGCTGGACCGAGGGCCTTCAGCTCATGAACGAGGGCGCCAAATACGAGCTCTTCATCCCGTACCAGCTCGCCTATGGCGAGGCCGGTGCCCACGGCGCCATCCCTCCCTACGCTGCTCTCAAGTTTACCGTCGAGCTCCTGGAAGTGTTGTAGCAGCGAGAAGGAGCTTTTCTGAAGCAACGCTTGTGCAGAAAATGTGGACGTTGCTGCCGGAGGAGCAGCCGAGCTTTTTTCTGAGCTCGTCGGAGCTCATGGGGACATTGCGCGCCGTCACCTCCGCCTGCGGATATTTCCTGCCGAAATCGCGGAATGACTGCCTTCCGGCCGGAGCCGTCTCAATTATCGAATATACTTTCCCGAAGCCATGCAGCGCTTCGGGAATTTTTTTAGCGGCATACAGATGAGTGTGGCGATCCAGCTTCTGGAGACCGTAGCGCGAGGAAATCAGCTTGAACGCGCCGGATTTCATCAGCGCCTTGCCCGGCTCGAAGAGCTGCAGCCCGTCCAGAGCGTCGGATTTGTCCACAAATTTGGCTTCGGCTTCAAATTCATCCTCCGCGCGGAAGCAAAGACTCTGGTTGTCGCGAAGCGAAGCAACCTCGATAAGAGGGGAGTCGCCGGAGAACTCACGGTCCATAAGAAGGAGGAGTTCTTTGCACTCTCCGTCGGCTTCTACGATATGTATTTCTTTGATATTGCGCAAGGTACGCAGTATCATTGAAATATCTGCTAAAGGTGAAATCTTCACCAGCACATTGCGGCTGGCTGCTAGAAGTTCGTCCTGCAGCGCAGTTATGTCCGGAGAACAGTCTTCCAGCATAAAAACCTTCCTCGCCGCGGCATCGCGACGGGCAGGATCCAGGAATATGACATTAGGCTTAAACCCGTCCAGAATGCTCTCCAAGGCTCCTTTTTCGGCCTTGGAGCAGCTGAATCTGACATTGCCGATCCCGAGCAGGGAGAAGTTTTTCCTCACCGCTTCACACAGTTCGGAGGACATTTCATTATAAAGAACTTCGCCCGTCACGCTTGCAAAAGCAGCCGCATCTACCCCGAGTCCGCCCGTCAGATCGGCGACTTTTCCCTTCGGCCCCGCGAGTCTGGCAACGAGTTCTGATTTATACATTGCCGTCGCCGAGGAACTGCACTGTTCGGCAGACAAAGGGAAGGGGAGAACGAGCCCCGGGACGGCATACCATTCCGGCACTTTTTTCTTCAATTTACGTCTGCTTTCAATCGCACTTACGGCAAGCGAAACATCGACTTCCGGGTACTGATTTTTCGACAGCAAAAGTCGCGTAAAATCATCGCTTTCATGAAGCAATATGAAGTCCTCAAAAGTCATATCCGATACAAAAATAATCTCATTTAAATTCATATCAAATTTTTCTTCAGACACTCGGTTTTTGTAGCATGCCACCCTCGGCTCAGAGGGAGGGGCCTGTTGCACAAAGATTAAGCGCCAGCTTAATTTTCAATGGGAGGGACTTCGGTTTCCGGGAGGAACCGAAGAGTGGAAAAAACCGAGTGTCTGAAGAAAATTTGACACAACAGAATTATTGAATAACGATATTAACATTTTTGTTTATTTTTATAATAAAAATGTTTCATCTGCTTATAATTAATGCGTTAACTCTGTGCTCGGAAATAAGACCGAAGAAGAGGGAGTTAGGGCGAGGAAGGAGCAAATTTTGAGGAGAAAGTGCTCTTTCGAGGCGAAAATTCTTGTGATAAAATTTGGATTTGACTATATTAGCATAACGGAAAATTTTCATCCCGCGTTGAAAAAAAGAGTGCTCATACTGGACTTCTCCGGAGCCCTTCGGGCGGAGGGGATTCTCCCTGAAAACGGCCAGGATTCCGGCTGTCTGGAGAGCGGTGGATCCGTCTCGGTTTGTGAGCTCGAAAAGGGGAGTATTTCCCTGGCTGAAACCCCTGAAAATTTACCTAAAGTATCGCTTCAAATAACCGCTCCTAATGAAATTTTCAAAGATGGGGCGGAAGTGCTCGATTTCACAGCACTTGAAGGGGCACGTTGCTACTGCGATCCGGCGGCTGCAGAGGAGATAGAACGGCGGCTCGATCCGTTCCGTTACGGTGGTGAAAAGTGGCGTGAGCTCCCGATCCATTTCATCGACACGGGCGAATACCACTACCTATCGAAATTCTTCATCGACCCCATTGATGTGCCTTTCACGCTTCTGGTCCTTGACAACCACACTGATATGCAGGATCCGGCTTTCGGAGGCGATATTCTCAGCTGCGGCAGCTGGCTTGCCGAGGTGATGCGCACCTCAAAATGCCTGCAGAACGTCATTCTGGCGGGGCCTGAGGGGAATATCGTTCTTTTTGAACGCGCGTCTCAAGGTGGAGCATTGACGCAGTCTTCGATAGAACGTCTGTCCGTCGAAGGGATGAGGTCCATTTGTAGCAGAATTTCAGTTAGAGATTTTTATATCTCTATAGACAAGGATGTTATGTCTAAAAATTACTATCAGACATCGTGGACACAAGGCGATCTTTCGCCGCAGGAGATTACAGATATTCTTTTCCTTGCTTTCGATGCCGGTAGTGTGCTCGGCGTTGACATTTGCGGCGGCCTCGATGCCTCGAAATCTGCCCTCACCTGCGACTTGGCCATCAACCGACGCACCGATATCGCCCTGCTCGACGCCCTTGTTTTAATCGGGGCTTTTGCATAAATTTGTAAGCAACATAACACTATTTCAATGAAGAAAATCCTTTTTTTAGCGCTTATTGCCATCCCTTTCGTATTTGTTTCCTGTGAAAAAAGTCAACAGAAACAGGAAAGTCAGCAGCAAGAAGAGCCCCAGGCTCCGGAAATCCCGGAGACGATCCCTGCGGGTCCGCTGACCATAGTCGTTGATATCAGTAAAGCCACGGAAAGCCCGCTCAAGACCACGTGGAATGCCAATGAGACCATTTCCGTAATCACGCTTTCAGATTACTCCTCATATGGCCGAGTAGTTTCCGTAGATAATTTCACCAGCCTCGGAGCAAGCGGACGCAAATCCGCGGAATTTTCCGGAACTCTTTCAAATGATGCTGCTCCGGCCAATGTTTTCCTTGTTTACCCTGCTCTTGAGGTGTATATGGATGGGGATAAGGAGAAATATAGGGTGCCTCCATACAATACCGAAAAGATGCTGAGCGCATTCTACAATGTCGAGACTGACAGCCAATATGGAAGGAGCGAATTCGGCTATTCCGTACAGACAAAAAGTGATTCGATGTCCGGTCTGGAGAATGCCTGCGTCATATCCGGAGGGCTTGGCTATTCAGACGGTCACTTCACATCCACTATCGAACACCGCATGTCTCTTATCCAGGCGGAGCTCAATTTCACCAAATTCAAGGGGCAACCCATCAGCCGTGGATTTAAAATTTCATCCTTTGGAAGTTCCACCGAGATTACAAAGGACCTCTTCAAGCGGGATGGCTGGCAATATGTCTATGGTGTATGCGCAGATAAGTATATCGCCCCCAATAACGGAAAGTCAGAGTTCTGGGCGAATCCCTCATTCAATGTTCCTTCTTCCGGCAATGTCATCCTGTATATCCCCGTATCTTTCTTTATGGACAGCAATAATGGGGATAAATGGAAGTTTACTGCCCAGATGGGATCGGATTCAGCCTCGGATCTTGTCGGCTGGTACACTATGTTCGGCGACATCAAATATGAGCCGGGCAAAGTTTACAGAGTTTCTGCGTCACTAGATTAAATATTAATTACTTATGAAAAAAAGCCTTATTTCAGTTTTATCCTTGCTTGTGATTGTTTTTGCGTGCGGCAAGCAGGAAAAGGGGCAGGGGCAGGACGGCCCGGACTATAGCGAAGCGACAGGATCCGTGAAAATCGCGGTCTCCATCGACCAGGCCGCCGACAGTCCCTTAAAGACCACTTGGGACGAAGAAGAGACAATCTCCGTAATCAAACTTGATGGCGATAACAGGTGGGCCAATATAGTATCGATTGACAATTTTACAAGCAAAGGGAAAGCCGGTCGCACGACTGCCGTGTTCGGAGGAGAGATTGCCGGTGATATAGATCCGGCCTGTCTTTTCATAGTCTATCCCGCTCTCTCAAAGAGTGGAGACAAGTACCGTATCCCCGTCTACAACAGTACCGATAATTTAAGTTCACTGTACGATGTCGGCATAGACTATTACATAGTGCAAAGCGCCTATTCCAGTGCTTGTCAGACTGCAAACGACGATATGGCGGGACTCGAAAACGTCTGCTTGTTGTCTGGAGGAGTTGAAGGGACAGCCGAGTCCCTGACGGCGACTATCTATAACCGGATGGCCCTTATCAAGGCGGAGTTGCAGTTCAACAGCCTTGCCAACAACCCGATAAGCCTCGGATTTGTTGTCAGCGCTTACGAAAGCGACGGAACGACGGCTAAAAAGATATTCGGTACCAGAAGCTGGCATGAAGCCTATACTCTATTTACAGAGGGCTTCCTGGAAGATGATTCCGCCACCGATAATGTCTGGGCATATCCCAAATTCAATGTGCCGTCTTCAGGCAGCGTGACCCTTTATATCCCGGTCAGATTTAACAGAAAGGGCAATATGGCCGACGATAAGTGGAAATTTATTGCCCATATGGGGCCCAGCTGGCATATGACCGGGTGGTACACTGTCCCGTCAAATATCCAATATCAGGCCGGCAAGGTGTACCCCGTCTTCGCAAACCTGGACCTGTAGTAATTTTACACTAACACTAATAATAATATGGATTTCAGGCAAAAAGCACAGCAGTGGATCGACGGTAACTTCGATCCTGAGACCAAGCGTCAGGTGAAGGAAATGGCGGAGAAAGATCCCGCCGCCCTCGAAGAGGCCTTCTACCGCAACCTCGAATTCGGCACCGGCGGCCTTCGCGGCATCATGGGTGTCGGCACCAACAGGATGAACCGCTACACTGTGGGGATGGCCACCCAGGGCCTTGCCAACTATATCAAGGCCAAGGTCGAGGGCCCCGGCAGCGTGTGCATCTCCTACGATTCGCGCAACAACAGCCGTGAATTCGCCCGCATCTCCGCGGAGGTGCTCTCCAACAACGGCATCAAGGTCTACCTCTTCGAAGACCTGCGTCCGACCCCGGAGCTCAGCTACTCCATCCGCATGAAGGGCGCAACTGCCGGCATCATGGTCACCGCGAGCCACAATCCCAAGGAATACAACGGCTACAAGGTGTTCTGGAGCGATGGCGGGCAGATAACCGCCCCTGTCGATAAGGACATCATCGCCGAGGTCGCCAAGATCAGCGACCCTTCGGAGGTCCTCTTCGAAAGCAAAGGCGTTAAGGCTCCCATCGAGATGATGGGTGCAGCCGAGGACGAGGCCTATCTCAAGGATATCCTCTCCCTGGCCCTCTCTCCGGAGGCCTGCGCACGCCACCGCGACATCAAGTTCGTCTATACGCCCCTCCACGGCTGCGGCGTCAAGCTCGTGCCGGAGTGCCTCAAGAGGCTCGGCTTCGAGAATGTTTATCATATCCCCGAGCAGGACGTGCCGGACGGCAATTTCCCGACCGTGGCCTCGCCTAACCCGGAGGAGCCCGCGGCCATGAAAATGGCCATCGAGAAGGCCGACGAGGTCGGCGCCGACATCGTCATCGCGACCGACCCCGATGCCGACCGCATGGGCATCGCCGTCCGTGACGACAAGGGCCAGATGATACGCCTCAATGGCAACCAGACGGCCTCAATGCTGACCTATTACATCCTCAGCCGCCGCAAGGAGCTCGGCACCCTCGGCGAGGGCAAATACTGCGTCAAGACAATCGTCACCAGCGAGCTTATCGCTGAGATATGCCGCAGCTTCGGCGTCAAGTGCTACAACGTCCTCACCGGCTTCAAATACATCGCCGAGATCGTCCACAATCACGAGGACGACGGTGAATTCATCTGTGGAGGCGAGGAGAGCTTCGGCTTCAACGTGGGCCAGTTCGTCAGGGACAAGTGCGCGCAGGTCGCTTCCGCCATGGTGGCTGAATGCGCCGCCTGGGCGGCCGACCAGGGCCTCTCGCTCTGGCAGCTCCTCCAGCGCATCTACAAGGAGTATGGCTACACCCTCGAGTCGATGGTCTACATCGTCCGCCAGGGCAAGAGCGGCGCGGAGCAGATCCGCGGCATCATGTCCGACTACAGGAGCAACCCTCCCGCAGAAATTGCGGGCAGCAAGGTCGTCAAAGTCGTTGATTATCTGAAGCCTGAGGAGACCGGCCTGCCTTCATCCAACGTCCTGCAGTTCTTCTCCGAAGAAGGCGACGTGGTGACAGTGCGCCCCTCCGGCACCGAGCCGAAGATAAAATTCTACTTCGGCGCCAAAGGCGATTCCGCCGACGCCAAAGTCGATATGCTGAAAAAGCAGTTCGTCTAGAGTTCCTCCTTGCAGGTCTCGTCCTTGCAGACGAAGACCCTGCCGGGGTAGCGATCCAGAAGGGAACGGTTGTGAGTGACCATCACCACGGCCGTTCCTTTCTCTTTGTTGATGTCGAGAATGAGCTTCATGATGTCGGCCGCGGTCTCGTCGTCGAGGTTGCCGGTGGGCTCGTCGGCCAGGATCACCGCGGGGTTGTTGAGGATGGCCCGGGCGATGGCGATGCGCTGCTGCTCGCCGCCAGAGAGCTGGTGAGGCATCTTGTGGGCCTTGGTCGTAAGTCCCACGTCCTCAAGGACTTTCTCGATACGTGCGTCAATCTCCAGGGTCTTTTTCCACCCTGTAGAGCGG
>JAGCDT010000019.1 GCA_017651045.1 Bacteroidales bacterium | reverse complement strand
CCGGCGCATTCCTCGCCGACCTCCGTCGCACCGCCTCCGGCGTCTTCAACGCCCCCGTCCCCTTCACCGAAGTACTGACGATGCTTTAACGCCCGGCCCCATCTTTCTCCGGCACAATCCGTTCTCGCCTCTTCGCCTCCAGAAATCCGGCCTCATTTGCTCGCCGCCGTCCCACAGCCATAGCAAGTGGAAAATCGGAGTCCAAGTTGAGTGATTGTGGAGGGATGCAGAAGGTCGATTAGGTTGGACTCCGCGACGATTTTGTCGCGGAGTCCAACACAATGTGCTGTCAGATGCCATCAAAGGCATATCGCCTTGGACTCCGAAAATTCACTTGCCAGTTGAAAGGGAGGTGAAGGTCGACGCCGAAGGCGTTGGCGAGACGGCGGAAGAGAAGAAGACGGGGACGTCGGAGGAGAAGAAGGCGGGGACGGGCGTCAAACGTGCTCGACTTCGGGGTGGAGTTCCACGCCGAAGCGGGCGCGGACAGCTGCTATAATATCGGACTCAAGGGCGATGACATCGTCGGGGGAAGCCGAACCGGAGTCGTTCACGATGACGAGCGGCTGCTTCTCGTAGACCTTGGCGCCACCCTTGACGGCGCCGCGGAAGCCGCATGTGTCGATCATCCATGCGGCGGGCACCTTGACCAGCCCGTCGGGCAGGTCGAAATGAGGCACCTTGCCGTCCGGGACAGAGGCCACTATCCGCTCGAAATGCTCCCTGGGGATTACAGGATTCTTGAAGAAACTGCCGGCGCTGCCTGTCTCCGCCGGATCCGGGAGTTTCTCCCGGCGGATGCGGATGATGGCATCGCGGACGTCGGATGGCGCAAGAGCTTCCAAGTCGCGGCCTTCGAGGGCAGCCTTTATGTTGCCGTAGCCAAGCACGGGAGCATATTTTTGAGTGAGGCGGAATGTCACTTTCAAGACTATATAACGCCCTTTTTCATGCTTGAAGCGGGAATCGCGGTAGCCATATGCGCAATCGGCGGCGGAGAAGACCACTTCCTCGCCGGTCGCCGCCTCAACGCAGAACACCTGGTCGATCACATCGCCGGCCTCTACGCCGTATGCTCCAATGTTCTGCACGGCAGACGCACCCACTTCGCCGGGAATCAGCGAAAGATTCTCGAGTCCCCAGAGGCCGCGGCGGCACGTCTCGGCGACAAGGTCGTCGAACACCACCCCTGCGCCCGCCTCGACGATGACATCGTCATCGCCGGTAAACGAAATGCCTCCGATCGTCGAATGAAGCACAGTCCCGGGGAAATCGCCGCGGAAAAGGAGATTGGAGCCGCCGCCGATGTGGAGCACAGGCTGCGGGAGGTCCTCCGCGAGCAGAGCCTTAAGCTCATCCAAAGATGAATACTCGATATACAAAGCACATTTTACCTTCATTCCGAAGGTGTTATGCGCACTGAGGTCGTATGAGGGGATGCGTATCATAGGCTATGGTTGTGCGTGGCGGCCCAAAGGATGATGCCGACTGAAACGGAGACGTTGAGGGAATGCTTGGTCCCGTACTGCGGGATCTCGAGGGCGAAATCGGAAGAGTCGACTACATCCTGACGTACGCCGTCGACCTCATTGCCGAAAACAAATGCATAGCGGACTCCGGGAGCGGGGACGAACTCGTCTAGCTTCACGGAACCGACCGCCTGCTCGACGCTCACCACAGTGTAGCCCTCCTCCTTGAGGGCCTTGACTGCATCGAGGGTGTCGTCGTAATGGACAAAGGGGACGCTTAGCTCCGCGCCGAGAGCGCTTTTGTGGATCTCGGCCGACGGAGGGACGGCGGAAATGCCGCAAAGAAGCACCTTGTCGACCCTGAAGGCGTCGGACGAGCGGAAGGCGGAGCCGACATTGTGGGCGCTGCGCACATTGTCGAGCACCACCGCCACGCCGGAGCCGGGCAGGGCGCGATACTCTTCCGCACTTATGCGGCCGAGCTCGATATTAAGGAGTTTGCGGGGCATTATCCTTCAATGGCCGCCTTGCAGACCCGGACCGCTTCCTCGTCGGGGCGGCATCGGAGCTGCCAGCAGGGGACTTCGTTGGCTATCCTTTCGACAATGGGGATGATCCTGTCCATCACTCCCCTGTCCCAGCGGATCGTGGAGCATGCGGCTATCACGCTGGCGTAGGCATTGAGGGAGAAAAGACGCTCGATGGTGTTCTCCGGGGCCTGCTCCAGGCGGACCATCGCCCTCACGGGAGCCTTGACATTGCGATAGCAAAGGGTCTTGCCGCTCCAGGGGGTGCCGTAGACCACAAGGCGGTCGTCTTCGAAACGGATGACGGGATTGTCGTCGTTCATGAGGTCGGCGTCCTTCACATAGGTCAGCCAGAGGCGGCTGTGGGTGCTCTTGCCTGTGCCGCTGACACCGAAGAAAAGGTTGGCTTCACCCTCACGGCGGATGACGGAAGAATGAAGAAGCAGACTCCCTCTCATCGCACCGGCGAAGGTGTACATTATCATCAGGGATGTGTTGACCTGGAACATAGTGGCCCTCGGGCCTATCTTCGGTCTGGGATAGTATAAGCCTTCCTTGCAGTCCTTGTCGATGACGAGAAGACCGGCGCTCACATCCTGGACGGGGAAGAACTCATAGACGGTCCTGTCGCCGAGTTTGTAGCCGAAATAGAACGGAGGCACTTCGTCCACAGCCACTACACGGTTCCACGAGGCTTTTTCCTTCTCCGCTTCAACGAGCCACTCCGGCTCTTCAGAGCATACGGTAAGGGAAAAATCCGCCGGGGCGCCGCTCACGGGCACCTCGAAAGGAGCATACTGCGAGAAATCAAGGGTAAAGCGCTGGGGCTTGATGCCGGCATGGCCGGTGAGCCTTTCGTTGAGGGAAAGGTCTTCGAGCTTGTCGGCCGGGACCGGAATGACGCCGATGTCCTCACCTCTCGCGAGCTTTTCGGCGATAGCCTTCTCATCGGGAAGGAGCTCACGGAAATCCCACGGCTCCTCCAGACATACGTCCAGGGTCAAGCCGCCGAAAACAAATCTTTTACCTTTCGTCATAGTGCAAAGATAAGGATTTTTACATTAGAAGGGCGCCGGCATCCTCACCGCGGGAAAGCATCTCGCGAATCTGCGTGGAAGATACGTCAACCCTGACAAAATCGGCAAGCCGAATCTTGTAGGAAGGATCCTCGGCAAGAAGGGACTCCGCATCGGCGGCGCTGTCGAAGCCTTCGCGCGGGAAAACCGCGATGCCGTAGTCGCGCAGGATACGGTCGTAGTCCCTCCAGCGGCGGAATGCGGCAAGCTGGTCGCCTCCGATGACAAGCGTGAACTCATTCTCCGGCTCCCTGCCTTTCAGGGCGTCGAGAGTGCGGATCGTGTAGTAGGGCGGCTCCATCCCAAGCTCGATCGGGTCTACCTTGACATGAAGCTCGGGATGACGGGCAACCGCCTCACAGGCGGCCTCATAGCGGGAGACGCTGCTGGAGGCCAGGATGTCGTCTTTCAAGGGGTTCTTCGGGGACACCACGAGATAGACCATGTCGAAATCCATCTGGTGCGTAAGATGCTCCATGATGGCGAGATGACCTATGTGAAGCGGGTTGAAGGACCCTGAATAGACGGCTATCTTCATCAGGAAAATTTCTCCTTGAGGTAGGCGCGCAATGTCTCTTCGTTGGTAACGGAAGCACCGGAATCGATCTCTCCGTCGACGATGAAGAAGGCATAAGGCACCGATGTCACATTATAGACCCCGGCGTAAGGGGAAGATGAGCCCCTGGTGTCACAGACATTGATCCAGGGGAGCTTCTGGGCCTTGACGGTCGTCGCCCACTCGGTCTTGCCAGTGTCGAGGGAGACGGCGAAGATCTCGAAGCCTTTCGAATGGTATTTCTCGTAAAGAGGGATGAGGGATGCCGTGTTGAACATGTTCTGCCCGGCGGTGGCCGTCCAGAAATAGAGCATCACGACCTTTGACTCAACCTCGGAGAGCTTCCTGCGGGCGCCGTTAAGATCCGGAAGGTCGATGTCGGGGAAGGCCTGGACGGAAGCGTCGCGGAGCCTTGCCGAAATCTCGAGCTGCTTTGTCCTCAACTCGGCTTCCTTCCTCAGCGAAGCCACATATGAAGAATTGGGATAGACGGCCGAAAGGGAATCCACCACGTTGGACATCACGATGGCGTCAGTGAACTGATTGAACACGGGGATGCCGCTGGGAGCCTTCTGGAAAAGCACCTGGACTGAAGTCAGGGACTTGGAATTGCTCAGGACATAAGCCATACGGCTGCGATAGTAGTCGACATAGACCCTCGCCGCAGCAGCAGGGCTCTCGGCCGCAGAAAACTTTGCGTTGAAATCTGCATAATCCTTCTCCACGGCGGCCAGCTTAAGGCTTTCCTCGGAACCTTCTATCTTGAGATCACGGCCGAGACTGTCGGAAGAGATCTTAACCTTGTCGCCTTTCTTAAGGAGAAGGGACGCTATCTGGCGGCCATTCCTTGAAAGGTAGACAAACTCAGGCTCTTCGATAGCCAGGCGGGCCTTGTAGGCCCCTGAAGGCGACACCTTGACGGTGTCGGCCTTGCCGGAGTGGAGCTCCTTGAAGATGATCTCCCCGTCCGAAGCGCCTTCCATGACGCCGCTCACCGAGGCACCCCCGGTGCATGAAACGACCGCTGCAAGAGCAACGGCCGTAAGTGTAAGACTAAAGCTTTTCATACTCGGAAAGAATACTGTCCGCAATCTCTTTCATCCTCTCCGGGGAGAGATTGAGCTTGGGCTTGCGGAAATCCATATCCGCCTCGCTGCGCAGAGGGACAAGGTGGATGTGGGTGTGGGGGACTTCCAGGCCGAGGACGGCGACACCGATCCTCTTGCAGGGAAGGGCGGCCTTCTGAGCCTCGGCTACCTTGCGGGCGAAAGCCCACAGGTCGGCATAGGTCTTGGCCGGGAGATTGAAGATGTAGTCTTCCTCCGTGGTCTTGGGGATCACGAGGGTGTGGCCTTCTGCAAGGGGGTTGATGTCGAGGAAAGCGTAGAACTCTTCGCTCTCGGCCACCTTGTAGGAAGGGATCTCACCCGCAGCAATCCGTGAAAAGATAGTTGCCATCGCTAGAGGGAAATTTCGAGAATCTTGAACTTCATTATGCCTGAAGGGACCTGGGCATCCACGGTCTCACCCTTGCTGTGGCCCATGAGGGCCTTGCCGATGGGAGTCGTGGAGGCGAGGCGCCCCTTGGAGAAATCGGCCTCGGTCTCGCCCACGATGGTGAACTCCATCACCGCCTTGTTGGCGAGATTCTCCACCTTCACCTTCGACAGAAGCTGGACCTTGTCGGTCGACAGCTTGGACTCGTCAATGACGCGGGCGGAAGCCACTTTGTTTTTCAGACGGGCGATCTTCACCTCGAGAAGCCCCTGGGCATCACGGGCGGCATCGTACTCCGCATTCTCCGAAAGGTCACCTTTCTCACGGGCTTCTGCAATCGCTGCAGAAATGACCGGACGCTGAGCAAGAGCATCAGCAAGTTCCTTCTTGAGTTTATCCAACCCCTCTTGGGTCATGTATTCAATTTCCATCACTATTTTGTTTTATCTTAATTCTAGCTTTATCTCAATTTTTAGCCATGTACCTTTTCAACTGTCAGTGCAATGGCCCACGCTCCTTTTTTGTTTAATGTCCCCTTTCTCTAAATCCCTTTCCCCAGTGAAAGGGACTTTCTATCGCACGTTGTGCTCAAACCACTACTCTTACGGGAGAGTAACTAAAAAGGAGTCCTGCCGTTCAGGCAGAACCCGTGTCTGCTGCAAATATATCAATTTTCCATTAAAATAAAAAATTGTCATTCGTCATTATTCAGCTTGTATTTCTTGATGAGCACGGATATCTCCGGGTCGAGATTGCCCCTGTAGACATAACTCCGGTTCATCCTTACGGCATTGAGGTAGTGCTGGACCGCTTCCTTGTCGTCGCCCTGGCGGGAATAGAGGATGGCGCTCAGGTACTCGGTCCGGTCCGAGACCGGCAGCGTCCGAAGGATCTCCATCGCCGAAAGGTTGTAGTCCATCGCAGTGAGCGCGACGGCAGCATTGAAATCCTTGTAGGGGCGAAGCAGAGTGACGGCGGTCTCATAATCGCGGTCGGCAAGAGCCTGGACCCCACGCATGTAAGCGGTGTCGAGGACCGTCGTGTGGACGGTGTCCTTAACCATGCCCTTGCGGTGGAGATAGAAGTCGAAACGAACGGTACGAAGCTTCGGGTAGAGGACTTCACGGAGGCGCCTGTAGTAGGGCTGGAAAGCCATCTGGCGCTCCCTCTCGTCGGGATCCTTCACTGAGAGCCTTTTCGAGAAATCCTCCTTCTCCCCCACCGTCATGATCGAGTCCGCCGAGACAAGGGTCTTGAGATAATCCCAGTTCTCGGGATTGCTCCTCGGGACAAGACGAATCTTCTTTCTCGCCGGCTCCTCGGCATATGTCTCATCAAGGTTGTAGGAAAGGCCCTCGCTGCGGCGAAGGGAGTCGCGGCAGTGCCTTATGTATTTCCGGAAATAGTCCGACACCGACGAAGATCGGTAGCCGGCAAGCCGGGAGTTGAGCTTGAAGCTCCCCTCCGGCGAGCAGGACGCCGTGACTATTATCGAGTCGAGATCGAATTCGCGGTTTTCGATGAGGCTGGAAAGGTTGCGCCTGATTCTCGACATCTCCTCTCGGTTGCCGGAAAACCTCTCGTCTATATCCGACCTGCCGGGAAGGAAGGCGATGTAGCAGGCAGTGTTGGCGGTGGCGCGCCGCTCGATGACTTTGGTCATGTAGCGCTCCGAAGGATCTAGGAAGGAGGATATGGAGCTGACATAGAAGGTGAGCGGCTCGCTCTGAGGGATGGAGTAGATGTTGCGATCCTCCTCGTAGATGCCGCCCGAGAGCTTGACAAGGACCTTGGAGAGCTTCGGACGGGTGTTGATCGTCTGGACGTACTCATAGGTAAACTCCCCGCCCGAGGACACCATTACCGTGTCGAGCCTGATCCCCTCAGTCACGAGAGGGGTCTTCACATAGCGGGAGAACATCCTGTCCTTCCTGGAAATCTTCTTCTCGTTCTGACGGAGGCGGAAGCGGTTGGTGTAATGGTCTATCGCTTCCCGGGCCGAGACTCCGTAGATGGAACGGTAGCGCTCGTCGGAGACCACGGTCGAGTCGGTCTTGAGGGCATACATCTCCGGGATATTCCTCTTTATGAATATCTCCAGGGCCCGGCTGTCGATGAATGCGGTCGAATCGGTGATGATGGAAGCGAGGAAGCGGTTGTAGCGCTCATAGCCCTTGAGCTGACGCTCACGGTAGGCTTTGCCGGTGATGATCACCGGGTCGAGACGGATGCTGTCATCCTGGACGAACATGTCGGGGTTGAAACGGACCTGCCACCTGCTGTCCTGCATGGAGGGCGGAACAGTGATCTGGAAGCGGATGTCGATCCTGCCGTGACGTTCGGCGATGTTTCGGAAACGGGCGGTGACGACCGCCGCCTGAATAACGTCGGTCGCAACCATCTCGCCGGTCGCATCATCCCGGACGGCGTTCATAATAAGGATCTTCTCCCCCTCGTCGCCAAGCACCTCGAAAGTGTCCCGCCGGGCTTTGTCTATGTGAAGCTCCGGGAGGTCACTTTCGTAGCTGCTGGAAAGAGATAGGGTCGCGTTGACGTTCTCTTTTGAGAGATTTCTCATCTTCCTTGACGGCGAGCATGACAGTGCAAGGGAGAAGATGAGCAAAACTGTGATGGCACGGTTGAACAGATTTTTCATCTTAAGATTGTATTTACACATCTGACGACGGCCCCGTGCCAAGGCCAGTCGTCCCGTGCAAATATAATCAATTTCCTACCACAGGTGCAATAAGGTAACTGTAATTAAATGCTTTAGCATCTAATATGTACATTTCCAAGGGTTTACGACCCCAGGAGTTGATACCTCCGACCCCGGTCTGCCTTGCTTCGAAGCACACATGGGTCTTACCCTTAGAGCGCTGATTCTCAAAGGCTTTTGCCTTGAGCGACAGGGAGTGGCGAGGCTCTCCGACCTGGCCATTCGTTTTATTCGCACGCTCCGGAGTTCCGTTCCAAGTGCAGTCGATTTCCTCTATGCTGAACGGGATTGCCGAGGCGGAGAAGCGGTCTTCAGCCGTGATTTCGAGGCCCATTCCCGAGTCGTCGAGCACCTTGAACCAGCGCAGTCCGGTGTGAGTGCCGGACTCCTGGGTACGGACATATCCGTAATGGTACTGATCCTCGACTCTCTGGACATAATGTCCTTCGAGAGTGGACGAGCAGCGGTCGATATAGTTCTCCCACGGGCCCTTGCCGAAGAAATCGACAGTGGAGAAGCCTCCGGGCATGGAGAATCTCATACCGAAGCGGAACATAGGAGGCATCTCGGAAAGCCCGCCGGCATCCGAGAGGATTTCCTTGATAAATATCCTGCCGTCCGCTCCGACCGTGCTTTCGATTACGACCGACGCGCCGCCGAAAGGTTCATATTCTACCCGGACACCCTCGCGGGAAGGCTCGAAGGATTTCACCTTGAATGATGGCGAACGCCACACGCTCCACTTTTCATTGAGCCTGGCGCCCATGTCGTTCTCAACGACCGCCCTCCAGAAGCAGGGCATGAGCGGATCGGACACTATCTGCTTTCCGTCAAGTTCATAGCTGGAAAGAGCGCCGGTGGAAGCGTCGAAAACGGCCTTCCAGCGGTATCTTCCGAAGGTCCCGGAATATTCCGCCTTGGACGCATCGGACACAAACTCCTTCGCTGCATCCTCGGGAGCCTTGACCCCGGTCTCAGCGCGGGAAAGCACCATCTGGTCGTAAGCGACCTGGGTCCCGGCATCCACAAGCGGCTGGGCATTCTTAAGGAGATATCTCACGTTGAGGAAGGCATCGGCTCCCTTGGGAATACTTACAGCCTTACCTAAAGTAATGACAGCCTTTTCTTGAGGAGCTATGTCAAGGTTACGGACAGAGCCGCCTGCAAGGCGCCTGCCGTCGGCCTCGACATCCCATTCAAGATAATACTCCGACAAGTTCTTGAAGAAAAACTCGTTGAAGACGGACACCTCGTAATTCCTGTCAGCGCTGACAAGCGAGGTGTGGATGTCCTGATACTGATAGCGCACCTCATAAGCATGAGGATGGAAGGAACGGTCAGCCGCCACCACACCGTTGCAGTTGAACGAGCCGTCGGAAGGGTCGTAGTCGTTGAAATCACCGCCGAAAGCGAAGATGTGGTCGGTCCCCTCCTCATTCACGGGCCAGTAGATGGCCTGGTCCTGGAAGTCCCAGATGAAGCCGCCCTGGTAGGCCGGATATTTCCTCACGAGATCCCAGTACTCCTTGAAATTACCCATCGAATTACCCATGGCGTGGGCATATTCACACTGGATGAGGGGCTTGGCCGGATTGCTCTTGCAATATTCCTCGCACCATGCGGGGGTCGCGTACATAGGGCATACGATATCAGTGTTGGCTCCGCCTTCCGCCCTTTCGTAATGGACGGGGCGGGACGGATCGAACTCCTTGATCCACTTGTAGCAGGCGGCGAAGTTGCTGCCGTCGCCGGCCTCGTTGCCAAGGCTCCATATGATGACTGACGGATGATTGTAGTCGCGGAGAACCATTCTGCGGTCCCTTTCAAGATGGGCCGCAAGGAAGGCGGAATTGTTGGCCAGCGTCTTGTCCGGGTCATATCCCATTCCGTGGCTCTCGATATTGCCCTCGTCAAGGACATAGATGCCGTATTCGTCGCAGAGGTCGTACCAAATGGGGTCGTCAGGATAGTGGCAGGTCCTCACCGCGTTGACATTGAGCTGCTTGAAGACCTTGATGTCACGTATCATCTCCTCACGGGTCACGTTGTAGCCGTGGTAGGGGCTGAGCTCATGACGGTCCACGCCCTTTATAAGTACGGGCTCACCGTTGATAAGAAGCTGAGCATTGCTGATACGGACGTCCCTGAATCCATAACGGATGGTCGTACTCTCGCATACGCCCTTCTTGTCGCATGCCGAGATTTTCATGGTGTAGAGGGCAGGAGTCTCTGCCGTCCAGGGCTCTACCTTGCCGCTCGCATCGTATTCCTGATTGAGGATGAGCAGTCCTTTTTCACCCTTTTTGAATCCACCCTGATACTCATGGATCTGGCGCATGCTCCCGTCGGGTGAGATGGATTCGAATTTGACCGAAGTGATGCCCTTGGACAGCTCGGCGTAGAGGTGGACCTTGCCGTTGTGGTCGGCATTGATGCGCACGTTTTCAAGCCTCTTCGGCTCTCTCGTGTAGAGGTAGGCTCCCCTGGCGATGCCGCTGAAACGCCAGAAGTCCTGATCCTCGAGGTAGGTGCCGTCGCACCAGCGGAAAATCTCCAGGGCGATGGTGTTCTCGGCGCCGGTTTTGACATACTTCGTGATGTCGAAACGGGCTTCCAGCTTGGAATCCTGGCTGTAGCCGACCTCCTTGCCGTTGACCCACACGCGAAGGTTGGAAGTGGCGCTGCCGATGCATATGCAGATCTGCTTGCCCTTCCAGTCGCTGTCGATAAACACCTTCTTGCGATACTGGCCTACGTAGTTTTTCTCTTCCGGAACTATAGGAGGATTGTTGGTGTAATGGCCTCTCCAGGGATATCCGATATTCAGATACATCGGATCGCCATATCCGCACAGCTCCCAAAGACCGGGAACCGGGATTTCTCCCCATGAGGAATCGTCGAAACCGACAGCCTCGAAGCCCCTTGTCCTCGCCGACGGGGATTCGCAGAAATTGAAAGACCACATCCCCTCGAGAGAGATGGTTTTCTGCTGGTCGGTAACGAAAGATGAGACCATGGGAAGACGGTTGCGGCCGAAGACCGCAGGATCCTGCCAGTCTTCGGCTGCCTTTGCCGAAAGGGCCGCGCCCAGGAAAAGGGCCGCCGCAAGGAGTTTTTTTATCATATCTATATTATTTCAAGATCACTGTCGAGTATCCAGCCCTGACGTCCGTCAGACAGGGAAATGTTGTCGTAGCCGCTCACCCTTTCAAGGATACGGACCTTAGTCCCTTCATGGAGGATGAAAAGATCCTTGGCGGAATCCTCGGAAGGTGAACTCCTCACCGAGGACACGGCTTTAAGGACTATGGCCTCGTCGGTCCTCAGGGCATCCTTACGCAGCGACAGGGAGAAGCCCAGGGTCACGGCGAAAAGAAGCAGCGCGGCAATCGCCGAGTAGAAGCCGGCCCTCCTTGCCACGACGCTCCTTCCGAGAAGGAAGAGAAGGACAAGGGCCAGTGCAGCAGCGAACAAAATCAGCGAAATTATCGCCCATGCGTTCGCGGTGCATGCATACGATATCTTCCTCATCCAGGTGCGGAGGACGAACTCCGGCACGGGAGTGATTTCATCGCGAGTGGAGGCTCGGGCGAATTCCAGGTTGTAGCGGATGTCGGGATCGGAAGGCTTCATGCGAAGCGCCTTCTCGTAATAGAGAACGGCCTTCCCGATTTCGCCGGACTTGAAATATGCACCGGCGAGGTTGTAGCAGAGGTCCGCATTGAGGTTGCCGTCGGCGGCGATGTTCTCGAACAGCGTGCAGGCATCCTCGTAACGGCCTTCGGTGTAGGCAGAGACCGCCTTGTCCCATGCGGAAATCTCTTCCGCCCCCGCGTTGAAGACCGGGAGAAGCATAAGGAGAGCGGCAATGACAGCAGCGCCTCCCTTGACGGGCTTGCCCTTCATGACAGGTTCCATCGATGAAATTACATTGAGACCCCTCTCATAGTGGGCCTTCATAAGTTCGGATCCGCCGGATGGCGAATAACGGGCCTCCTCGCACTCCTCGAGCAGCGAGCAGAAATCGTCGGCGAGAGTCTCTCCGACTCCCCTTTCGAGAAGGGAGGAGTGGATATTTTCCCTCGTCTGGTCGGCGAGATCCATATTGAGCTTGTCGGAAACATAGCCGAGAAGGGCCCTGTGAAGCTCCTCGTAGAACTCGGAGCGGGCATCCTTCGAGAGGAATTCTCCTGCCGCGTGGAGGCGCTTGAGAGCCATCTTCGACGCCTTGCGGCTCTTTGTCGCAGTGACATCGGCGCGCATGGAGGCGGCCTTCCTCAGGCCGGCCCACGCGAGTGCCGCCAAAATGGCGAACACGGCAAGAAGGATATAGTAGGAAGCACTGCCGGCGAACAACTTGCCGCTGCCGCCTGAAGGCTTGCCTGTCTTGATGAATCGGATATCCTCGCCTAGATTCTTGACGCCGGAGCGCTCGACGGCAACGGCAGTGGTGCCGCCTTCGAGCGATGTACCGCCGCCTGCTCCCTTGGCAACCGATATCCTAAGGGAATCGGTGCCTGCCGTCATATAGCGGCCCGACTTGATGTCGTACCATGAGAACTTCACGGGGGCGATTGTAAACTCGCCAGCGCTGCGCGGAATGAAGGGATATTCGAAGGTCTTGCTGCCGGAAGTGCCGGCCTTGTCGGTCTTCTGGGTCGTTTTGACGTCATAGACATCGAAATCCGGCGGGAACTGCACCTTGGGCGCCTCGAGCAGCGTCACGTTGCCGGTCCCGGAGACCGTGACGAGAAGCGAAGCCGCGTCGTGGGTCTTGAGCGAATCCTTGCTCAGGGACGCCGAGATATTGAAGGAACCGACGCCGCCCGTAAATGAAGCGGGCGCTCCGGAAGGCAGGGCCTGCACATTGACCGTCAGCGGCGCGGTCTTGACCGTGCGCTTGACCTGGGTGTAGTCGTCGCCGAAAAAGTCGTCGAATATGCTTCCCGTGCGGGCTCTTTTCGTACGCACATTGACTATGCAGGTGAGCTCTGCCGGGTCTATGGTCAGATTGCCGGATTTCTGCGGGATAAGGACATAGCGGCGCAGGACGGCGGAGTTGTAGATATTGTCGCCCACCTGCTCCCTCTGGAACTGCACGTTGGTCGGGGCCTCGGTCTCGGTGCTCCAGAAGCCGTTGAAATTGGGGAATTTCGCCCCTTCGAATCCGGCGATATCCGCCCTCTGATAGAGCTTGAGCACCGCAGTGACGGGTTCGCCCACCACCATGCTTTTGCGGCTGAGGGAAAGGCGGAGGAAGATGTCCTCGCCGGAAGAAGCCTGCGGCTTGGGCGCCACATTGCCGCCGGCGCCGGGATCCGGGGCCGTCTGCTGGCCAGAAGGCTGCCTGGCCGAGCCGCTGTTGGACACGACCTCAACCGTGAACGATCTCGAATGGATAGTATTGCCCTGGACCGTCGCGGTTGCGGCTGGAAGGGTGAATGTGCCTGTGCGTTTAGGAAGAAGGATATAGGTGTAGGTGTTCTGGGCAGAACGGGTGACTTTCCCGTTGATCATCTGGATGGATGTGGAGGAGCCTTTCTGGGGCCCCCAGACGAGCTGGAAGTCGTCGGTCGGTGCCCACGAGAAGTCGCTCGGGGAGTGCTCCCCTTCCACTATGAAAACAACGTTGAAGCGTTCGTCAGCTCCGACGATGTTGTGGACATCCACCTTGATGGTGCTCTGGGCGAGCGCCGATATGGAGAAAAGTAGCACCGAAAGTGCTGCTGCGATTCGTTTTAGCATATCACCAATTCTTATCCTTCTGTCTTGACTTTAACATGAGGGCCTTCTCCTTGTTGACCTTGTCCTGGGTCTCCTTCTCCTTGGCCTCTATGGCCTGGAGCATCTGCTGGGCCTGCTGAGGGGTTATCTGCTGATCCTGAGGCTGCTGCTGTTGTTGCTGCTGGTCCTGTTGGTCCTGCTGCTGTTGCTGATCCTGATTCTGATCCTGCTGCTGGTCCTGTTGGTCCTGCTGCTGTTGCTGATCCTGATTCTGGTCCTGGTTCTGATCCTGGTTTTGATCCTGATTCTGATCCTGCTGTTGCTGGTCTTCCAGCATCTTCTTCGCATACAGGTAGTTCTCCTTCGCATCCAGGTCGGAAGGGTTGAGCAGAAGCGAGTTGTGGAACGCATCCACCGCAGTTTTCCAATCCTTCTTCTGGATTGCGACATCACCCGCGTTGAACCAGTAGGAAGCTTCGTCAGGACGTCCTTTAGCCTTCGAAGCGAGCTTCGAGAATTGCTTGGCCGACTCGTCGTAGTTGCCTTCCTTATAGAGCGTATTCGCGAGGTTATAGCCCGCTGCATATGATGTGGAATCCTTGAGGAGGGCCTTGCGGTAGCTGATGTCGGCGGCCTCGAAACGGGCCGCTTTGAACTGCCGGTTGCCCTGCCGCACCTGATGACGGTCGACCTGAGCGGAGGCCTGGACGGCCGTCGCCACGAGCAGGATCACAAGTAAAATCTTTCTCATATTTCCTCCCTCCTGAAAAGATGCCTGCCACTGCGCCTCTGGCCTATAAGCATTTCGAGGATGAACAGGGCCAGCGCTATGGCGAAGAAATACATATACTGTTCGTCGTATTCTTCGAAAACGGTGGAGTTGAACTCCTCGTCTTCGAGACGTCGTATATCGTTGATAATGGGGTTGAGACCGAACTCGTCCTTGCCGGCGCGCACATAGGCGCCGCCGGAAGCCTTTGCGATCTTGCGGAGGATGTCCTCGTCGAGCTTGGTGACGACGATCTCTCCGGAAGAGTCGCGAAGGAGCTCTCCACCCATCGGGATAGGCTGGCCTTCAGGCGAGCCGACGCCGATGGTGTAGATCTTCACGCCCATCTCCGCTGCCTGCTTCGCGGCGGCGACAGGATCGTCTTCATGGTTCTCACCGTCGGAAATCAGGATTATCACCCTGCTCTTCTCGCTTTGCGCCGAGAAGGAGCGGAGCGAGGTAAGGATGGCGTCGGCCAGGGCCGTGCCCTGCACCGGGACCGACTCGGTCGTGATGTTGGACAGGAACATCTTGGCTGAGACATAGTCGGTGGTGATGGGCAGCTGGACAAATGAGGTCCCTGCGAATATGATAAGGCCGACGCGGTCGTCCTTCAGTCGGTCGGTAATACGTGATATGGAGAGTTTGGCTCTTTCGAGGCGGTTGGGCGAGTAGTCCTCGGCGAGCATCGAATTGGACACGTCGAGGGCTATCATAATCTCGGCTCCGCGGGTCTTCTTTTCCGTTAGCTTGGACCCGATCTGCGGACGGGCAAGCCCGATGACGAAGAAGAAGAACGCGAGTGCGAGCAGTGACACCCTTACCCATCCCTTTGAACGGGACCAGGAAGGCATAAGCTCCCTCACCAGGGCTTCGTCGCCGAAACGCAGCATCCTGCGGCGGCGGAAATAGCGCATAAGCCCATAGACCACCGGGATAAGCGGCACCAGAATAAGGAGCAAAAGGAATTTTTCTCTGGCGAAAAGTATCATGGTCTAAGGAAGTTTTCTAAGCAGTACACTGAGAAGGAGTTCGAGCAGCAGCAGGATAAGCGCCGCCACGGCATAAGGCCCGTAAAGGTCTTTGTAGACAGGGAAGCTGTCCACCGTGGTCCTGGTCTTTTCCATCCTGTTGATCTCGGAATAGATTTCGGAGAGCTTGGTGTTGTCGGTGGCGCGGAAATACTGACCTCCGGTCTCCGCCGATATCCTCTTGAGGAGGGCTTCGTCGATCTCTACATCGAGCATCTGTGTGTCCATCCCCCAGGGGGTCATGACGGGATATGGAGCCTTACCGTTGGCGCCGACTCCGATCGTATAAACTCTTATCCCATAGGTCTTTGCGATCTCGGCCGCCATGTCGGGATTGATCTCGCCCGTGTTGTTGACACCGTCGGTGAGAAGGATTATCACCCGGCTCTTCGCGTCGGAATCTTTCATCCTGGAGACCGCTGTCGCAAGGCCGTTGCCGATAGCTGTACCGTCCTCGATGATATCGGTCTGGACCTCTTTCATGAGATTGACAAGCGTCGCCCTGTCGGTCGTCAGCGGGCACTGGGTGTAGCTTTCCCCCGCGAACACGACGATACCCATCCTGTCTGTCGGCCTCTGCGATATAAACTCGATGGCGATATCCTTTGCCGCCGAGATACGGTCGGGCTTGAAGTCGCGAGCGAGCATACTCGTCGAAACGTCCATCGCAAGGATGATATCGATACCCTCGGTGTCTATCCTTTCCATCTCGCTGGACGAACGGGGGCGCGCTATACAGAATATTATCAGCGCAAGGGCCGCCTCTCGGAAAATGAACGGCAGATGCCTTATGTATTGCAAAATGGACTTTCCGCCCGCCTTCCATGGAGTCACGGCCGAAACCCTCATATGAGGCCTCCTTCCGCACAGCTCCAGATACAGGTAGTGCCCCGCCAGCAACACTGGCAGCACCTCAAGCCAAAGAAGTCCAGGATATTCAAAAAACATTATAGTCTATTCTTCTATTTAGGCATATACTTTTCGTAATCTTCTTGATCGGTCACCGGGGGGTCGGGGGTCTTGTCCGAGGTAGAGGAGGCGGAGGAGGCGACGCTTTCTTCGGCCTCTTCCTCGATGGCGGCCTGGTAGGTCTCGGTGACGAAGCGGACGGAGGCGGGGATGACGCCGGCGTTGTCTTCGCGCGAGGCGGTGAACTTGGCGAACTTCACGAAGTCGGCCCGCTCGAAGAGGGTCTTCATCTCGTCGTAGAGATCCCTCGAGAGATCCTTGCCCTTGAGGGCGGTGAAGATCTCGGAGGTCGTCATTTCCATGGCATCGACCTCGAAACGGGCTTCCATGTACTCGCGGAGGGCATCCGTAACTCCCGAATAGAACTGCTTCTGCTTCTCGGGTTCCCAGAACTTGTCGCTGCGGTAGCGGTCGAGCTTACGGAGGGCAGTCACGTGGGCCGGCTCCTTATACTCGGGAGCAGACTCCCTGCGGCGCTTGCCGATGAGCCAGACTGCAAGCCAGACAAGTCCGGCAAGGGCGAGGGCGCCCAATATCCACGGAATGGTCTCCTTGAATGTGAGCGGATAGCGGATCTGGCCCTTGATGTCATGGACCTCGAAGGTCGCGGTGTCCACGGGGAGCTCCCTCACCGACAAGATCTGCGAATCGAAGATGAGGGTGTCGGCAGTCATGTCCGGCTTGATATGCAGGACAGCGATGGGCGGCAGGGAGAAATCGCCGTCCTCGAAGGAGGCCAGCCTGTAGGCCGCGCGGAGATCGTAGGTCTCCTTGCGGGGGGCCTTCTTCTTTTTCGGAAGGCCGAGGGTGTCGACCTGCCAACCCGAAATGAGCTCCACTCCGGGGACGATCTCCTTGCCGGGCTCCGGAAGGTCATGAAGGACCAGGACATCACCGGAAGGGACATCCTTTATCGTGAATCCGTACTCGACCTGATCTGCTATAAGTATGGAATCTCTCGCTTCAAGCTGCTCCAGGAAGGCCCCTTCCATGGGTATCGTCTTGCCGGGCAGGAAAGCCACGGTGTCCTGCGCGAACGCCGGAACCGCCGCTGCAGCGATGGCGAGAATATATATCAAAGTCTTTTTCATCTCATCCTGAAAAGTGACATGAGTCCCTTGACGTAGTCTTCATCCGTACGGATCGACACGCTGTCGACCTTGTAGCGGAGAAGTATCTTGCGGAGCTTATCATCCACCTGCGAGAACCACTTGGAATACTCCCGGCGGACCTTCTGCGAGGAAGTGTTGATCCACACGCTCTCGCCGGTCTCGGAGTCCTTCACGTCGACGAGGCCGGCGGAAGGGAGGGTCTCCTCGCGAGGGTCGGTGACGCGTATGACCGAGAGGTCATGGCGTCCCGCGGCGATCTTGAGGGCCTCCTCATAGCGCGGAGTGCCGTCCGGATCGACATCGAGCATATCCGAAAGGATGAAGGCCGTGCACTTTTTCCTCAACGCGCCGGTGAGGAAACGAAGGGCCTCGCCGATGTCGGTACCTCTGGACTCGGGCTCGAGATGGAGGATTTCGCGCACGATGTGGAGAAGGTGGCTGCGGCCCTTTTTCGGAGGGATGAACTTCTCGACCTTGTCGCTGAAGAACAGGGCTCCGACCTTGTCGTTGTTGACAAGGGCCGAGAAGGCCAGGACGGCCGCAATCTCGGCTATCTGGTCCCTCTTTGTCTTCACAGCGGTGCCGAAAAGCCCGGAACGGGACACATCCACCAGAAGCACGACGGTGAGCTCCCTCTCCTCCTCAAAGATCTTGACGTAAGGCGCCCTGAGACGGGCGGTGACGTTCCAGTCCATGTTGCGGACGTCATCACCGTAGCTGTACTCCCTCACCTCGCTGAAGGCCATACCGCGGCCCTTGAAGGCCGAATGGTATTCACCGGCGAAGATCTGGTGAGACAGGGCCTTGGTCCTGATCTCTATCTTCCTGACCTTTTTTATAAGGTCGCTTTCGCTCTTGGAAGCCATCGCAGAATGCTTACGGGACGATCACGGAATTGATTACGCTTTCGATTATCTGCTCGGTCGTGACGTTCTCGGCCTCTGCCTCGTAGGTAAGGCCGATACGGTGGCGCAGAACCTCGTTGCAGACGGCACGGACATCCTCGGGAATCACGTAGCCGCGCCTCTTGATGAAGGCGTAGGCTTTGGCCGCAAGCGAGAGAGAAATGCTCGCACGGGGGGATGCGCCGTAGGAAATGAGGCTCTTGAGATCGGCGAGGCCGTACTCTTCGGGAGTCCTGGTCGCATAGACGATGTCGACGATGTAGCGCTCGATCTTCTCGTCCATATAGACGTCACGGACGACTTCCCTTGCACGGACGATATCCTCCGGCTTCACGACAGGGGTCGCCTTGGGGAACTCGCCGCTGTTGTTCATCCTGATGATCTGACGCTCCTCATCCTTCTTCGGATAGCTCACAACGACCTTGAGCATGAAACGGTCGACCTGGGCCTCGGGAAGAGGATAGGTGCCTTCCTGCTCGATGGGGTTCTGGGTCGCCATCACGAGGAACGGGTCGGGGAGACGGAAGGTCTCGTCGCCGATCGTGACCTGGCGCTCCTGCATGGCCTCGAGAAGGGCCGACTGGACCTTCGCCGGGGAACGGTTGATTTCATCCGCGAGCACGAAATTCGCGAAAACGGGGCCCTTGCGGACCTCGAAGGCTTCTTTCTTCTGCGAGTAGATGAGGGTACCGATGACGTCGGCAGGGAGGAGGTCAGGGGTGAACTGGATACGGCTGAACTTGGCATCGATAGCCTGCGCGAGGGTGTTGATAGCGAGGGTCTTAGCAAGACCGGGCACACCTTCGAGGAGGATATGACCGCCCGAGAGCAGGCCGATAAGGAGATTTTCCACGAGGTGCTTCTGCCCTACGATCACCTTTCCCATCTCCAATGAGAGCATGTCCACGAAGGCGCTCTCCTTCTGAATGCGTTCGTTCAGTTCTTTGATGTTAACACTTTCCATAACTATTATTTTGTTTTCTATTTTCTATCTTCTCCCTTTGTTTCACCGCCATCACATTTTCACCGTTATTGCAATGGCCCTCGCACATTTTTTTGTTTTATGTCCCCTTTCCCTAAATCCCTTTCCCCGATGAAAGGGACTTACTGCCGCACTTTGTGCTTTTAAAGGTTTTGTTTTAATTTTGCACTACGTTTTTCAGTTATGCGGTATTTAATCAAACTGTCATACAATGGCTCGGGGTTTTCCGGGTGGCAGATCCAGAAGGGGGCTCCGAGCGTGCAGGAGACTCTCGAGAAAGCGCTTTCGACGCTTTTGGGAGAGGAGATCTCCGTGACCGGAGCCGGCAGGACCGACACCGGGGTCAACGCTGTCGGCTATGTGGCGCACTTTGACACGAAGTGTCACGCCGCCGTCAGCGGGGCCGATTTTTGCTACAAAATAAATGCCATCCTGCCTGTTTCCATAAGGGTTCACGAGATTCTTCCGGCTACGCCGGAATTTCATGCCCGCTTCGACGCCGTCTCACGCGAGTACACCTATTTCCTGCACCGCAAAAAAGACCCGTTCGCCGAGAAATTCTCGCTCTATTACGGCTACCCCACCCTCGATTTCGAGAAGATGAATTCCATAGCCGCGGAACTTCTCGGCACCCACGATTTCAGCTGTTTCGAAAAGACTGGAGGCAACAATAAAACATCAATCTGCACCGTAACGGAAGCCCGCTGGGTGCAGTACGTGCCGACACACGTTTCCGTCCTCGGCTACCCCGACGACGGTTATTGGTATTTCAGGATTACTGCCAACCGCTTCCTGCGCAATATGGTCCGCGCCGTGGTGGGTTCGCTGCTTGATGTCGGCCGCGGTCGCCACGACGAGCAGTGGTTCCGCGATCTCCTTTCGAGCGGCACCCGCTCCGACGCCGGCGAGTCCGTCTCCGGCCACGCCCTCTTCCTCTCCCGCATCGACTACCCCTCTCTATAGCGACGGGCGAATAATGTCGGCGACCACCCAAGGGTCTGGGTGGTCACGGACGTTCTGGCCCGAAAATGAAGGCGACCACCCAAGGGTCCGGGTGGTCACGGACGGATGGAGAGGATGCGGTCGGCGATTTCGGCAGTGGTGAGGCCGTCGATGTCGATGATGGCGTCGGCGGTCTCCTCGTAGAGGGACGAGCGCTCCGCCATCAGCGCCTCGACGCGCTCCCGGAGGGCAGCCTCGTCGACGGCGCCCTCGAGGAGAGGGCGTGTGGCGGTGCCGGTGAT
>JAGCDT010000018.1 GCA_017651045.1 Bacteroidales bacterium | reverse complement strand
TGTGCGGTTGCGATCTTGGTGATGGTCTCGCGATAAGGAACCTTCGGAGCATAGAGCTCGACGTTGAGCTTGAACTCGTTGTTCAGGCGCCACTTAACGAAGTTGATGTGCTGCTCGCCCTGGCCGCTGAGAATGGTCTGGCGGAGCTCCTTGGAGTACTCGACACCAATGGTCGGATCCTGAGCGGCGATCCTGTTGAGGGCGTCGCCGACCTTGGCCTCGTCGTTCTTGTCGACGGCCTTGACGGCGCAGCGGTACTTGGCGTCGGGAAGGACCATGTGGGCGACGGCGTCAGTGCCTGCCTGGGCGAGGGTGACGTCGGTCTTGCCGGCCTTGAGCTTCATGACGCAGCCGATGTCGCCGGCGGCGATGGAAGCGACCTTCTCCTTCTTGGAACCTGCGACGGAATAGATGGCGGAAAGACGCTCACCGTTGCCGGTCTCAGGGTTGACGAGGTCGGCGCCTTCATTGAGGGTGCCGCTGATGACCTTGAAGTAGGAGACATCACCGAGGTGGTGCTCGACGGAGGTCTTGAAGATAAACAGAGCGGTGGGGCCTGCGGGATCGCACTTGAGCTCGCCGCCTTCGACGGTCTTCTCGACCTTGCCTTCCGGGGACGGAGCCACGTTGACGATGAACTCCATGAGACGGCGGACACCGATATTGCTCTTTGCAGCGGTGCAGAAGACGGGGATGGCCTCGCCCTTGACAAGGCTGGCGCGGAGACCTTCGCGGATCTCTTCGGTGGAGAGCTCCATGGTGTCGAAGAATTTCTCCATGAGCTCGTCGGAACCTTCGGCTGCCTTCTCCATCAGCTCTGCGCGAAGCTCTTCAGCCTCGTCGGCGTAGGCGGCGGGGATTTCGAGCTCCTCGTTCTTGGCGTTGTAGAACTTCATGGTGATGACGTCTACGAAGCCTTCGAGGCCGGGACCCGGGTTGACGGGGAACTGGCAGATGACTGCCTTCTTGCCGAACTCTTCACCGATGGCGGTGCGGACGAGATCCCAGGATGCTTTCTCGTGGTCAAGCTGGTTGACAGCGATGATCATGGGGACTCCGTACTTGTCGGCGTAGCGGGCGAAGATGGTCGTGCCGACCTCGACACCGGCGGTGCCGTTCATCACCATCACAGCGCTCTCGACCACCTTGAAGGCGGAAAGGGCACCACCGCTGAAGTCGTCGGAACCGGGGGCGTCGATGACGTTGATCTTGCAGCCGCCGAATTCCGCGTAGAGCGGAGTCGCGTTGATGGATTTCTGGTTGGTCTGCTCGAACTCGGTGTTGTCGGAGACGGTGTTCTTGTCTTCGACGGAGCCTCTGCGGTCGATCACCTTGCCTTCGAAGAGCATTGCTTCGGACAGCGTGGTCTTGCCGGAGCGGGAGCTGCCGATGAGGACCACGTTGCGGATGTTTTTAGTCTGATAAGTTTTCATCTGATATTAATTATTGCTTTGTTTCAGTGCGTAATTTTCCCGCTATCGGGCGTATCGGGCAAAGATAGTAATTTTTTCGGAAAGATTTGCCGTATTTTGCGATAATCGATGCATACCATTGAGCACGATAGCAGGCTATCACGGAGTCGCCATGCATCCCGAGTTCTTTATATATGTAGGAATCAAGTTTTCTTCTCGGCGCACCGATCATACGGCAGATTGAATCGAATCCGACAGAAGGGTCGATGAAGAGGGAATCTTCGTCGAGAAGTTTTTCAAAGAGAGCGTAGAAGCGGGAGATGTCTTTCATGACCGTTGTGTTTACGGGGCAAAGATGGGCAGGCAAAACCGCAAATACAAGGGCTATGCGGTGTTTTTGAGGCCGGGGGTAGTTCGATTTTTATGTTTTTTTAAGACTTTTAGTGTTTTTTATATTGAAGGTAAAGCGTAGCTTGACTTTTTAAGGATTAGCTTTACCTTGTTTCCTAAAACAAGGGCCTACATTTGCCCAAGTTATGGATGAAAGAACAATAAGGGAAAACATTATCCGCGCCTGTGAAAAGCACGGCTTTACCAAGAAGGCGATAGCCGATGCCGTCGGAATATCCAAAGTCTCCCTCCATGCTTTGGAAAAGGGCCCCACACGGATATTGAATGAGAACATCTACAAGATTGCCGATTTTCTGGGTCTCTCCGTCGAGGAGCTGATTCTCGGCTATAAACCGGATCCTGAAAGCGCGGGCCGTCTGCAGCAGATGAAGATGGATTATGGGGAGAAGAGCAAATCCCTTGTCGCCGGATATGAGGAGAGACTTGGGGCCAGCGCAAGGGAAAACAACGCCCTCCAGGCCCTTGTGGAGAGCCAGAAGGAGACCATACGCAATCAGGAGGAGATCATCTCGATGCTTCGCCGCCGTATTCCCGAAGAAAATGACTAACTTTGCGCTATGCGCAAGGAAAACAAGCTTTTGGAGTGCTTCAGCGAAGGCCTTATAGAGGCCGGATGCGACGAAGCAGGCCGCGGACCGCTCGCCGGCCCCGTCTATGCCGCCGCCGTCATCCTTCCGAAGGACTTCCATCACCCCCTTCTCAACGACTCGAAGAAGATGACCCGCCGCGAAAGGGACCTTCTACGTCCTGTCATCGAGGCGGAAGCCGTCTCATGGGCCGTCGAAGCGGTCTCCCCGGCGGAGATCGACAGCCTCAACATCCTCTGGGCCTCGGTGACCGGGATGCAGAGGGCGGTGCTCCGCCTCACCCCGAAGCCACAGTTCCTTCTTATCGACGGCAACCGCTTCCGCCCTTTCGACACCTACACGCGCAAGGATTATCAGATGGTGGTCCACGGTGACGCGACCTATGCGAGCATAGCCGCGGCATCGGTACTCGCCAAGACCTGGCGTGATGAATTCATGGAAAAGATAGCTGCCGAGTACCCCCAGTACGGCTGGGAGCGCAATATGGGCTACCCCACCCAGGAGCACATCGACGCCATCCGCAAATACGGCCTGACCCCCTGGCACCGCCTCTCCTTCCACCCTAAACAACTGGAGCCCACGTTGTTTTAAAGCGTAGAATTGACTATTTTTGGCTTCCGATGAAAAGAGTTATCGTCTCGATATTGGCTTTACTGCTGGCGGTGAGTGCGCTGGCAGAGGTGCCGATCGTCCAAGCCGACCTTTCCACCAAGACGATGATCGGGCCGAAATTTTTCGGGCCCAATGCGTTCCAGGTGCCGGAGATGCTTGACGGCACGGTCTCCCCGACCCTCCAGGCCGAGCTCGCCGGCGACTATTTCAAAGGCCACCTCGCTTCCGGCAGGGACAATTTCTACGACATCCATGTCAAGATTTCCATCCCCCTGTGGACCCCGAGGGTCAACCTGACCTTCTGGATGCCGGTTTGCGAGTGGTGGAACATGGGAGAGAACGCCAAAAACGCCCGCAGGGTGTCTACGGAGTATTCCGGGAAGGGCTGCGACGCAGGAGCGGCTTTCCTCAGCATCGACTTCTGTATCCTGACGGAAAAGAAGTACTGCCCGGCGATAGCCATCCGCGCCGCCCTGAGGACGGCTTCGGACGGCTCTTTCGAGCACGGTGTCGGCTACGACTGTCCCGGCTATTTCTTCGACGCGGCGATAGGGAAGAATTTCGGCCCGGTTAGGCTCGCGCTCAGCGGAGGATTCCTCTGCTGGCAGACCGACAACGGCCGTCAGAACGACGCAATAATGTTCGGCGCCCTTGCGCGTTACGACAACCGCTGGATCTCCCTTTCCGCGCAGTTCGGCGGCTACTGGGGCTGGGAGCGGGTTGGCGACTTTCCCATGACCCTCAGGGTGAGGGCCGAGGGCCCGCGCGAGTGGATGTTCCGCCCGTTCGCACTCTACCAGAGAGGCTTCCACGACTGGCCGTTCGACCAGGTACGTGCCGGAGTCATTTTCTCGTATGATATATTGAAATTCAAAGAACCCAAACAATGAAAAAAATCCTTTTAGTTTTAGGAGCAGCAGCTATGATGACAGCCTGTGGTCAGAAAAACGTATTCTTCGAAGAGTGGGACACCCCTTATGGGACGGCCCCGTTCAGCCGTATTTCGGAAAAGGACTACCTCCCCGCAGTCGAAGAAGGTATAATCAGGCAGAAGGAAGAGATCGCCGCCATCATCGCATGCCCTGACGCCCCGACCTTTGAAAACACTATTGCAGCCTTCGAGCTCTCCGGAAGCCTTCTGTCGAAGGTCACAGGCGTGTTCTACAACCTCGCCGAGTCCGACGCGACCCCCTCGATGCAGGCGCTCGAGGAGAAGATAACCCCTCTCGTGACTGCGGCAAGCGATGAGATTTTCATGAATGAGGATCTGTTCAAGAGAGTCAAGGCCGTCTATGAGGGCGACGAGGAGCTCACCCGTGAGCAGAAGATGGTCACGAAGAAGCTCTACGAGCACTTCGTCCGTAACGGCGTGGCCCTTGACGAGGCCGGCAAGGCCCGTTTCATGGAGATCAACGCCCGCCTGGCCGTCCTTTCCCAGACTTTCGGCAACAACCTACTCGCAGAGAACAACGCCTTCAAGGAAGCCATAGGCATCACCGTGTCGGCCTACCCCGCCTACATGTCTTCGACCGAGGACAGGACCGCACGCGAGAAAGCCTTCAGGGCCTATTCATCCCGCTGCAACAGGGGTAATGACAACGACAACAACGCCATCGTCCTCGAGATAATGAAACTCCGCACCGAAAAGGCCGCCCTTCTCGGCTTCGCCTCATCGGCAGAGTATCTTCTCGACGACAAGATGGCCGGCAATCCCGAGACCGTCGACAAGTTCCTCGCCGAGATCATGGGCTCATCCATGAAAAAAGCCAAGGAGGAAGTGTACGACATGCAGAAAATCATGGACGAGGACGTCGCCGCCGGCCTTCTTCCCGAAGGATCGAAGATAGAGCCCTGGGACTGGTTCTACTACGCCGAAAAGGTGCGTAAGGTCAAATACGACCTCGACGAGGAGCAGACCAAGCCCTACTTCCAGGTCGACAGCGTGCGCAAGGGCGTGTTCTATGCCGCCGAAAAAGTCTATGGCGTGAAGGTGACTCCGGCCCCCGAGGTCGAGGTCTACAACCCGGCCGTGACGGCCTGGAAGGTCTCCGACGCCGACGGCTCGCTGCTCGGCATATTCTACTGCGACTACTTCTCACGCGATATCAAGCGCGGTGGCGCCTGGATGAACAATTTCCGCGAGCAGATGGTCGACGCGTCTGGCAATGACATCCGCCCGATCATAGTCAACTGCTGCAACTTCCCTCCGGCAACCGAGGAGGCCCCGTCGCTTCTCACGGTTGACGAGGTCCAGACAGCGTTCCATGAGTTCGGCCACGCCCTCCACGGCTTCCTCACCAAGTGCCACTACCAGAGCGTCAGCGGCACCGCCGTCGCCCGCGACTTCGTGGAGACTTTCTCTCAGTTCAACGAGAACTGGGCCTTCGAGAAGGATATCCTTTCCCAGTACGCCCACCACTACCAGACCGGCGAGACCATCCCTGCCGAGCTCGTGGAGAAGATCAACAACTCCCTTAAATTCAACCAGGGATTCACGACCGGCGAGCTTTGCGCCGCATCCATACTCGATATGCGCTGGCATGAGCTTGACGCCGCCGCCCTCGAGCCCTTCGAGGCCGACGGTTCGGTCGAAGGCCGCTCCGCCGCCGTTCGCGACTTTGAAGACAAAGTCTGCGACGACATGGGCCTCATCGAGGAGATCATCCCGCGCTACCGCACCTCCTACTTCAACCACATCTTTAACAGCGGCTACTCAGCCGGCTACTACAGCTACCTGTGGTCTGAGGTCCTGGAGCGCGATGCCTTCGAGAAGTTCATCGCCGACGGCGTCTACAACCCTGCCACGGCCCTGTCCTTCCGCCAGACCTTCCTTGAGAAGGGTGGCAGCGAAGAGCCTATGACGCTCTACACGCAGTGGCGTGGCGCCGATCCGGATCCCGCCGCTCTCCTCCGCGGACGCGGTCTGGAGTAGGGCCCGGCCCCGAGCTGGAAATGTAACAGGTGGTGCTCGAAAAAGCACCACCTGTTACGTTTTTCCGGGGATTTCGTGCCTGGTGGTACCGTCAAAAGCACCACCGGGCACGCTATTCCTCCGGAGCGGGGACCTTCAGGAACGCGCCTTTGTCGGAGGCGGCGACGGAGCGCTTCCAGAGCTCGGTGTAGCCGGGCCAGCCGATATTGGCAGGCATGCGGTCGGAGGTCTCGCTTGTGATGAAGGAGCCGTCGGGGTTCTGATCCTTGACGTTGCCGTCCATGTATTTGACAAGCAGGAGCTCTTCGAGCTTTTTCCAGGATTCGAACTGGCGCTGGGCCGTCTCGACCGTGTAGCGGGTGAGGTAGCGGTTGATCCTGCGTACGGCGCGGCGGTGCCAGAGGCTGTGGGAGAGCATCGCTACGGCGGTGCTGTCGACCTGCCTCGTGGCACGGAAGATCTGATCGTTTTCAAAGGCGTCACGGGCCTCGACAACTGTCGGGGCCATTATGTTATAGGCCTTATAGCAGGCGTTGGAAACGCGGTTGTTGATCCAGAATGAAGCCGTGGGGGAGTATTGGAGGATACTGCCGTTGCCCTCGCGGAAACACTCGGGGACCTCGCAGGTCGCCGTGTAGATCGGCGTGAGGTAGGACGTGGCTGCATCGTCGGTGCCGAACCAGAAGATTCCGCCGATTTCTTCGGGGAGCCAGCCGCGGGCCTCGGCGACGAACCAGAAGCCGGTCTGCTGCGTGGCGATGGCCCTTTCGTTGACATAAGTGGCCCCGTCGACCTTCCACTCCATGGGTCTCCAGCGGTAAGGAAGAGCGTTGCCGCCGGCACCGATGTCCTGCGTCATATCCATGGGGGTACCCTCATAGTGGTCCCTCATCACGTCGGCAACCTGCTTGACCGTAATCTTCTCTTCGGGATAGACGAAAAGAGGGAAGGGATGCGACAGGTCCGCACCGGTCGCATAGTCGATGAAATCATAGGAATCGCAGACGTGCATCTCCCCGTCGTCGCCTTTGTAGCGGAACTTGCCGCCGGTGAGGATGTTGAATGCGCTCCAGGCCCTGGCGTCGCAGCCGCGGACCGTGCCGAAATCGGCCGGGCAGTAGGCATCGCAGAAGCTGAAATCCTCATCCTTGCCGTCGAACCAGCCCTTGCTGCGGGCAAGGGAGATGACATCCTCAGCATAGAGGCAGTTGTCGGTGTCGTCGAGCGGGAAGCGGCCGATGCGGGACTGGTTGGCGTGGGCGCAGATCGCCCCGTCGGGGACCCTCATGGCCACATAGACTATTCCCTTGCCGGTGTCGCCGCGGCCGATGAGGTCCATGACCCAGGCCTCCTCGCGGTCGGCGATCGAGAAGGATTCTCCTTCCGAGCAGTAGCCGTAGGTGTCGGCCAGCTCCACGATGGTGGCGATGGCCTCCCGTGCCGTGCGGGCCCTCTGGAGAGTTATGTAAATCAGTGAACCATAGTCGATCAGGCCATCCTCCTGCATCAGCTCTTCACGGCCTCCATAGGTCGTCTCGCCAATGATGAGCTGGTGCTCGTTCATGTTGCCGATGGTCTTATAGGTCTCGGCCGGCTGGGGGATTTCGGTCAGGTGACGGCCGGTGTCCCATTCGTCGACGGAAAGCATGGCGCCCTTCTTCCAGCGGGCGGCTTTCTTGAAGTACAGCTCACCGAAGAGCATGTGCGAATCGGCGGCGTAGGAGACCATCACGGAGCCGTTGGCGCTGGCCCCTTTGGAGATGATGACATTGGTGCAGGCATCTGCCGGAACGGCTGCTGAAGCGGCCGCCAGGCATGTGAGGATAAACAGTAATTTCTTCATACGTCAAGTATATCTGGACAAAGTTACCTAAATTTTTGTACTTTTGTAGGATTAGCTTTTTAGCTTATCTATTAAATAGTATGAAAAGAATAGTCGCATCGGCCGTTTTATTCCTTATACTGCTCCCTTCCCTGAGGGCCCAGCAGCAGGATGCTCCGCCTTCCACTCCGGAGGAAAAGGAGAAGAAACTGGTCGAGTATATTGAAGAAAAGGTCGAAAAGCTCTCGTCCCAGCTCGGGCTTGAGTACTGGCAGGAATTCTACGCCGATTCCACTTTCAATTACAACCTCCACGCTATGCAGGACGAGCTTGAGAAGCTCCAGAAATCCGGTGTGCAGAATGTGGATATGTACATTGCAGTCCACGACAAGTGGGATGAAAAGACCTATGAAGCCTTCAAGGGCTTCCTCACCCCCGAGCAGTGGGATAAATATCTCAAGGGCGGTGCCTTCCGCGAAAAGCAGGCCCGCGACAAACGCGCCGGCATCACCCCTGAAAAACCTTCCAAAAAATCGAAGAAAAAGAAATCCAAATAATGAAAGAGGCTATTGAACAGATTAAGGCTGAACTTGCCGCGCTGAAGGCAAAGACGGCCGCGGAGGCTGAAGAAGCCAGGGTAAAGTATCTCGGAAAGAACGGTAAGGTCACGAAACTCTTCGACGACTTCAGGAGCATCGCCCCTGAGATGAAAAGGGAGTTCGGCCAGAAGCTCAACGAGCTCAAGAAGGCCGCGACGGCCAAGATCGAGCAGCTCAAGGAGGAAGTCTCCTCCAGCGGCGAGGTAGAAGCTTCCGGCAACGACCTTTCGATGCCGGGCGACCGCCTTCCCCTCGGATCGCGTCACCCCGTCTCGATCGTGCGTCAGCAGATCGTGGACATCTTCCGCAAATTCGGCTACGACGTGGCCGAAGGTCCCGAGATCGAGGACGACTTCCATGTGTTCGAAGCCCTCAACTTCCCCCCGAATCACCCCGCCCGTGACATGCAGGACACCTTCTTCGTGTCCGCCGGCCACGAGAACCCGCTCCTTCTCCGCACCCACACCTCATCGATCCAGGTGAGGACTATGCTGTCCCAGAAGCCGCCGATTAGGGTCATCTGCCCTGGCCGCGTCTTCCGCAACGAGGCGATTTCCGCCCGCGCCCACTGCATCTTCCACCAGGTCGAGGGCCTCTATGTCGACAAGGGAGTGACCTTCGCCGACCTCAAGCAGGCCATCCTGCTTTTCGCCCGCGAAATGTTCGGCCCGGATGCCAATATCCGCATGCGCCCTTCCTATTTCCCGTTTACTGAGCCTTCATCGGAGGTTGATGTAAGCTGCAACATCTGCCATGGCGAGGGTTGCAACATCTGCAAGGGCAGCGGCTGGCTCGAGATCCTTGGCTGCGGCATGGTGGACCCCAACGTCCTCAAGGCTTGCGGTATAGATCCAAACGTCTACAGTGGCTTCGCCTTCGGTATGGGTATCGAGCGTATCGCCATGCTCAAGTGGCAGGTCAACGACCTTCGCCACTACTTCGAGAACGACATCCGTTTCCTTAAGGAGTTTGAGACCTCAGTGGAAGTGTAGAAAATGCGCGCAAGGAGGATTATACTGTCCTTAGTGGCACTCCTTGCGTGGTGTCTGCCTTCGTCTGCCCAGTTCTATCTCGACGGCGACGACCCCGGCTCCCTCAAATGGGACCAGAAAATCACTTCAAACTATCGCCTGATCTATCCGAAGGCGATAGGCGACAGTCTTCCGTCGCTGTATTCCAGCCTGCTGGAAAAATACCGCCCGGTGGTCGGCAAGTCCGTCGGAATGCAGCCGTGCTCCCTCCAGTGGGGGCGCCTGCCGGTCATTCTTCACCCCTACGCCATCAACCCCAACGGGCTTGTGGTCTGGGCGCCGAAAAGGATGGCTCTCTATACCGTACAGGAGTCGACTCCCGACAGCGCGATGCCGGGCGCCACGGAGCTGGCTATCCACGAGTCCCGCCACGTGGCCCAGATGCAGTTCGCCTACAGGGGAGCCTTCAAGTGGCTCCATTATGTGCTGGGCGAGATGTGGGCCGGCGCGGTCGACGGCATCTACCCCGACCCGGTGCTGCTGGAGGGCGACGCGGTGGTCGCGGAGACGGCGCTTTCGGCCGCCGGCCGCGGCCGCTCCGCCGAATTCCTCGAGTATTACCAATACGCCCTCGCCCACGGCGATTACCGCAACTTCTGGCGCTGGCGCTATGGATCCTTCCGCCACTACACCCCCGACCACTATCGGGCCGGCTATCTCATGGTGGGCGGCGTCAGGGGCTACTACAACGACCCCCTGTTCACGAAGCGCTACTTCGACAATGTAGTACGCCATCCGCTTCGCATAGGCAATTTCCAGAGGACCATAAAGGAGGCTTCCGGGATGAAGCTGAAGCCTACCTTCCGCAGCATCCTCGACAGTCTCGGCACGGAATGGGCCGCGAATTTCAAGGAGAGAGAGCCGTTTATGCCGATGGAGCAGATCACTCCGGACAAGAAGTTCTACAACGCCTACGACCGCTTCACCGCCGTCGGCGACAAGATATATTCTCTCCAGAGCGGGAAGGACAGGGCCACATCCCTGGTCGAAATCGACGCCCTCGGCAAGGTACGTCGCCTGGGACCTTTCGGCTCCAACTCCGGAGTCCTGGTCCATGACAGCAATCTCGACAGGCTCTACTGGAGGGAGGCGATGCCCGATCCGAGGTGGAGCCTCGCCGGCAAATCCATAATCCGCTACATCGACCTCAAGACCGGCCGCCGCCACGACCTCACCAAGGACGGGCGCTTTTTCAACCCGGTGCCGACTTCCGATGGACAGACGGTCTATGTCGTGGAATTCCCGCCGGAGGGCGGCTCCAACATAGTCGGACTTTCGGCAAAGGATGGCTCCAGGCTGAGCAGCATCCCTTCCCCGTCAGGGATCACGTTCACCGAGTTTACAATCTACAATGACGTGTTCTACGCGCTGGGAGTCGCCGACGGAGGATGCGGAGTCTGGCATTATGAAGGCGGGCAGTGGAAGGAGGACATCGCGCCGGTGCCGGCAAGGATGTTCTTCCTTTGGAGCTATAGAGACCGCCTCCTGTTTGTCTCCGACCTCGACGGAGTCAACGAGCTTTACGCCTGGTATCCGGCTTCCGGCAAGGCTGAGCGTCTCACCTCGACCCCGTTCGGCTCGTCCGACCACACCATCATGGGCGACGAATTCATCTATTCATCCATTGCGGAAGGCGGCCGAATGATTTTCCGGACCAAAATC
>JAGCDT010000017.1 GCA_017651045.1 Bacteroidales bacterium | reverse complement strand
TGCATCGTCGTCATCGATGAGATCGACGCCGTCGGTCGCGCCCGTTCGCGCAATGCGGGATTCACCTCCAACGATGAGCGGGAAAACACTCTCAATCAGCTCCTTACCGAGATGGACGGCTTCGGCACCAACTCCGGCGTCATCGTCCTCGCTGCGACCAACCGCGCCGACATCCTCGACTCCGCTCTCATGAGGGCCGGTCGTTTCGACAGGCAGATCCACGTCGAACTTCCCGAACTCAAGGAGAGGGAGGAGATATTCAAAGTCCACCTCCGCGGCATCAAGGTCTCCCCGGATTTCGACATCAAGATGATGGCGAAGCACACCCCGGGATTCTCTGGCGCCGACATCGCCAATGTCTGCAACGAAGCCGCCCTCACCGCGGCTCGCCACAGCCACAGCGCCGTGATGCAGGAAGACTTCCTCGAGGCGGTCGACCGCATTGTCGGTGGCCTTGAGAGGAAAGAGTCCACGATCATGACTCCCGCCGAGAAGCGCACGACCGCCTATCATGAGGCCGGCCACGCCCTTGTCGGATGGCTACTGCCTTATGCCGATCCTGTGATGAAGGTCAGCATTATCCCTCGCGGCAACGCCCTGGGACTGACCTGGTACCTCCCTGAGGAGAGGAAGAACTCCTCCAGGAGCGTCATCTTCGACAGGATGTGCGCCCTGATCGCCGGCCGCGTGGCTGAGGAGATTATCAACGGCGAGCCTTCGACCGGCGCCCTCAATGACCTCGAAAGGATGACCAAGATAGCCTACGCCATGGTCCAGTACTACGGCATGAGCGACAAAGTCGGCACCCTGTCCTTCTACGACGCCAACGGCTCCCGCGGCTACGACATCACCAAGCCTTATTCCGAAAAGACGGCCGAGCTCATGGACAAGGAGGTCAAGGACATCATCGACAAGGTCCACCACCGCACAAAGGAGATTATCACCTCCCATAAGGACGGCTTCGTCCAGATGGCGGAGCTCCTTCTTGAGAAGGAAGTCATATTCTCGGAAGACGTAGAGCGCATCCTCGGCCCCAAGGTCCTTCCTGCGGTCGACGAAAGGCGTGTCCAGGAAGAAGAAAAGCCCGCTGAAGCATGAACAACACCGTTAAAAGATCGCTATCAGGAATATGTTTCCTGGCCATAGTTCTCGTTGGACTTCTGTTCAACAAGTTCCTGTTTGCCGCGCTGTTCCTGTTTATGCTGGTGGGTATGATGGTGGAGTTCTTCAACATGACCATGGGCAAGTCCTATCCTGTCTCCCAGGTCGTCGCCATCGTGACCGGCGCATTCCTTTTCAGCCTTGCGTTCGCCTCCAGGGCCGGTTATCTGCCCGGACGCATGATTTCCCTGGCCATCGTGCCTCTCATCGTCCTGATGTGCCTTTCCCTCTACGCGCCTGACAAGAGTGAATTCAACAAATTCTCCAACCTCTACACCGGTCTTGTCTATGTCGCCCTTCCTCTGACGCTCTCCAATTTCATCGTGTTCAACCGCGAGGGCGAGTTCAGCGGCATCATGATGCTCTCCTTCTTCTGCATCATCTGGGCTTCCGATATCGGCGCCTACTGCTTCGGCCTCCTTTTCGGCAAGAACGGCAAGAAGCTCTTCCCCTCGGTCTCTCCCAAGAAATCCTGGGCCGGCTTCTGGGGCGGATTCCTCATGGCCATCGCCGTCGGCATCATCCTCGGCCTTACCGGCATGCTTAAGTTCCCCATCGTCCATTGCGCCATCCTTGCGGCCCTCATGGACATAGCGGGGGTCTACGGCGACCTCTTCGAGTCGCAGTGGAAGCGTATCCACGACCTCAAGGATTCCGGCAACATCATTCCCGGCCACGGCGGCCTCCTCGACCGTTTCGACTCCACCATCTTTGCAATTCCCATCGGTACAATCTATCTTATTATATCTGGTCTGTTATGATACATCTCGACAGTGACTCTTTCGGCACCATTGCTTTTGTCTGGGCTCTTTGTGCGCTGGTCCTTTTCATAGTCATCAAGTTCGTCCACAACAACTGGATATCCATCCCTCTGGTTGTCCTTGCAGTGGTGTTCATGCTTTTCATCACCTACTTCTTCCGTGTCCCCGACAGGGAGATTCCGGAAGGCGACAACATCGTCACTTCCGTTGCCGACGGCAAGGTGGTCATAATTGAGAAGGTCTTCGAGAAGGAGTATCTCAATAAGGAGTGCATGCAGGTCTCAGTCTACATGAATTTCTTCGACGTCCACTGCAACTTCTGGCCCGTCGACGGTGAGATTACCTATTACAAATATCACCCTGGCAAATACCTCCTTGCCTTCCATCCTAAATCCTCCGAGCTCAACGAGCATGCCTCCACGGCAATCAAGGTTGGCGATGAGGAGATCCTTTTCAAGCAGATCGCTGGCACCTTCGCCCGCCGTATCGTCTGCTACGCTGCCTACAGTGGTGAAGCTGAAAGAGGCAAGCAGTGCGGCGTCATCAAATTCGGCTCCCGCATCGACATGTTCCTTCCCCTCGATGCTGACATCAAGGTCAAACTCGGTGAAGAAGTCAGGGCCGTCAAGACCGTTATCGCTGAGTTAAAACCCGCAGAAAACTCTGTCGCTCCCGAAGATTAACTCTCTTCTGCGCCTTTGGAGTATTCAATAAGTTCTAAAAGCTTGTCGGGAGCCTCTTCTTCGGGGATGTGGCGGAGGAGGGGGGTGTTGCCGCGGTAGATGGTGACCTTGCGGTTGCCTTCGCCGACGTAGCCCCAGTCGGCATCGGCCATTTCGCCGGGGCCGTTGACTATGCATCCCATGACGGCAATCACGACATTCTTCAGATGGGAAGTCTTGCTCTTGACTTGTTCGAAGGCGTTTTGGAGGTCGTACATCGTGCGGCCGCAGCCGGGGCATGCGATGTATTCCGGTTTGTAGAAACGGCGCCTGCAGGCCTGTAAGAGCTCGTCTTCGAGGTATTTGCCAAAACCATCAGCGGAGATGTCCTTTTTGACGCCGTCTTCGAGAAAAGTGCCGCTAAAACTGACGGAGTCGATCTCCTTGTCGAGAAGCCTTTTGCCGAAATCGCAGGAGGCGTCGAGAATCAGGCGCTCGCGGGAAGGGGAGTCGTAGACTGCGCTGACAGCCTTGCCTTCAATCTTGAATGAGACCAGGCTGGACTGGAGGCCGCCGGAATAGCGGTCTGAAAGGTAAATGCCGACGGGGATCTCGTTGACGGGGTCTTCGGTCAGGGAGACGCGGACGGTGTCGCCGATGCCTTCGGAAAGAAGCGAGGAGATGCCGACGCAGGATTTGATCCTGCCGGAGTCGCCGTTGCCGGCTTCTGTCACGCCCACGTGGAGAGGATAGACCCTTCCTGTCGCCTCCATCTCCTTCTGGAGAAGCCTGTAGGCCTCGACCATGGTCAGGGTGTTGCTCGACTTGAGGGAGATGACTATGTCGGTGAAATCGACCTTCTCTGCAAGGGAAATCCACTCCATCGCTGCCTTTGCCATCGCAAAGGGAGTGTTGCCGTAGAGGTTGGTGATGTATTCGCCAAGGGAGCCGTGGTTGAGACCGATGCGTATGGCGGTGTCGTTGTCGCGGCAGACCTCGGCAAGGCGCGCGAACTGGCGCGATGCCTCCTCATGGTTGCGGTGGAAATTGCCGGGGTTGATCCTGACCTTATCCACGAACGGGGCCACTGCAATGGCCGTCTCCGACGAGAAATGGATGTCGGCTACTATCGGAGTGAGGATGCCTTCGGAGCGGAGAGTCTCGCGGATTTCCTTGATGGAGGGGACTTCGCGGAGTCCGGGGACGGTGATGCGGATGATGTCGGCGCCCGCTGAGACCATGCGGCGGCACTGGGAGAGGGTAGCGTCAATGTCGGAGGTGTGGGTCGAGCACATCGTCTGGACGGCGATCCTTTGGCCGCCGCCGATGACGACGTTACCGATCTTCACTTGCCGGGAATTCTTGGAAGGGGTTTTCATTGATCAACAACGCATTTTTCGCCTCCTTGCGGAGCTCGGCCCTGGTCTTTCCTGTACGCTTGGTCAGGTGGAAATAGAGACCGCCCACCACTCCGATATCCATCGGATAGGCGAAACGATAGTAGTATTGGTTGTAGTAGTTGGGCTTGTAGAGACTCGACCAGGAGTATTTGAAAGTGCCTTTGATGTGGATTTCAACGGGGCCGAAGACGAGGCCGAATCCGAGGCCGGCCTTGATGCCGTAGTCCCAGCGATATTCGAAATCGAGGAATTTGTTCTTCCTCTCGGATGATTGCGGTGTGTAGTCGACGTATTCGCCGCTGCGCTTGATGTTGTAGCGGTAGCCGCCGAATAGACCGACGTCGGCCATTATCTTGAAATGGCGCGTGTCGAAATGGAACGACGACAGGAGCGGGACCTCGATCCTCTCCATGATGGCGGCTGACTCATAGGTGAGGGTGTCGCGGATGGGGGTCTTGCCGGTGTCCTTATTCTCCTTGTAGGCATAGCCGCTGTAGCCATGGAAAACACCTACGCTGATACCGAAATACGGCATGAAGCCCATCATCTTGCAGTAGTGGGTGTAGGTAATGCCGTAGGTGGGGGCGGCGAAGACGAATTTAGACGGCCTCGAGGGGTTGAAGGAGACGCCGCAGAACATGACGCCGGCTTCCACTCCGATGATGTCGTAGTCGTTGATTAAGAAGCGCTTACGGACATTGACGGTGTCGAGATACTCGTCAGTCCAGAGGTCCTGCGGGGCGGCCACGATTGCCGTGGAATCGGAGAACACCACCACGCTGTCGGACACCTGCACGACCTCCTGGGCGGAAAGACCCGACCAGGCAAGTAGCAGCAGTGCCGCAGCTATGATGGCTTTAATTCTCATTTGAAGAGTTTTTCGATTTCGATGTCCTGCTCCATCTCGACCCTTTCCGGAATGTCGATAAGGAAGGAATCGTCGATCTTATAGAAACGAACCTTTTCGGGCTGTTGCCTTTCAAGAAGTATTCCTGTGTCGACCAGTCCGTTGCGATTGCGGTCTTCGGTCATACGGATGCAGTATTTTGCCGCCTTGAGGTAGGGGAACAGCACCTTCTGGTCGAAATCGATGATGAAGCTGCGGATCACCTTGTCACGCTTCTCGCTGAGAAGGTCGACAATGTAGCGGCATCCTGCCGTGCCGGAAATATTGAGCGTGAGGGATGATAATTTCTCGTCGTTGGGGAGAGATACCTTCATCTCGGTGCTGTCGTTGTAGAAGCCGTTGATGTCGCGGAACTTGCGATAGGGGATCTTGAGGAAGTACTCATAGCCCGGCATCAGCTTCTCGTCCGGCATGATGGTGTAGCGGCGGAGGTTGGTGCTGTCGCGCGTCACTTTGTAGGTGCCGCGCTTTTCCTGCTGGCGCGGGTTGATGGAACGGAAAATCAGCGAGTCGAATGCATCCTCGATAAGAGGATATTTGAATTCGACGGTGAATCCGTACTGCTCGACCATGTCGGCCTCCGCGCTGGTCGTCATCACACAGATCGTGTCCTCGTGCTTGATGTCGCGGCGGGAGCTCCTTTGGAGGCTCGCGCGGAGTTTCTTGTCGAGCACGAGAGGGATCTCCTCCTTGGTCGGCATGAGGAAGCCGAGGCTGTCGGTCTTGTCGTAGCCGATGAGGAGTTTGAGGGTGTCGGGGAGGTTGCGCTGGTCGTTGACCCAGATTTCGAGAGAATCGCGCTCGAGATTGAACTGGGAGATCAGCTTTTCCTTCGGGATGCCGCGCATCTTCATGCCGTAGACCACTGCGCCCGGGGCCATGAATGTGAGGTAGGCGGTCCTTAGACCGACCCTTTCCTTTTTGACGACAAACTGCTTTGACGGATGCTCCCTGAAGATATTGAGCTCGATCTCGCTCTTACGGGCAAGGCAGTTGAGCGTGTCCTTCATGTCGAATTTGGCGAGCTCAGGGATGGTGTCAGAGACCACCATCGTGGGACGGAAGAGAGTGTCGAGGAAGGCGACCTTCTCTGTCTCAGGCTGGTACATGTTGTCGCCGTTGGCGTCGATGATGGCATAGACGCGGTAGAGGGTGTCGGCGATGTTGCGGATGGAGAAGAAGCCCCAGTCGTCGGTCTTGGCGGAGGCGACGGGCCTCTTTTTAAATATTGCCGAGTCGGCGTGGTCGCGGTAAAGCATGACCGTGGCGCCCTTGATTGGCATGAGGGTGTTGCAGTCCTGGACCGTACCGGTCATCATGAGCGAATCGATGCTTTCGCCGGTCGAGAACACGAGAGTGTAGCCCGGGAAGGGATTGTTCTCGTTGTTGTCGGCGATGGCGCCTGTGATGTCGAGGGTGTAGGTCGTGGCGGAATCCAGGTCGGACTCGAACCAGATGACGACGCTCTTGCCGTCGATCTTGTATTTCGGCGCCTTCTCCAGAGGCGGGGAGAGGTAGATGTTCTTGTTGTCAGTGACCTTGACGTACTCGTTGAAAGTGATGATGATCCTGGTCTTATGGCGCGGGACATTTACCGAGCCGGGCAGCGGCATGATCTTCTTGATTACCGGGGGTATGGTGTCCTTGTCGCCGCCGGTGGGGGGAGTCGTCGTGTTGGCGCAACCGTAGGGGAAGCTCACGCTTATGAGCACAAACAGAACCGGGATCAGCGGGAAATATTTGGAGAGGAATTTTCTCATATCTCGTTTCTGACTACGGATTGGACGCCCTGGATGCTCTCCAGCTTCTTTATCATGCTGTCGAGGACGGAACGGTTGGACACGTTCATCTCGATGAATCCCTTGAATATGCCGTCACTCGCGCCGATGGAGATTTTTCTCATGTTGACGCCCATGGTGACGGATATATATCTGGATATCTCATTGAGAAGTCCGACCCTGTCGAGCCCTTCGATGGATATCTTGACGGGATAGCCTTCGATGTTGGAATCTTCCCAGGTGGGGACCACCACCCAGTCGCCGTGCTTGGCGGCGAGGCTTTCTGCCACGGGGCAGGTCTTCTTGTGGACGGTTACTGTGCCGTCCTCGGGGGAGCGGAAACCGATGACCGCGTCGCCCGGGATGGGGCTGCAGCAGGAGGCGATGACGAGACTTTCCTTGGTGAAGGTCTTCGATTTATCACGCCTGAAAATGAGGTTGAACAGGCTCCAGGACGAGCTCTCGCGCGATTTATTGAGGACTTCCTGGACATCGCCCAGCTTGAGCATGCCGAGGCCGACGGAGAAATACAGATCCTCGGGGCTCGACTGGTGGTATTCGCGCGCAAGCATCTTGGCGGTGTTCTCGTCGAGCTTGCCGCCTGCGGCCACAACCTGTACCTCCACTATGCTCTTGCCATACTCTACAGCCTTGCTGCGGTCTTCCTTGAAGAAGTCGGTGATGATGGAACGGGCTTTCCTCGTGCGGACGAACTGCAGCCAGTCGAGCTTGGGCTCGGCTGATGCTGCGGTCAGGATCTCGACCTGGTCGCCCGTCTTGAGCCTTGTGGAGAGCGGGACGAGCCTCATGTTGATCTTGGCGGCGATGGCCTTGTTGCCTATCTCGGTGTGGATGTGGTAGGCGAAATCGAGGGCGGTCGCACCATTCTGGATGCGGCGCTGCTCACCCTTGGGGGTGAAGACTATGATCTCGGGGTTGACGAGGTCGTTGTGGATGATGTCGAGGAGCTCCACGGCGCCGACATCCGGGTTGGTGATGATCTCCTTGACCCTTTCCAGCCAGAGATCCATCTGGCTGTCGCCCTCGCTGATGTAGCCGTTCTTCTTATAGGTCCAGTGGGCTGCGATGCCCTTTTCGGCGATGTCGTCCATCCTGTGGCTACGGATTTGGACTTCTATCCAGGTGCCTCTCTGGCTGAGCAGGGTGCAGTGGAGGGCTTCATAGCCGTTGCTCTTGGGGTTGCCGACCCAGTCTCTCTGGCGCTCGTTCATGTAGCGGTAGATACCGGTGATGAGAGTCCAGATCTTCCAGCACTGGTCGCGCTCGGAGTCGGTCCCGTCGGAATCGAAGATGATACGGACGGCGTAGAGGTCGTAGATCTGATCGAAGGTGACGTGCTTGGTCTGCATCTTCTTCCATATGGAATATGGGGTCTTGACCCTTTTCTTTATACGGAAGGTGTAGCCCGCAGAGGTGAGCACCCTTTCGATAGGAGCGATGAATTCGTCGATCTCCTCCTCCTTGCCGTCGGTCTTGGCCTTGATGCTGCGGCAGATCTCCTCGTAGGCCATGGGCTCCTTGTAGCGGAGCCAGATGTTCTCCATTTCCGTCTTGATGCTGTAGAGACCGAGCCTGTTGGCAAGCGGAATGAATATGAACATCGTCTCGGAGAGGATCTTGTCTCTCTTGTGCTCAGGCATGTACTCGATCGTGCGACAGTTGTGGAGACGGTCGGCAAGCTTGATGAGCACGACACGGACGTCGTCGTTGAGCGTGAGGAGGATTCTCTTGAAATTCTCGGCCTGGACGCTCTCGGAGAAGATGTCGTTCATCTTGTTTTTCTGCTCGTTGTCGAGCACGACCTTAATCTTCGTGAGGCCTTCGACCAGGCTTGCTATCTTGTCGCCGAAGATGTTCTTGAGGTCTTCGACGGTGTAGTCGGTGTCTTCCACCACGTCGTGGAGGAGGGCGGCGCAGATTGACTTGCAGCCGAGTCCGATGTCGCTGACAACGATCTGGGCCACGGCAATCGGGTGGAGGATATATGGCTCGCCGGAGCGTCTGCGGACGTTCTTGTGGGCTTCGTTGGCGAAGTCGAACGCCTTCTTCACGAGGGCTCTCTCTTCGGGGTCCTCCACGCGCTTTTCAATCGCCTCCCAAAGGGGAGCGAAATCCTTTTCGATCAGCGCGAAATCCTCTTGTGTGAACTGCGAAAAACTCATTTGTCAACCGTTTCGGAAACTTGCATCGCGTAGGAGAGCTCTGCACCATACAGGATAATGGACCATCCGAGGTTCAGCCATATCATAAACAAAGGGAGTGCCGCAACGACACCGTAGACGGCGCTCATCTTCGCAACCATGAGTTGTGTCTCAAGGTAGAGGGCCTGGAGGGCCGTGAAGAGTATGCCTGCTATGACCGCCGACTTGAAGGCGTTGCGGAATCGGACTTTGCAGCCTGGGATGTACTTGAACATTATAGCCAGCATCAAAATGGCCACAAGGCCGAAGATGACCCAGCTCAGGACTGAACGAATGCTGTCGGAGAATGCCACGTGATCCGGCACTAGAAGGTCGAGTACGTGGGAATAGACGATAGAACCGGAGAAGAACAGCAGGATGATGAAGGGGGAGAGGATTATGACCCCGAACACCACTCCTATCATCTTGAAGAAATTGCTTTCCTTTTCCACGTTCCAGACGTTGTTGAACACCCTCCTGACGCATATCATCATCCAGATGACGATCCAGACGAAGGTCAGCATGCTCAGGAAACCGAAGAGCCCGGAGTGGGCGGTGTCGAGAATCGTGTTGGCCGCGTTCATGAGGATGTCGATGAGATCCTGGTCGTTGATGTTGGCGATGAGGAAGGCTTCGAGCTTGTCGGAGATGCCGAGGTTGTCGGTCAGGTAGAGACCGATGGCAAGGAGGGGAACGATCGACATCGTGCTCTGGTAGCTCAGGGCCGTGGCCTGGAAGCCGATCTTCTGGGCTGCGAAGGTCTTGAACATCGTGACGCAGGTCTTGATGTCGCGCACAAGGCGGGCCTTCCAGCGCGTCAGGTCGCTGGCATCAAGGTTCCAGATGTCATAGGAGATGAACTTCGAGACCTTCAGGACGACGAGTCTCAGATATCTGAAGCCATATTTAATGCTGGCTGCTATCTTCTTGAAAACGTTCATCTCAGAATAGGGTAGGTTCGGTTTCTTCCCTGAAAAGAAGGCCGGTGGCCTTTTCAGGGGCGGCGGGAGCGGCTTCCTCTTCAGGGAGCATGCTCCTCAGCGCAGTTTCGTCAATTATACTTATGCCGAGCTCAGCGGCTTTTTTCATCTTTTCGGGGCCGGGGTTCTCTCCGGCAAGGAGATATGAGGTCTTCTTGCTGATGGAAGAACTGTTCTTGGCGCCGTTCTTCTCCAGGAGCTCCTTCATCTCGTCACGGGAGATGGAGAAGGTGCCGGAGATGACTATGCTCATGCCGGCGAGGGCGTCGGAGCGCTTGACGGCCGCTTCCGCCTGGAACTGCAGGCCGGCGGCCTTGAGCCTTTCTATCTCATGGAGATTGGCCTCCTTGGAGAAGAAGTCGAGGATGCTGTCGGCAATGACTTCGCCGATGTCGCCGACGGCGAGGAGCTCGTCTCTTGAAGCCCCGGCCAGGGCGTCGATGCTGCCGAAGTGGGCGGCAAGAGACTTGGCGGTCGTCTCGCCGACGTAGCGGATGCCGAGGGCGAAGAGCACGCGGCCGAAAGGCACGCTGGCCGACTCCCTGAGGCTGTCGAGGAAGCGTTCGACAGAACGGTCCTTCCAGCCCTCGAGAAGGAGCAAGCTGCTCTTTTTGAGGTCGTACAGATCCGCGGGCGTGCGGACGAGATTCATGGAGAAGAGCTGGTCGACGGTCGCGTCGCCGGCGAGCACGTTCATCGCTTTCCTCGAAAGGAAGTGGACGATGCGGCCCTTGAGCTGGGTCGGGCAGCCGTCGTTGTTGGGGCAGAACCATCTCGCTTCGCCTTCGGGGCGGACGAGGGGAGTGCCGCAGTCGGGGCAGACCTTCGGGAATGGAGGACGCTCGGCGCCAGGGACCCTGGAGGTCTCTTCGACACCGGTGATCTTGGGGATGATCTCTCCGCCTTTCTCCACGTAGACCTTGTCGCCGACGCGGATGTCCATCTCGCGGATGAAATCCTCGTTGTTGAGAGTGGCTCTCTTGACGATGGTGCCGGCAAGAAGGACGGGCTCAAGATTGGCCACAGGGGTCACAGCGCCTGTCCTTCCGACCTGATAGTCGATGGAAAGAAGGGGAGTGAGGGCCTGCTCGGCCTTGAATTTATATGCAACCGCCCACCTCGGGGATTTGGCGGTGTAGCCAAGCTCTCTCTGGTGGGCCAGTTCGTTGATCTTGATGACGATGCCGTCGGTCGCGAAAGGAAGGGCGTGGCGCGCCTCGTCCCAGTATCGGATGAAATCCTCGATCTCGTCGATGTCCTTGCATATCCTCCTCTTGTCGGAGATGGGGAGGCCCCACTCCGCGGCGGCCTTGAGGGCCTCGTCGTGGGTCGGGAGGTCGATGTTGCCGCTGGGGATATGATAGAGAGTGCAGATCAGTCCGCGCCTTGCAACCTCCTCGCTGTCAAGGAGTTTGAGCGAGCCGGAGGCTGCGTTGCGAGGGTTGGCGAACGGGGCTTCGCCGGATTCCTCCCTTTCGGCGTTGAGACGGTCGAAGGAGGAATAGGGCATGAGCACTTCGCCGCGGATCTCGAATTCGTCCGGATAGCCGGAGCCTTTGAGTACCTGGGGAATGCCGCCGATGCGGAGGGCGTTGTCGGTCACGTCGTCACCGACCTGGCCGTCGCCGCGCGTCAGGGCCATTGCGAGGCGGCCGTGACGGTAGGTGAGGCAAATCGCCGTGCCGTCGAACTTGAGCTCACAGCAGTAGGTGAATCCGCCTTCGATCGTCTTGGATGCACGCGCTGCGAACTCTTCGATCTCGGAGATGTTGTAGGTGTTGCTCAGGGAGAGCATGGGGTAGCGGTGGGGGCGCTGGATAAACTCCTTACGCACACCGCTCTCTGCATTGGGGCCGACGGACTCGTCGATGTCGCTGCCCACCTTAACTGTCGGAGAATCAGGACTTTGAAATTCGGGCCACTGCGCCTCGAGATCTTCGAGCTCGCGCATCAAAGCGTCATACTCGAAATCGCTGATGACAGGAGCATTGTCCACGTAGTAGCGCCGGGAATTCTCCCGGAGCTCTGCTCGGAGTGCTTCTATCCTCTCTTTTGCTGACAGTCGGTCCATTTGTGGTTCGCGCGCGTGTGAACCACAAATATAACCCTAATTACTTAAATATGCAAAAGGGGAGTCTAAATACCGCTCTCCGGGGCCATATGATAGACCAGAGATCCGCCCTTTACGATGTCCTCGTAGGCGATGTAGGGTTTGTCGTAAGGCTTGCCGTTGAGAGTGATGGAACCGATGTAGCGGTTGTCGTCGGACAGGCCTTCGGCGGTGATGGTAAATTTGCCTCCGGAGACCTTCAGGACGGCTTTTTCGAGAAGGGGAGTGCCGAACCAGTAGCGCGGACAGGCCGGCTCAACCTGGTAGAATCCCATGGCTGAGAGCAGGTACCAGGCGCTCATCTGGCCTTCGTCCTCATTGCCGCAAAGACCGTCGGGCCTTGCAGTGTACATCTCGGAGCATATGCGGCGGATCATATCGGCAGCCTTGCCGTTCTCGCCGAGCATAGAGTAGAAATAGGCGGTGTGGTGGCCGGGCTCGTTGCCGTGGGCGTACTGGCCGATGATGCCGGTGACATCGACAGCGCCGCCGGTGACGGGGGATTCGACGCTGAAGAGGGAATCGAGCTTCTCAACAGTGGCTTCGCGGCCGCCGAGTTTTTCAACCAGGCCATCGAGATTATGGGGTACAAGCCAGAGGTACTGCCATTCGTTGCATTCAGTGTATTCGTTCTTGAGGTGGTTGGTCATGCAGGGGTCAAACGGCCCTGTGATGCTTCCGTCGGCCCTTTTGCCACGGAAGAAGCGCGTCTCGGGATCCCAGTAGACCATCGAGGAATGGCTCCTTGCGGCGAAGAAGATGCTGTCGACAGTATTGCCCATATAACCTGCCGCATTGGCGTAGGCTGCATCTGCGATATCATATTCCATATTGTGGCCAAGGCTCTGGCTGTGGAGGTCGGAAGGCACGTAGCCGTACTCCTTGCGAAGGTCCATCCAGCGCTCGTCCATCATGATGGAATTCCTCATTGCCACCATCGCGGAATCCCTGTTGAATCCGCAGTATCCCTTCACCAGAGCGTCTGCGACGGCCACGACGCCCGGGTTGCCGACCATGCAGTTGGTCTCGTTGCTGGCGAGGTGCCACACGGGGAGTTTGCCCTGCTCGTAATAGATGTGGAGCATGGTGTTGATGAAATCGTCCATCTTGTCGGGAAGGATGATGGTCCCGAGGGGGAGGGCGGCCCTGTAGGTGTCCCAGAGGGAGAAAATGGTGTAGTTGTGGAAGTCTTCCGCCTTGTGGATGGCGTCGTCGCTGCCACGGTACTGCCCGTCGACATCGTCATACTCGGCCGGATGGATGAGGAAGTGATACATCGCCGTGTAGAAAATCTTCCGTGTAGAATCGTTGGGAGCGACGATGTCGATCCTCGAGAGTTCCTTGTTCCAGGAAGCCTTTGCGCTCTTCACGATGCCGTCAAAATTCCACCCCGGAATTTCGGCCTTGAGATTGGCTTTTGCGCCCTCTTCGCTGACGGCGGAAATGCCTACTTTCATTAGGAGCTGACCGCCTTTTTCTTTATTGAAGCATAACTTCCCATAATGGCCGTCAAACTCCGAGTTATCAAATGATTGTGAAAACTCGGCATAGAAGAATATCTTGTGATTCGCAGCCCAGCCGCGGGAGAATCTGTAGCCCTTCACGGCCTTATCTCCGACGGCCTCGAAACCGGCCTCCGTCATGGGGTCCTGACCGCTTCCGCGATCGAAGTTGAAATAGATCGCCGCGCTGTCGGAAGGAGGGAAAGTATAGCGGTGGAAACCGGCCCTGCTCGTCGCCGTGAGCTCGGCAAGGATGCCGCTCTCGTCGATGATGCTGCGGTAGTAGCCGGGCACGACTCTCTCGCTCTCTTTGCGGAGCGACGCCACAGGGGCCTGGCTCCCCGTCACGGGAAGCACCGTGATGTCCATCAGGTCAGTGGCTCCCGTGCCACTGAGGTGGGTGTGGGAGAATCCCAGAATGGAAGGGTCGTCGTCGCGGTAGCCGGAGCACCAGTCCCAACCGGTGTTGTTGTTGGTCGGTCCGAGCTGCACGAAACCGAACGGCACCGACGCGCCCACGAACACATGTCCGTTGGCCGCAGACCCGATCTTCGGGTCCACCGACTCCGTATAATCCACTGAACATGAAACCATTACGGCTATAGCGGCCGCAGCGCAAATAATGTAAGATCTTTTCATATGGTTTTTAGTTTATAAATTTGGCACTGAAATCTGAAGGCCCGTAGTCTGAAGACTTTAGTGCCAAATTTTAAACGAATACATGGTTTTACTAAGTTGCTAAAATAGCAAAATTTCTGTAAATTAGCGGCGCTTTTGTTAAAAAAACAGACAACTGTATAGCAACGTGGTTTTAGAAGCACGAAGTGCAATAGAACAAAAAAAAGCGAGGGCCATTGCACGGACGCTGAATTAAAGATAGCGATGCTATGAAATGCGGAAAGTGAAATAATTGTATAACAGAAACGGTAATGAAAGATTCTATTATTATTCTTTGTGGTGGCGGCCCGGCACCGGGTATGAACACCGTGGTCATGAGCGTTGCGAAGGTTTTCCTTCGCGGAGGTTACAGGGTAATCGGCCTTCACGGCGGCTACAGCGGCCTTTTCTCGAAGAGCCCCAGGACTGAGGACATCGATTTCTTCAAGGCTGACGCCTATTTCAACAGGGGAGGCAGCTACCTCCAGATGAGCCGGTTCAAACCGACCGACAAGGATTTCGAAGAGAACTTCAACCTCCCGCTTTTCCAGGACAACAACATCAAGCTCCTGGTCACCGTCGGTGGCGACGACACCGCTTCCACGGCCAACCGTATTGCCAAGTTCCTCGAGGCGAAGAAATATCCCATCGCCAATATCCATGTCCCGAAGACGATCGACAACGACCTTCCTCTTCCGGACAACACCCCGACCTTCGGTTTCAACTCCGCAAAGGATGAGGGGGCGCACATCGCGAGGACCATCTATGAAGATGCACGTACCTCCGGCAACTGGCTTATTATCAGCGCCATGGGCCGTAGCGCGGGTCACCTCGCCCTCGGTATCGGCGAAGCCACCCATTGCCCGATGACGATCATTCCCGAGATGTTCAATAAGGTGGAAATCTCCCTCGATGCAATTGTCAATCTGGCCCTTTCCGCTATCATTAAGAGGAATATCCTCGGGATCCCTTACGGCACCGTGGTCGTCGCAGAAGGCGTGTTCCACGACCTCGATCCTCAGGAGATCAAGAATGCAGGTGTTACCATGACCTACGACGAGCACGGCCATCCGGAGCTTGGCAAGATCTCCAAGGCTGTCCTCTTCAACGATATCCTTGGTAAGGAATTCGCGAAGCTAGGCCTCAAGGTCAAGACCCGTCCGGTCGAGATCGGCTACGACGTCCGCTGCCAGGATCCCATCGCGTATGACCTGACCTACTGCACCGAGCTTGCAATGGGCGTCTATGAGCTCTTCAGGAAAGGGGAGACCGGCTGCATGGTCTTCATCGACTGCAACGGCGAGAGCCATCCGCTCTATCTCCACGACCTGCAGAACGCTGAAGGCAAGATCCCGCCGCGCCGCGTCGCAATCGACGGCGGCACAGCCAAGAACTATTTTGCCAACATCTGTAACTACATTACCCCTGCCGACTACGAGGCCGCAAAGAAGTACGTCCCGGATCCCGAGAAGTATGACTTCCGGAAGATCCTCGGCTGGTAATGCCAGGCAAACGCATAATCTATCAGGTGCTCCCGCGTCTTTGGAATGACGGGAGCACCTTTTGCGGTAAATTCAGCTCATTCGGCGCCGAGACCTTTTCTTATTTAAAGAGTCTCGGTGTGAGCGACATATGGTATACGGGTGTGATCCGTCACGCTACGCGGCTCCCGGGCTTCGAGAATGCCGCTCCGGAGTGCGTCAAGGGGACCGCGGGCTCGCCGTACGCCATCACCGATTACTACGATGTCAATCCCTACCTGGCTGACGATCCGTCACATCGGATGGAGGAGTTCGAGGCGCTGGTGCGGCGCACTCACGAAGCCGGGTTCAGGGTCATAATAGATTTCGTCCCTAATCACGTCGCCAGGCAGTACGACGGCTCGATGACTCCAGCAGGAACGCCCCGTCTTGGCTCGAGAGATGACGTCTCGGTCCACTGGAAGGCCGAAAACGACTTCTTCTATTATCCGGGAGAGGCCTTGAGGCTTCCTGTTGCCGGCTCCTATCAGGAGTTCCCGGCCAAGGCCTCCGGCAACTGCTTTTCGCCCGCCCCCGATGCCGACGACTGGTACGACACTGTCAAGCTCAACTACTGCCCATTCTACACCTCGACCTGGGAGAGAATGGCGGAAATCATCCGCTTCTGGGCGCTCAGGGGCGTGGACGGCTTCCGCTGCGACATGGTGGAGCTCGTACCGCCGGAATTCTTCACCTGGCTTATAAGAAATGTCAAGAAGGAATTCCCGGAGCTCACCTTCATCGCCGAGGTCTATGAGAAAGCCCTTTACGAGCGGTATGTCCGCGAGGTCGGCTTCGACCTTCTATACGATAAATCGGGGATGTACGACACCCTCCGCGATGTCGTGGCCCGCCGCCGGAGCGCCGCGGCCATCACCGACGTCTGGCAGTATCTCGGTGACCTTCAGCCCTCTATGCTGAATTTCCTCGAGAACCACGACGAGCAGAGAATCGCCTCGCCCGAGTTCGCCGGTTCGCCCGAAGCGGGCCTCGCCGCCCTCGGCGTCTCGCTCCTTTTCAACACGGCGCCCTTCATGCTCTACTTCGGTCAGGAGCTCGGCGAGAAAGGGGAGCGCCCCGGCGGCCGCACCTCCATCTTCGACCTGACGCCCGTCCCATCCCTCGCCGCCCTGCCTGTCATACCGAGCCCTGCAGGGGCGAGCGTATCTCCTGTTCTCGCCCGCTACCGCGCGCTGCTGGGCCTCGCAGCTCTGCCCGTGTTCGCGGAGGGCGGCACCTGGGACCTCTGCTACTGCCAGGGCCCCGGCTTCGACCGCACCACGCTTTTCGCCTGGCTCCGCTCCGACGGGGAAGCTCTCTGGCTCTGCCTCTCCAACTTCTCCGACCGCAAGGTCGAGACCGACATCACCATCCCCGCCGAAGCCTTCACCTACTTCGGCTTCCCGCCTCAGTCTAAAATCCTCACCGTCGTTTCCGCCCCTCGGGACTGCACCGTCGCAAGAGTTTAATTCTTCACACCATGCGTCGTTTTATCATTAACCCCATCTCAGCGATTCTCGCCATTCTCTTTTTCTGTTCACTGGCAACATCCTGCAAAAAGGATTCGACCCATGGAGCATCCGGATCAGAACCGGAATCTCCGGAACAGCCCGTGGAAGAGGAGTATGAAATCGTCTTAACTCCCGAGATTAGCAATCAACTTGTTATGGTCTCCGGGGCGTCTTACCGTTTCACGGCTTCGCTCTCCCCGGAAAGCGTTGCCCCTAAGGCCATTTCCTGGAGTTCGAACGACCCCAACGTGGCAGTTGTTGACAACAGTGGCCTTGTCACTGCGAAAGGTTTAGGCGTAGCCACCATTGCAGCCT
>JAGCDT010000016.1 GCA_017651045.1 Bacteroidales bacterium | reverse complement strand
TCCCGCTCCGCGACGCCATGATCGCCGCCCTTTGCGAGGACAATGTCTGGTGGAACGAGGGCATGACCCGCGTCTACAACGTCATCGCCCAGGATTTCGCCTATAAGGACATGGACAACCTGATGATCTTTTTCGCCAACCACGATCATCCGCGCACCGGCGACATCCTTAAGGCTGATCCCGCGAAGATGAAGCTCGCGATAGGGCTTCTCGCAACCCTTCGCGGCATCCCTCAGCTCTACTACGGCGATGAGATGATGTTCCTTGAGCGCCCGGGTTTCGGCAACGACGGCTCCAAGCGCATCGACTTCCCCGGCGGCTGGGAGGGTGATTCCGTCAACCTCTTCACGGATGACGGCCGTGCCGAAGCCGGCGGCAGCTACAAGGATCTCCATGACTTTACGAAAACCCTCCTCCGCTGGCGCAAGGACAAGGACGTCATCCACCACGGCAAGACTCTCCATTTCCTTTCCCGTGAGAATCACGGCCGTCACAACATCACGGAAAACACCTACGGATTCTTCCGTTACGACGACAAGGACACCGTCTTCGTCTTCGTCAACAACACTCTTGAAGAAAAGACCCTCCCGTGGCATCGCTACGGCGAAATCTGCCCTTCCGAGGTCCGTGCGAAGGATGTGATTTCCGGCGAAGAAATCACTCTTTCCGACTCGACGGCCGTCCCGGCGAAGTCGATCTTAGTTGCAGAATTATAAAATATTGTATAAATTTGCGTATTAAACCATTATTAACTTCAAAAAAGTATGAAAAAAAGACTGTTAATCTCTGCGGCTCTCCTGCTCGTGAGCGGAGTGCTTGCGATGGCTCAGATCTCAACCGGTGAGCCGTCTGCCGTCAAGATCAAGACCGGCAACCGTCCCGACAAGGGGACCTTCGGTCTCTTCGTTGGCGCCGGTATGGACTTCGGTTCCTTCACTAACGAAGATTACTCGTTCAACGACGATTACGTCCTTCCTCTCGTCAACCTCAAGTACTACTTCACCAACAAGCTCGAAGGACGTATCGGTATCGATGTCTATCGTTACGACCTCAATCTCAGCGGTAAGAAATTCAATACCGGCACCGAGGGTGATGTGACCAAGCTCGTCAACAACCGTGGCGCCGGCTGCGCAATGCTCTGGCCCGGTATCGCCTATCACTTCAGCAATCACAACATTGTCGATGTCTATTGCGGTGCCGAACTTCCTTTCGGTATCACCTCTGCTAACGGCAAGGGAATCTCCGGCGATCCTTCCTCGACCACAAAGACATCTACTTTCGCTTTCAACGTCGGTCTCGGTGCGTTCGTCGGCCTTCAGGCTTTCATCGGCAACCTTCCCCTTGCAATAGGTCTTGAATATGGTCTTTACGGAGGATTTGCTACCGGTGGCAAGACCAAGCACGTCACGATTGACGACAGTGGCAAGAAGGTATGGTACACTTCAAACAGGTCGTTTAACAATCCCGCTGTTAATGCGGATACCGACGCTTTCGAGAAGCTTCACATCGGCGAAGGCTATATGGGCAACCAGCTCCGTTTCACCCTTTCCTACTACTTCAAATAATAACAGGTTGAAGGTATGAAAGCATTAAAGTATATCGTTGCAATAGCAGCCGTCGCGATAGGTCTCACCTCTTGCGGCGTTATGAAGAGCAACACCGCCGGACGTAACCCGGAGGCTCGTCTCAACATCGATCTTAACCAGCTTCAATACCTCGGCGAACAGGAAATCACTGTCACATTTGACAAATATCTCGGTATTTTCAAGAAGATCAGGACCATCAACGGCGAAGATTTCGACAGATCCGTCCGAGTGTATTCTTACATCCCCAACCTCAATCCTCACCTCTATCGTGCCGCAGCGGCAGTCTATGAGGCTTACCCTCAGGCCGACTATTTCATAGTCTCCAGGCAGACTTCGACGCGTCACCTCCTCTTCCTCGGTGCCGAGGTAGAAGTGAAGGCCACGATAAAGGCCTACAAGAGGGTGAAATAATCCCTTGATGAAGAGGTTTCTTTTAGCAATTGTCGCAAGCATCGCGCTCGTATCTTGTTCTGAGCGCGATGCTTCCGACATTGTCGTTCTCGTGAAGCAGTACGCCGACACCGTCAACGCCGGCTCCAAGGTAGACTTCCTTATTGACGCCTTCACCACTCACGAGAAAATCACCAGAATTACTTTTGCATCTTTTGACGAGACCTTCGGCTACACCGACCTCGGTTTCATAGAGCCGGAGACCAGTCGTTGGACGGACCATTTCTACTACGACGCGCCCTATCTTTCTGTCGACACGTCGACGGTCCGCATCAAATTCATAGTAGACGACAACATCGGCAGCTCTTTCACCGAAGAAAGACGCCTCGTCGTCATTTCCAAGGACCGTCCTTTGGAAGACCATTCCGGTCTCACGGTCCATTCAGCAGCTTACGGCTCTTCCGACGGGTTCTGCCTCAAGTCAAGGCAGATCATCTCCCGCCTGGAGGCTGATGATTCGGAGAAAGACATCCTGATCGCCGACGACGGATCCGTCTCCACGGCGACCAATGTCGTCTTCTCTCTGGTCCCTTCCTTCGACTACCCGTCTGCGACCAAGCGGACAGTCGAAGACACATTCAAAGCCCTCGTAAAATCCAATTCCCTCCCTGCCCTCAGGGTCGACGACGTGTTCCTCGTCGGCCGCAAGGACCTTGAGACAGGCGTTATGACGCCCTGGGGAGTGTTCAAGGTGATGGCTATCTACGAGGAGGCGCCAGGCGTCCGCCTCGTCTTCAACTACAAGTATATCTAATAACCAACCATGATACTTGCATCTAAAGCATTGAAAGGCGGTCTTATGGCCGCCCTTGTCCTTTTCGTGACTTTATCCTGCGAATCTCGCAGAGAGGTCGTCTCCAGGGAAGACATCTCGTCTCCCGATGGCATCCTCACGGCTTCATTCGAACTTTTGTCCGACGGCGCGCTTTCCTATTCGCTGGTGCGTGACGGCAAGACCGTCATCGAGCCGAGTGGCCTGGGCTACCTCCTTTGCGACGGGCGCGACCTGACGAAGGGCTTTGCGCTCGACGGCGTGGAGCGTGACTCCTTCGACGAGACCTGGAGCCCCGTCTGGGGCGAGGAGGCGGAGATACGCAACCACTACAACAGCCTCCTTGTCAAGCTCTCCCGTGAAGACGGCGTCAAGATGAACATCCGCTTCCGTCTCTACGACGACGGCCTGGCTTTCCGATATGAGTTCCCGCTCGAGAATTCCCTTGTCTATTTCGACATCAAGGAGGAGCTGTCGGAGTTCGCCATGACGGGCGACCACATCGCGTGGTGGATTTCCGGCGACTATGACACGCAGGAGTATTCATATACCAGGAGCCATCTCTCGGAGATCGCCCTCCTGTCCGACGGCGCCCGCATGGGCAATGCCTCGCAGACGGGATTCTCCCGCACCGGCGTCCAGACGGCCCTTCAGATGAAGACTGCCGACAGTCTCTATATCAATATTCACGAGGCGGCCGTGGTGGATTACCCCACGACCAACCTCAACTACAATCCTGCCGACAGGGTCTTCACGACATGGCTCACCCCCGACGCGCTGGGCGTCAAGGGCCGCCTCCAGGCTCCCTGCAAGAGCCCCTGGCGCACTATCATGGTCGTGGACGATGCCCGCAAGGTACTCGCCTCGAGGCTGATTCTCAATCTCAACGAGCCCTGCGCCATCGAAGATGTAAGCTGGATCCACCCGGTCAAGTATATGGGTGTCTGGTGGGAGATGATTTCCGGCTCCGGCAGCTGGAGCTACACGGATGAGTTCCCTTCCGTCCGCCTCGGCGAGACCGCTTACACCAAGGCCACTCCCAACGGCCGCCACTCCGCCAACAATGAAAACGTCCGCCGCTATATCGACTTCGCCTCTGAGAACGGCTTCGACGCCATCCTCGTAGAGGGATGGAACGAAGGCTGGGAAGACTGGTTCGGCCACCTGAAGGACTTCGTCTTCGACTTCATTACTCCTTATCCGGATTTCGATATCGAAGCCCTTAACGCTTATGCCCATTCTAAGGGCGTGCGTATCATTATGCACCATGAGACCTCATCCTCTACGGTCAACTATGAACGCTGGATGGACCAGGCCTATGACCTTATGAACAAATATGGCTACGATGCGGTCAAGAGCGGCTATGTGGGCGACATCATCCCTTATGGAGAGCACCACTACTCGCAGCCTCTGATCAACCATTACCTGACCGCCATAAAGAAGGCTGCGGATCACCATATTATGGTCAACGCCCACGAGGCGGTCCGTCCGACCGGCCTTTGCCGCACATGGCCCAACCTCATCGGCAACGAGGCTGCCATGGGCACCGAGTTCCGCGCCGCGATCCCTCCGGGACATTCCGCAATCCTTCCGTTTACCCGTCTCCAGGGTGGTCCGATGGACTACACCCCCGGCATCTTCGAGCAGGACCTTTCCGTGCTCAGGCCGGGCGACAATGCACGTTTGCGCGTGACCCTCTGCAATCAGCTGGGTATCTATGTGACATTCTATTCTCCGCTGCAGATGGCCGCGGATGTGCCTCAGCACTATGCCAAATTCCCGGATGCATTCCAGTTTATCAAGGATGTCGCTGTGGACTGGGACAAGAGCATCTATCTCGAGGCTGAGCCCGGAGAGATCCTGGTGACGGCGCGTCACCCCAAGCTCTCCAGCATCAACTCCTCGGCCGAGAGCCTCGCGAAGCTTCCCGACGGCAAGAAGAACGCCCTTTCGGGAGCGGCCCGCTTCGTCTACGCCCTTCCTGAGGGCGCGACGGCGGATGCCCTTCGCGGCGCCAGGGCCCGCGACGTCTGGTACGTCGGCGGCGTAGTCGGCGAGGAGGCCCGTACGGCCACTTTCGCCCTCGACTTCCTCACCCCCGGGCTCAAGTATGAAGCGACCCTCTATGCGGATGCCCCCGACGCGGACTACGAGACCAATTCCCAGGCTTATGTCATCACTCGCAGCGAGGTCACCTCGGAGGATTCCTTCACCATCCCGATGGCCCGCTCCGGCGGTTTCGCCCTGTCACTTCGTGAGCTATGAAGACCTTCAATATACTTTGCGCCAACGACGGGCAGCATTATGAAGTAGAGGCCGGAACGACCCTGAAGGAGCTTTCCGACAGGATATGCCCGGACGTCCCTTCGGTTGAGGCCGGCCACAACCTTCCCGTCCTTGCTGCCCTGGTGGACCATAAACTCAAGGGGCTCGACAGCAAGATTTCGGATCCGCATGAAATAGAGTTTATCGGCTATAATCACCCCGACGGCCGCAGGACCTTCCTGCGCTCGCTGAGCTTCGTCCTGCAGAACGCCGTGAGGGATCTTTTCCCTGAGAACGTGCTGGTCATCGACCATTCCCTGCCGAGCGGCTTCTTCTGCGAGATCGTCGAGAGCCGTCTGTCCGACATGGGCCGGCTCGTCACCATCAATCTTTCCGAAGACGACCTGCTTGCCATCAGGCGCAGGATGCAGGATATCATCGACGCCGACCTTCCTTTTTCAAGGACCAAGATTCCTCTTTCGGACGCAATCAAACTGTTCCTTTCCAACAAACAGTTCTACAAGGCCGAGCTCCAGAAATCCCTCGGCCGCTACGCCTGCAGCGTCTACTGGCTTGACGGCAGACCCGACTCCTTCCACGGTCCGCTCGTCCCCACGACGGGCTATCTGAAGAGGGTTTTCGGCCTCGTGAAGATAGGGCAGGGCTTCTGCCTGCAGTATCCTTCCCACGGCAATCCGGAGAAGGGGATTCCTATGATGAAGCAGTCGAAGATATCCCGTTCATTGGAGGAATATTCGACCTGGTGCCAGACGACCGGCATTCTCGGCGTCAGCTCGCTCAACAAGGCGATCCGCGCCGGCAGGGCGGTGGAGCTTATCAACCTCGCGGAGGCGCGCATGGAAAGGAACTATGCCGCCATCGCGGACATGATATATGCCCGTAAGGACAAAGTGAAGATTGTCTTCATCGCCGGACCTTCTTCCAGCGGCAAGACTTCGACCTCGCTCCGCCTTGCGCAGCAGTGCAGGGTGCTCGGCATGAGGCCGAAGGTGATAGAGCTCGACAACTATTTCGTCTCGCGCGACAGGACCCCTCGTGACGCCGACGGCAACTTCGACTTCGAATGCCTCGAGGCCATGGACCTCGAACTCCTCGGCAGACACCTCAACACCCTCCTCGAGGGCGACGAGGTGGAGATTCCGCGTTATGACTTCAAATCCGGGACTCCGGTCTATGAGGGCAACAAGATGCACCTCGAGGACAAGGATATCCTCATTATGGAGGGCATCCACGCCCTGGATCCCGCTATGGTCCCCGATGTGGACAACTCACACATTTTCAGGGTGTATGCTTCCGCGCTGACGTCGCTCAACCTGGACGAGAACAACAACCTCTCCACCTCCGACAACCGTCTGCTCCGCCGCATGGTCCGCGACTTCAAATATCGCGGCCACACCCCGGAGAAGACCATCCTCGGATGGGACAGCGTCCGTCGCGGAGAGAGCCTCTATATTTTCCCGTTCCAGGAGAATGCCGACGCCCTGATCAACACTGCGCTCATCTATGAGCTCCCGATGCTGAAATACTACGCCGAGCCGCTTCTGCGCCGTATTCCGCCGACCTCGAAGGCCTACACGGAGGCGATCCGTCTGCTCAAGTTCCTTGAGTATATAGTGACGCTGTCGCCGGAGGAGATTGCCGCAATCCCTCCGACCTCGATAATGCGAGAGTTTATAGGAGGTCAGACCCTGTAGATTTCCCTTAACACATCCAGAGAGCGGACCTTCAGGGGAAGCTCGGTGTGGAATTCAATGTAACGAAGGAGCGAAGATGAAATTTCGCTCCTTTTTTCGCCTGTGAGGGGGATCAGCATCGATTCCTCGAAGGAGGCGTGGAGGAATTTTTCCAGTGAGGCAATATTCTCTCCCGCGAACGGGGCGATGTCGTCGAAGGACGGGCTTACGCCCAGCGCGGTCGTGAATTCGAGCAGGAAACGGATGGGGAAATTGGTCCAGTCGCTTTCGAGATCGTCGAGGGTGAAGATGCTTTTGACTGCCCAGTCATAGAGCCCGTCCTCAACGGCTCCTTCCCTCAGCGCCCTGAAAAGCACTTCGCTGAGGAAGAGGGTCATGGTGTTTTTACGGATGTCGCCCCTGATTCCGCTCAGAGGGGCGACGGCCGAGAGCCCTTTCACCGACCAGAGGTCGGATCTGGGGTTCTCCGTGACGTCGCCTTCGAGGATGTTGAGCGGAAGGAATAGCGAGGCTGGAGTCTTCTTCCCCACGCTGACTATCAGGCCTTTACGGCCCAGTTCGCGGCTTAGGGTGTGGACGATGAGGCGCGATTCTCCGAACCTCGTAGTCGAAAGCACTATGAACTCCAGCGGAAAGGTCATCGATTAGCCTTTGCCTTTGCGATGGCAGTCTTGAGGGCGCCCTTGCCCTTCGTAACCCCTGTGCGCTTTTCACGCTTACTCGTGTAAAAATCCCCTTCTTCCTCTATCAGCGAGAAATCCAGAATCTTCTGGTCCAGGTTGGTGGACTCGACGCGGATGCGGACGGGATCGCCGAGGCGGTAGACCTTGCCGCTGCGGCGGCCGATGAGCCGGTAGCCCTCCTCGTCGAATTCGTAGTAGTCGCTCTTGATCTCGCGCATGGCGACCATGCCCTCGATCTTGGTCGGCTCGATCTGGACGTACATGCCCCATTCGGTGAGACCGGAGATGGTGCCGTCGAATTCCTGACCGATCTTGTCCTCCATGAACTCTACGATCTTGTACTTGATGCTCTCCCTTTCGGCCTCGGCTGCGATTACCTCGCGTTCGGAGGCGTGCTGGCACTCCTTCTCGAAGTAGTCTTTCGACTGGCTCGACGCGCCGTCGAGATACATCGAGAGCAGGCGGTGCACCATCAGGTCGGGATAGCGCCTGATAGGGGAGGTGAAGTGGGTGTAGAACTTGAACGCAAGGCCGTAGTGGCCGATATTGTCGGTGGAATAGCAGGCTTTGGCCATTGCGCGAAGCGCTATCATCTCGATGGCTCCGAACTCGGGTTTGTCCTTTGCCTGGCTGAATAGCGTGTTGAGAGCTTTTGCGGTCGAGCTGCCGTCGTTGGTGGCGCCGAGCGAATAGCCGAAATTGCCCGCGAAATTGCGCAGGGAGGATATTTTCTCGAGATTGGGCTCGTCGTGGACACGGTAGACGAAGGTCTTGGCGTTCTTGAGGGCCTTGCCGGTGAACTTGAAGTCGGTCGCGATGGCCTCCGCGACATTCTTGTTGGCGAGGAGCATGAACTCTTCGATGAGCCAGTTGGCTTCCTTGGAGACTTTCTCATGGACACCGACGGGCTTGCCGTTCTCGTCGATCTCGACCTTCATTTCCGGACGGTCGAAGCTGATGGCGCCGGCGGCGAATCTCTTTTTGCGTATTTTCAGGGCGAGGTCGTTGAGGGTAAGGATGGCATCCTTGACCTCGGAAGGCACTATCCCACATTCGCTGCCTTCGCCGAAAACGCCTTCCATGGCCTTAGGGCCGGCGTCGATGATCTCCTGCGCGAGCTCGTAGCTGAAGCGGTAGTCGGAGATAATCTCGGTCCTGCCGAACCAGGGGTTGAAGGCTTTCCCCGCAGGAGTCATTTCGAACACGGCGGAGAATGTCAGCTTCTCTTCGCCGGGGCGGAGAGAGCAGAGTTTGTTGGAGAGTTTCTCCGGGAGCATGGGGACCGTGCGGTCCACGAGGTAGACCGATGTGCCGCGCGCTTCGGCCTCCTTGTCCACGGCAGAGCCGGGCTTTACGTAGTAGGATACATCGGCGATGTGGACTCCTATTTCCATATTGCCGTTGGGAAGACGGCGGAACGATATCGCGTCGTCGAAATCTTTGGCATCGGCCGGGTCTATGGTGAATGTCAGCACCTTACGGAAGTCGCGACGTCCTGCGCGGTCCTTGTCGGTGATGATCTCGGAAATCTTGTCGGCGGCATTCTCGACCTCCTTTGTGAAGCGGTAGGGGAGTCCGTATTCCGCCAGGATGGCGTGCATCTCGGTGTCGTTCTCGCCCGGGTCGCCCAGTACGTCTACGACATGCCCCCAGGGCCCCGCCTCGCCGCGCGGCCATTCGTCAACGACCGCCGCCACCTTCATGCCGGAGTGCACTCCCTCCACGTCGGGGACGGGGACGGAGATGTCGTAGGGCATGGTCCTGCTGGACATGAGCACCCAGGCCTGACGGCCCACGATGTGGAGGATGCCGACGAAGGGCTTCGGGCTGCGCTCGATGATCTTGATGACTTCGCCCTCGGTCTTGTGGCCGCCTTTGGTGATGGCGATGCGGACCTTGTCGCCGTGGAGAGCGCCTCTGGTCTTGCCGGCCTTGATGTAGATGTCCTCTTCCTCGCCTTCGACCCTGACGAACACGAAGCCGTCGCGGGTCATCCTCGCGATGCCTTCGACTTCACGGAAGGGCTTCTTCACGTGGACTTTCTTTTTCGCGAAATTCTCTTTTCTGCTTTTGCCTTTACCACGTCGTTTCATAGGCTATTGCTTTTTAAGGAAGTCGACCATCGCCCGGACGGCTTTGCCGCGGTGGGAGATGGCGTTTTTATGCTCCGGGGTGAGCTCAGCGGCGGTGAGGCCGTCGCAACCGTCGGGCATAAACACGGGATCGTAGCCGAAGCCTCCTTTTCCGGAGCGCTGAAGGGCTATTTTGCCATCCATGATACCCTCGAAAAGGTGCTTTGCTCCGCCAAGGATGACGGTGATGCAGGTGTGGAAACGGGCCTTGCGGGTCGCGTGAGGGGTCTTGATCCCCATCGCGCGCATGATCGAGGCTTCATATTGCCTGCGGGCCACCTCACGGAGCAGCTTGTCCATATTCCTTCCGGAATCCTGCGGCTCTCCGGCGTAGCGGGCGGTCTTTACTCCCGGCGCTCCGCCGAGGATCTCCACCTCGAGCCCGGTGTCGTCTGCAAAGCAGTCGAGCCCGGTCTTTGAGTGGATATATTCGGCCTTCTGGATCGAGTTGGCAAAGACGGTGTCGCCCGTCTCCGGGACCTCTTCCGTCACCCCCGCCTCCGCGGCCGAAATTATCTCAAACGAGCCTCCGAGCACCTCGGAGACCTCACGTATCTTATTTTTATTTGCTGTTGCAAAAACTAATTTCATAGCGTTCTGTTTCAATTTCGGCGGCAAAGATACGGAATAATCAGAGTTTTTCAAAAATTTTAAAAACTAAAGATTCAAGGCAGAGGGCATCGGTGGAGTCGAAAGAGGAGAGTTCGCGGCTGTCGATGTCGAGGACTGCGATGATCTCGCCGTTGCTGGTGACGGGGACGACTATCTCGCTGCGGGAGAGGCTGCTGCAGGCGATGTGGCCCGGAAAGGCGTCGACGTCGGGGACGACCACGGTGCGCCTCTCCTTCCAAGCCGTGCCGCAGACGCCGCGGCCGTAAGGGATCCTCAGGCATGCGACCGGCCCCTGGAACGGGCCGAGCACGAGCTCTTCTCCCTCTACGCGGTAGAACCCGACCCAGTGGCATCCGAGTTTTTCATACAGCGCCGCTGAAATCTCGGCCATGATGGCGACAACGTCCTTCTCGCCATCTACGAGGCTGAGGATTTGCCTTTCGGCCTCTTTGTAGAGCGCTTTTTTCTTGCCGGCTTCACGGCAGACTTTGACGAAAAGGGCATCGGGAATATGGCAATAGCCTCCCGGATTCTTGTCGAGGTAGGACTGGTGGTATTCCTCCGCTTTGAAGAAATTGGAAAGCGGAAGGACCTCGACCGCAAGAGGCTCAGGGTGCTTCGCGGCCTCTTCGTCGAAGGCCTTGCGGATTGCCGGAAGGTCTTCCGGGTCGCTGTAATAGATGCCGGTGCGGTAGCGGGTGCCTTCATCGCCGCCCTGCTTGTTGAGGCTGACGGGGTCGATGGCGGCGAAATACAGCCTCAGAAGCTTTTCGAGGGAGATGATTTCGGGGTCATAGACGATGCGGACGGCTTCGGCATAGCCGGTCGTGTCGGTGTAGACCTGCTGGTAGGTCGGGTTGGGGATTCTGCCGTTGGCATAGCCGGTCTCGGTCGAGAGTATCCCGTCCACCAGGGAGAAATATTTTTCCGCTCCCCAGAAGCATCCTGCCGCGAGGTGCACGGTTTTGGTAGTAATAGGCATAGTGTTTCAAATATATCATTAAATTCTTACTTTTGCAGTCTATATGAAAAGAATTTTTGCAATATCCTTCCTTTTGGCTGCGCTTTCGCTTTCCGCGTCGGCGCAGTCAAAGAGTTTCACCCTCGGCCAGTGGGTCGAGATACACAACGCCATTCTTAAGGAACTCAACCGTTCGTATGTAGACTCGCTCCCGGTGGGTCGCATCGAAAGGGAAGCGGTGGACGCCATGCTGGAAAGCCTGGATCCCTACACCCTCTATGTCCCGGAAGAGGAGCAGGACGACTTCCGCATGATGATAGGCAACACCTATGGCGGCATAGGCGCCATCATCAACAAGCAGTCCCTTGATGCCAATGTGATCATCAGCGAGCCCTACGCCGGCTCTCCTGCCGTGCGCAGCGGCCTCGGCGTCGGCGACGAGATCATCGAGATCGACGGCAAGACCGTCAAGGGCATCAATTCTTCCGAGGCCAGCGAAAGGATGAAGGGCAAGCCGGGGACGACCGTGGCGTTCAAGGTGAAGAAGATGCGCGGCGGCCCGACCTGGGCCCCCGGCGACACCATCGACATCAAGGTCGTCCGTGAACGCATCCACCTCCCTGACGTGGAGTACGCGGGTATGCTCAACGACACCACCGGCTATATCCTTCAGAGCAAATTCACAGAAGGGGTTTCCGCATCGGTGAGGGAGAAATTCCTCGAGCTCAAGTCGAAGGGTATGAAGAAATTCATCCTCGACCTTCGCGGCAATGGCGGCGGGCTGCTCGTCGAAGCGGTCAACGAGGTGGCCCTTTTCGTCCCGAAAGGCTCTATCGTCGTGACCTCCAAGGGCAACAGCGCCAAGGAGACGCAGGTCCTGAAGACCCAGACGGATCCGGTGGATCTCGAGATGCCCATCGTGGTGCTGGTCAACTCCTCGTCGGCCTCCGCCTCGGAGATTGTCTCCGGTGCGCTTCAGGATCTCGACAGGGCTACGATAATGGGGACCCGCACCTTCGGCAAGGGCCTCGTCCAGAGCATTCGCCCCCTGCCCTACAGCGGGCAGCTCAAGGTCACGACGGCAAAATACTACACGCCCTCCGGCCGCTGCGTCCAGGCGATAGATTATTCCCATCGCAACGAGGACGGCAGCGTGGGCCACATTCCCGACTCGCTGACGCATGAGTTCAAGACCGTCGGTGGCCGCACCGTCCGCGACGGCGGCGGCATCACCCCGGATGTCGAGATTCCTTCGAAGGAGTATGGCCGCCTGACATATTCTGTCGTGATGAACCTCATCACCGACAGGTATGCTCTCGAGTATTACAGCAAGCATGAAAGCATCCCTCCCGTGGATGAATTCCACCTTACGGATGCGGAATATGAAGATTTCGTAAGATTCGCCGCCGACAAGGAATTCGACTATCGTTCCAGCGCGAAGGCACTTTTCGATGAAATGAAAAGGACTCTCGTCAACGAGGGCCTGGCGGAAGGGATGTCGGACGAGCTTTTCGCTCTGGAGAAATCCCTCAATATCGACAAGAAGACATTCCTCCGTATGAAAAAGGATGAAATCATCCAGTTCCTCGAGGAGGATATCGTCGTACGCTACTATTTCCAGGAGGCCGGTGTCAAGCTCCGCCTCCGCTATGACGACCAGCTCAAAAAGGCTTTGGAAACCCCCTGTTTAACCTTTTAGGAAGAACTATAGCACTTTGTGCGTCAGTAAGTCCCTTTCCCAGGGAAAGGGATTTAGAGAAAGGGGTATTGAACGAAAAAATGTGCGAGGGCCATTGCACTTAAGGTGGAATAATGATATCAGTGAAAAAATAGAAAACAGCTAAAAATATAAAGAAAGGAACAGCAATGTACTACGTCTGCAAACGACTTGAAATATCTGCGGCTCACAGCCTTATGCTGTCCTACGACAGCAAGTGCGAGTCGCTCCACGGCCACAACTGGATAGTGAAAATCTACTGCCGCTCAAAAAGGCTCAATGCCGACGGCATGGTGACTGATTTCACGGCTATCAAGAAAAAGATCTGCGGCGCTCTCGACCACAAGAATCTCAACGAGATCCTTCCGTTCAATCCCACGGCCGAGAACATCGCCCGCTGGATTTGCGACAACGTCGACAACGCCTACCGCGTCGAGGTCTGGGAGTCCGAGATGAACATGGCCGCCTACGAGGTCGACTGATCGTGAAGAAGTATCTGGTCAACGAAATATTCCTTTCGCTCCAGGGCGAGGGCTACTGGATGGGGACGCCGATGGTGTTCCTCCGCTTTTCCGGCTGCAACCTCCGCTGCCCCTTCTGCGACACCGACCACTCCTCCTCCACCCCCTATACCCTCGATGCCCTCGTCGCCGCCGTCTCCGCTGCCGCCTCGTCCGTCAGGCGCGTCTGCCTCACGGGCGGAGAGCCCGCACTGCAAGTGGACGCGGCGCTCCTCGACGCCCTCCACGCGGCGGGCTTTGCCGTCCACATCGAGACCAACGGCACGCGCCCTCTCCCGCCGGGCATCGACTGGGTGACCCTCAGCCCGAAGTCTGACTTCGTCGAGGCGCCGTCGCCGGCCCTTGAGGCCGCTGATGAAATCAAAGTGGTTTTTATTCCCGGCAAAACCGACGCGGAGCGCTGGCTGGCGTTCCCGGCGCGGCACCACTTCCTGCAGCCGTGCTACTCAAGCGAGACCGACTCCTCCAACGTGTCGGAAACCGTCGCCTACATCCTTGCTCACCCCTCCTGGCGCCTCTCCCTCCAGACCCACCGCCTCCTCGGCATCCGCTGACCCCGCTGGCCGACACTGCATCCGCTAACCCCGCTGGCCCCGATCGACGTTGGCTGCCTCCGCTGGCCCTCAGCCAGAGGCCTTGTGATCTTGTCGCCAGCGCCTTTTTCATCCATATCGCCACGGCGTTGTGGCGGCAACCTCACTTTTTCTCGATTTTTTTCGCCCTCCTTCCCCTCCGCGCCCCCAAATGCCGTGGAGGCTAAATGTTTGATTTTTAGGTCTTTATAAAACATCTTTCCCCTCCATCGATAGGGGGAAAGAAGAAGGGGAACTTACTGATTATCAGAAAGATACATTCCACGGAAATTTTTTTCGATTTGACGGCTTGAGGCTATATTCATTTTATAACAGACTTGAGCAAAGTTTCTTTTTTGTTCTTCAGACAATAGAAAAACATCTTTTACTCTTTTAAATCCTAATTTTTTGATTAGAAATTGAGAAATATTGATATATGCTTTATGGCTACCAGGAGTGAATTCCTCGTGGATACTGAATTCATTCCCTTGGTTGGAGGCAAAGGCAAGACAAGCTTGATCGTATGATCCATATAAAGAGAAGAGTCTATCATAATCAATACAATTGTAAATCGTTATGATATAGTCAATTAACTGTTGCTTTTCCGATAGAGACAAGCATCTAAACAATGTCTCTATCCTTGGATGTGAAAGATATTTCCCTATTGAATGGTAATAATTGACAATTTTGATAGCTTTTCTTAATCGGGATGGGGCTTTTGAGAGAATTAAAGGGATAGAAAATGGATGCCGACTCTTTGCATAAGCCAGAAATGTCCATCTGTAGTCTTCTGATCTTTCACAGAGCTTTTTTTCTCCTGGATTGTTGTAAAGATATGAACATGCTGACCTAACCTCTTTGGTGCCGTATTTTTCCGCCCTTCCGAAGGTTTCTTTAAATATGCTTCCTTTAGAACCGATACTTAAGTTAAATTCTCCGGCGTACTGTCTAGTATATGCTTGAACAAATCTGTAAAGACTTTGAGAATCACATTTCTCAACTAACACATGTATATGATCATACATAGGGCAGACCCCTAAAATGTGCATGTTCCATCTTTTTGCTTCACGACAGAATATCGTAAAGAATACAAGGAAATCGGAAAT
>JAGCDT010000015.1 GCA_017651045.1 Bacteroidales bacterium | reverse complement strand
GATTGACGACGTCCAGCTCGAGGAGCTCCAGATCAAACTCGACCCTAAAGCGGAATAAATTCCCATGGACTATAGGAAATTCTTCTCGGACGATGTGCCGTCTTTCATGAGGTCTCCCGTGAGGGAGATCTTCAGAAAGGTGGACCTGTCGGCGATATATTCTTTCGCTGGCGGCTATCCGTCCGCGGAGACTTTTCCGCTGGAGAGGATGTCGGTCCTCAGCGAGGCCGTGGTGCATAAATATGGCGCCAAGGCTTTGCAGTACGGCGCTACGCAAGGTGTCCCGGAGCTCCGGGAGGCCATTGCGGCCCGCTACGGGGTCGATGTCCGCAATGTCCAGATAACGACTTCCTCCCAGCAGGGAATAGATGTCTGCACGAGGATACTCGTCAACCCCGGCGATGCTATCCTCACGACCGCCCCGACCTATCTCGGCGCCATCCAGTCGTTCCGGTCCTACCGGGCGAAGGTGTATGCCGGGGAGGCTCCGGTGGGAAGTACGGTCAAGTTCTTCTATGCTATCCCGGACTTCCGCAACCCTTCCGGCGAGACCATGACCCTTGCCGAGAGGGAGGCGCTGGTGGAAAGGGCTCGCAGGGAGGATTTCATCATCGTTGAGGACAGCCCCTACCGCGAGCTTCGCTACAGCGGGGAGCAGCTTCCGACGATATATTCCCTCGCTCCCGAGATGACTCTCCATCTGGGGAGCTTCTCGAAGATATTCGCCCCGGGCCTGCGGCTCGGCTGGATACTCGGTCCGGAAGAGCTTCTGGAGCAGATATATGTCTGCAAGCAGGCGCTGGACCTGTGTCCTCCCGTGTTCGACCAGTATCTCGCGGCGGAATATCTCACAAGCGGCGAGCTCGACAGAAATCTCGCCGCGACGGTAGAGCTCTATCGCGGCAAGCGTGACCTGCTGCTTTCCCTTCTGGAGAAGTATATGCCTGAAGGTGTGAGCTGGACTCATCCGGATGGCGGCTTGTTCCTTTTCGTCACGCTCCCGGAGGGGGTGGACACGGTGGCTATGTACGACGAGGCCCTTTCGGCCGGAGTCGCTTATGTCGCCGGTTCGTTCTTCTTCGTGGACGGATCCCACCGCAACACCATGCGGCTCAATTTCTCATTCATGGACACCACCCGGATGGAGCCAGGCATAGAGCTTCTTTCCGGTATTATCAAATCGGCCATATGGAAAAAGTGATTTTAAGAGGCTGCGGCACCGCCCTGCTGACCCCCTTCAAGGGGCAGGGCGTCGATTACGACGCTTTCGCCGCGAGCGTTGACCGGCAGGTGGAAGCCGGGATCCACTTCCTCGTTCCCCTCGGGTCTACAGGCGAGACTCCCTGCCTCTCCCTCGAAGAGCGCGTCGAGGTCCTCAAGATCGCAAAAGCCCACTGCGCCAGCAGGCCGGTGGTCGTCGGTGGAGGGACCAACTCCCTTTCGGGCACGATTTCCAATATGAAGGCGCTCGAGCGCTATGGCGTCGACGCGTTCCTCATAGTGGTGCCCTACTACAACAAGCCGACCCAGGATGGCCTCTATGCCTACTTCAAAGAGGTGGCTGCGGCAACATCCAAGCCGATAGTGATCTATAATGTCCCCGGCCGCACGGGGGCCAATATCGAGGCCGACACCGTAGTCCGCCTTTCGGAGGACGTGCCGAACATCGTGGCCGTGAAGGAGGCTTCCGGCCGTTACGCCCAGATCAGCAGTATCATCCGCCGCGCTCCGGAAGGATTTTCCGTGCTCAGCGGCAATGACGACGAGACCCTGTCGCTGATGGCGACGGGCGCCGCTGGCGTTATCTCAGTGGCTTCCAATGTCGCCCCTGCCGAGATGGTCGCCCTCACCGAGGCGCTTCTCGCCGACGACATGCCCAAGGCCCGTGAGCTCCACCACAAGCTCTCCCCGCTTTTCCACGCCCTGTTCGTGGAGAGCAACCCTATCCCTGCCAAGGCGGCGATGTCGCTTCTCGGCCTCATGGACAATTCCCTCCGCCTTCCCCTGGTGCCCGCTTCGGAGAAGACAACCCTTCTCCTTGAGCGTGTCCTCGCAGGGCTGAAGGTCTAATCTTAATCGATATGGACCAGGATCTTTTCAGGGAAATACTCTCCGTGGACTCCTCGAGCGGTCGCGAACGGGCGCTTTCCGAGCTGCTTGCAGAGCGGCTCGATGCTCCGTCGCTGGAGCGCTTCGAGGTAGGTGACGGGACTGAGAACCTGCTTTTCAGCTGGGGGACTCCCGAGGTGGTGTTCTGTACCCATATGGACACAGTGAGGCCCTATATCCCTCCAAAGTTCAAGGAGGACAGGGTCTGCGGACGCGGCACCTGCGATGCCAAGGGGCAGATAATCGCGATGTATTCGGCCTGCAAGCAGCTTGAGTCAGAGGGGCGGAGCGGCTTCGGCCTGCTGCTTCTCAGCGGCGAGGAGACCGGCTCGTTCGGAGCCAGGGCTTTCGCCAGGACGTCGTTCAGGGCGCCGTATCTCATTGTCGGCGAGCCGACGGAGTGCCGTATGGTCAGCAGAAGCAAGGGGACCAAGGCTTTCGCCGTCAGTTTCCGCGGCGAGGCCTTCCACTCCGGCTATCCGGAGTTCGGCGTGAGCGCCGTGGAGCTTTTCGTGGATTTCGCCAATGCACTGCGTGAGTTCGTCTCCGACAAGGAGGGCCTGACCTACAACATTGGACTGCTTCGCAGCGACAACCCCCAGAACATCCTTTCGCCCGATCTCTCCTGCAGGGTTTATTTCCGCACCACGGTGGAGACCGACGAAGCTGTGATGCGCTGGATGATGAAGCCGCGCGAGAGGGTTGAGGTTGCCACATATGGTGGCGACTCCCCGGCAGAGTATTTGACTCTGGAGGGCTTCGAGAGCGCCCCTGTCGCCTTCGGCAGCGACGCACCTCACCTCACCAATTTCACCCACAAGGCCATCTGTGGCCCGGGCTCCATCAGGTTCGCCCACCGCTCCGACGAGCACATCCTCCTCGCCGACCTCGACCGCGCGGTCGACCTCTATGTGGCAATGTTCCACGCCCTGACGGCGGCCGTCGCGCACGAGCCGTAGGCAAAACAGGTCGTTTTTGCCTACGAGCCGTAGGTTTCGGCCGGTTGGTATGCAAAAAGGCCGCTTTTTGCACACGAGCCGAAAAAAAAGAGGAGTGGTGTACAAAAACAGGGTGATTTTGTACACGGAATGGTGAAAATGGTAGGTCGGTGCACAAAAAGGGTATGTTTTTGTAAACGGAACAGATATTTAAAACGTAAAAGAAATGAAGGTAATAATAAGCGGATATGGGAAGATGGGACATATGGTTGAGGCGGAGCTTAATGAGAAAGGAATAGAGCTGGTGGAAGCCAGCGAGGATATCGCCGCGACGGATCCGGAGGTGGCGAAGGAGTGCGTGTGTATCGATTTCACCTGGCCGGAGTCATTCAAGGCCAACTACCGCTTCATTGCGGAGCACTTCAAGGCCGCGGTCGTGGGGACGACGGGGTGGAACGACATCAAGGACGAAGTGCTCGAGTGCTTCCGTGAAAACGGGACCACGCTGATATATGCCTCCAATTTCTCGATCGGTGTGAATGCGCTTTTCGCCGCGACGCGAAAGGCCTGCGAGGTGCTTCGCGGGGCCGGATATACGCCGTCCGTCGAGGAGGTGCATCACATCCATAAGCTCGACGCGCCGTCCGGGACGGCAAAATCCCTCGGCGCGATCATCGAGGAGTCGCTTGGCGCGAGCCCGGAGATCTCCTCCGTCCGCGAGGGTGAGGTGCCGGGGATCCACACGGTGGATTTCCTGTCCTCCTGCGACAGGCTGACGCTCCGCCACGAGGCGTTCTCCCGCAAGGGGCTCGCCGCCGGTGCCGTCGCCGCCGCTCTTCTCACCGAATCCCACCCCGGTGTTCATGAATTTAGTGAAGTAATATTATGAAAGTTGCGGTAGTAGGAGCCACGGGCCTTGTGGGCCGGAGAATGCTCCAGGTGCTTGAAGAGAGGAAGTTCCCCGTGACGGAGCTTCTTCCGGTCGCATCCGAAAAATCGGTGGGCCGGAAAGTGAGTTTCTGCGGTAAGGAATGGACGGTCATGCGTCCCGAAGATGCCCTTGCGGCGAAGCCTTCCCTCGCGCTGTTCAGCGCCGGGAGCGCAGTGTCGGAGTCCCTTGCCCCTCAGTTTGCGGCCATAGGCTGCCGCGTGGTGGACAACTCCTCCTTCTGGAGGATGGATCCCGGGAAGAAGCTCATCGTGCCGGAGATTAACGGCGATCTGCTCGGCCCCGATGACTATATCATAGCGAATCCCAACTGCTCGACCATCCAGATGGTGATGGCACTTGCTCCGCTTGAGAAGGAGTACGGCATTAAGAGGATAGTTGTCTCTACTTACCAGAGCGTCACGGGGACAGGCTACAAGGCCATCGCCCAGATGAACGCGGAGCGTGCCGGCGAGACGGATATCGAGATGATATATCCCTATCCCATCGACCAGAACATCCTTCCACACATCGACTCCTTCCTCGACAACGGCTACACCAAAGAGGAGATGAAAATGGTCAACGAGACCAGGAAAATCCTTGGCAACGACTCCATTGCGATCACTGCGACGACCGTGCGTGTCCCTGTCCAGGGCGGGCACTCGGAGTCGGTCAACGTGGAGCTGAAAAAGCCCTTCACGCTCGAGCGCGTGAGGGAGCTGTTGGCCGGGATGAGCGGGGTCGTCGTACAGGACGATCCTTCCAAGAAACTCTATCCTATGCCGCTGTATGCATGGGGGAAGGACGAGGTCTTCGTCGGGCGCATACGCCGCGATTTCTCCATCGAGAACGGCCTCAACTTCTGGTGCGTGAGCGACAACCTCCGCAAGGGTGCCGCCACCAACGCCGTCCAGATTGCCCAGCTGCTGCTTGATAAAGGGCTGCTTTAAACAGATATTTATGGAAAACATCACACTTGAGCGCTTCAATGAGGTCATAGAAGGCCTTGAAAAAGGACAGATAAGGGTCGCCGAGAAGATCGACGGCGAGTGGAAAGTCAACGCCTGGGTCAAGGAGGTTATCCTTGCCGGCTTCCGCCTGGGGGCCATAAAGGATATGTCCGAGGGGCAGTTCTCCTTCTTCGACAAGGAGACCTTCCCCGTGAGGAAATTCTCCCAGGCCGACGGCGTCAGGATCGTGCCCGGCGGCAGCAGCATCCGCAGGGGCGCTTACCTCGCCCCCGGCTCGATCGTCATGCCTCCGGCCTATGTCAACGTCGGCGCGTATGTCGGCGAGGGGACCATGGTGGACTCTCATGTGACGATTGGCTCATGCGCCCAGGTGGGTAAACATATCCACATTTCTGCCTCGACTCAGATCGGCGGCGTGCTTGAGCCCGCCGGCGCGATGCCTACCATCATCGAGGACGGTGCCTTCATCGGCGGCAACTGCGGCATCTACGAGGGGACGATAGTCCAGGAGGGGGCTGTCATCGCTTCGGGCGTCATCATCACTTCCTCCACAGCCGTATTCGACGCTACGACTGGCGAATTTATCCGCCGCAATGCCGACGGCCGCATCGTCATCCCGCGCGGCGCGGTGGTCGTCTCCGGCAGCAAGCCCATCGTGCGCGACGGCAAGCCTCTCGCTTCCGGTGTCCATCTCTACTGCCCAGTCATTGTTAAATACCGTGACGAAAAGACTTCCGGCTCCGTCCGGCTTGAAGATTTACTCCGTTAAAATCATAGTGCTATGAAAAAACTGTTTGTAATTCTGATGATGCTTCTTGCTTTAGCTTGCAAAAAGGACGGCAACATTGCCTCTGAAAATGGCCAGCAGAACGATCCTCAGGATCCTGAATATCCGGGCGCTTTTTTCACCGGCGACTACACCAGTCCCTTCAAGACATATCTCGGCAAGACTGATAAGGAAATCCAGGATAAGCTTGACGACCTTTGGAACCATTATTTTAAGGGAGACAACAATTCAAAAGTCTATTACGACAGTGGTACGGAGGCGTATATCTTGGACACTAACGAAAACAACGTGAAGGCCGAAGGTATGGCGTATGGAATGATGATTTGCGTGCAGACCAATCATTGGGAGGAGTTTGGCAAACTGTGGAAATGGGCCAAGAACCATATGTGGTATAAAGGCGGGGACTTGGACGGTTATTTTGCGGGTATCCGTGAGGTCACTGGTTCGGGTGGTGACGATATGGTCCGCCCGGAAGCACAGATGTATTTTATAGCGTCGTTGCTGTTAGCGGCCCACCGCTGGGATGATGCTCAGTTAAAAGAAGATGCGCAGTATATTCTGGATAAAATGTGGGGGAACGCCAATCACAAGCTTTTCAATGAAGACTACTCCATCATTACGTATATGCCGCAGGGCAACGAAATAAATTTCACTTGTCCCGCGAACGATCTTCCGGCCTTTTTAGAAATGTTTTCCCGCTGGTCGACGACAAATACGGACAAGTGGACAGGAGCGCTGTCCGCCACTCGTGATCATCTGTACAAGAGTTCAAATGCCCAATCTGGACTATTTCCGGATATCAACAATTTCGACGGGACTCCGCGTACCGTCAGTTATTACTCAAACGCCACAAGATACTATGTCTACGCTATGCGCTGTGCTATGAACTTCGGCGCCGACTATTACCTTTTCGGGGTGGATACCGAGCGGGAAACCAGGATGGCAAAGCGGATAATCGATTTCTTTGAATCCGATAACTATCAGCACGCCCGTTTCAACTGGGACGGCTCGAATGGTTCGGAATCATACACTCTGGGTGAAAGGGGATGTAATGCCGTGGCTTGCTATGCGCTCATGGGCGAGGATGGCTATGAGGATATCATTAAAAAGAATCTCCAAATGGCCTGGGATGCATATTATGCAACAGGCCAGTACCGCTACTACGACGGCCTGGTCCACTACCTCGCAATGCTCCACCTCTGCGGCAGCTTCCGCATCTGGAAGCCAGGAGGTATAGCCTAAATTACTTTAAAATATCGTTGAGGAGGGAGGAGGCTGCTTCGCCCGCGCCCTCGCCTGCGCCGGAGATGACGAGCGGGTAGGGGTGGAAGGCGCTGCGGATGATGATGGCGTTCTCCGTGCCGCGGAGGTGATAGGCGGGATGGCGCTGGTCTACGGCCTTGAGCCGTATGGCTGCGACATAGCCCTGGTCGGCGGAGCGCTCGAGGGAGGCGGTGAAGCGGAGTTTGAGGCCCTTTTCCGCGGCGGAGTGGTAGAGGCCGGCGAAGTACTCCTCGCGCTCCTCGAGGGCGGTGAAGACCTCCTCGATGGAGAGGCCGTCGAGGCTGCCGCCGGTCACAGGCTCAATGGCGACGTCCGAAGCCTCGAGGGCTATGCCCGCCTCACGGGCGAGGATAAGGAGCTTGCGGAGAGCGTCGCCGCCGCCAAGGTCGACGCGGGGATCAGGCTCGGTGATGCCGTCGCGGCTGGCCTTGAGGACCAGCGAGGAGAAACTCTCATCGCCGCGGTACTCGGAGAGTATGCGGTTGAGCGTGCAGGAGACAACGGCTTCGATCGAGACTATCTCGTCCGAGGCGTTGGCGCTGCGGGAGATTGACTCCAGCACGGGAAGGGCGGCGCCGACTGTCGTCTCATAGCGGAGCGGAGAGCCGCTTCGGAGCGAAGCTGCCCTGATGGCAGCGTAGTTGACGAACGGGACGGCGAAGGAGCGCCTATTGGAGGACACCACACCGAAGCCGCTTTCGAGAAGCCTCTCGTAGTCGCTGTAGATGGTGTGGCTGTCGGTGCAGTCGACGAAGAATGCCCCCTCGCTCTCTTCCTTGAGAACTTTCTCCACGAAGGGGAGAGAGTCTCCCTTTTCTGCGAGGGCACTGATGGCCGTCGAAGGATCCAGTCCGCCTTTTTCGACAAGCGAAAGCTTCGACGAGGCGATGCCGCAGACGACAAGGCGCTTGCCTGTCCTTTCCGCAATCTGGGAGGCGCTTTTGTTGATGGTCTCCAGAAGCGCGGAAGCGACTGCTCCGGCACCTGCGATGAAAATCCTGATATTCCTTACCGGTGCACTTTCGAAGAACTCGCGGTGGATGGTCTTAACGGCTTCCGGAATGACGGAAGGAGAGACTTGAAGCGTGAGGTCCTTTTCGATCGGGGTGATGGAGAGGGGCTGGATACCGCTGTGGCGCAGGGCGCTGAGGACCCTGTCGACTGCGCTTGCGGGGTCTTCGAGACCGCCGCCTACTAGCGTGATGAGTCCGTCCTCACGGTCGGCGACGCCGATCCATCCCGGGACGGAATCCTCTCCGGAGACCAGCGTCCCTCCGGCCGAAGGGTCGAAGGTGTTGAGTATGCGGAATCCGATGCCTGCGTCGCGGGCCGGGACCACGGTCGGCGGGTAGAGCACCTTCGCTCCGCCGTCGGCCATCCTGAGCGCCGCGGAATAGGACATCAGCGGGATAGTCCTGGCCGCGCCGGCCTTCTTCGGGTTGGCTGTCATGATACCGGGGACATCGGTCCATATTTCAAGGGAATCGGCGCCGATAGCAGCGGCATAAAGGGCGGCGCTGTAGTCGGAACCGCCGCGGCCGAGGGTCGTCGGGATCCCGTCCGGCGTCGAGGCTATGAAGCCCGGAGCGACATAGATGTCGGCATCGTCCGCGACAGCTTCGCGGATGCGGGAATATGTCAGGGGAATGTCGCCTTTGACTATGCATTTTCTGGAATCAGTCCAGACAGTGCGGAAGCCTTCGCAGGAGAGCTTGCGGGCAAGGATGGTGGTCGAGAAAATCTCGCCGAAAGTGACCCTTTCGCTCTCCGGGGCGGCTTTCATTGCGACAAAGAGTCCTTCGAAATCCTTCTCGGCGGCATCTTTCTGCTCGCCGGTGAAGAGACGGCCGATGATCCGCAGGTGGCGGGAATGGATTTTCTCCAGGGCGTTTTCCTCGCCCGAGAGAAGCGCGTCGGTGCATCCGCTAATGGCCGAAAGGACGAGAATTATTTTCCCGTCGCGGGCTTCCGCCTCCACAATGTCCAACACTCGCGAAATCGCCGTTGCGTCCGCGACTGAAGACCCTCCGAATTTCAGAACTTTTGTCATGAGACTTCAAAGGTAATATAATTTTGATTAATTTTGCATTTGATGAAGACGCTGTCAATATTCAGTTTTATGCAGTTCGGCCTTGCGGACGTGCTGGACATAATCATGGTGGCGCTCGTCATCTTTTTCGTGTTCAGGTGGATCCGTGATTCCTCGGCTCTCAACATTTTCATCGCCCTGATCCTCCTTCTTATAATCGAGGTGATAGTCTCGGCCCTCGACATGAAGATGATGACGGCCCTCATGAACACGATCCTCGACGTCGGCGTCCTGGCCCTTGTCGTCATATTCCAGCCCGAAATCCGTCACTTCCTCAACCGCATAGGCGGCAATTCCGCCTTCTCGCGGCGCACGAGGGCGATCATAACGAAGATTTTCGGGGTCAAGGGCAACGCGATGGACGGCAGTTCCGTCAACGAGATCACCGAGGCCTGCATCTCCATGTCCAAGACGAAGACCGGCGCCCTTATCGTCCTTCCCCACAAGACCTCTCTCGACTACATCATCGACACCGGCGACAAGATAGACGCCGTCGTCAACCGTCGTCTGATAATGAATCTCTTCTTCAAGAATTCCCCCCTCCACGACGGCGCGATGATAATAGAAGGCAACCGCATAGTGGCGGCCCGCTGCACCCTCCCCATCACCTCGTCGACCAATCTCCCTCCCGACTACGGCATGCGCCACAAGGCTGCCGTCGGTATCTCTGAAGAGAGCGACGCCGACGTGATCGTGGTCTCCGAAGAGAGCGGCCACATCGTCTTCGTCAACAGCGGCATCGTCACTGAAATCCAAGGCAGAAACGAGCTTAAGCTCAAGATAGGCGCATCGCTGTCGGCGGGCGCCGAGGAGGCCGTATGAGCGTAATGGCCTCAAAAGTCGAGGAAAAACTCGGTTTCGACCGGGTGAGGCGGATGGTCCAGGACCGGTGCATGACAGACTATGCTGCCGACAGGGTACAGAGCGAGCTTTTCTCCACAGATCCGTCCGAAATACGCCGCCGCATCCTCCTTACCGACGAGATGCGCCTCATCCTCATGTTCGAGGATTCCTTCCCTACTTCCGGCTATGTGGACTGCCTCAATTTCCTCGTTCCGCTGGAAGAGTCCGGAGTGATCGACCTCCTGTCCCTCGGCAAGCTCAAGACCCTTACCGAGACTGTCCGTAAGGCCACGAGCTTTTTCCATGGCGTCAAGGACGGCGTCTATCCCTGCCTAAAGAAGTTCTCGTCAAAGATCGAGTACTTCTCCGAGGTGCAGAGAAGGATAGATCTGCTTCTCGATAAAAGCGGCGAGATGAAGGACTCTGCCTCGCCAAGGCTTCAGGAGATCCGCCGCGAGATCAAAGATAAGGAAAGCCAGGTGTCGAAAAGGATGGCCGCCATCCTTCGCAAGGCCCAGCAGGACGGCATCGCGGACGCCGACGCCGGCGTCGCCATGCGTGACGGCAAGATGCTCATCCCCGTCCATTCGGCCCACAAGAGAAAGCTCCAGGGATTCGTCTACGACGAGTCCACGACGGGCAAGACCACCTTTATCGAGCCCGCCGAGATAGTGGAGCTGACCAACGAGATAGCCGAGCTCCATTTCGCCGAGACGAGGGAGATTGCGGCAATCCTATCAGCATTTACCGAGTTCCTGCGTCCGTATATTCCGGAAATAAAAGAGTCCGCGGTCTATATAGGAGAGCTCGATTTCATGATGGCGAAGGCCCAGACTGCCCTCGACATGATCGCCGGAGCGCCGATAATCTCCGACAACGGTGAGCTCAACCTCAGGAAGGCCCGCCATCCCATCCTGGAGAAGGCCCTGAGGAAGGAGGGGCGCGAAATTGTCCCGCTGACCCTGACCCTTACCCCCTCGAAGAGAATCCTCCTCATATCGGGCCCCAATGCCGGCGGCAAGTCGGTCTGCCTGAAGACGACGGGACTGCTTCAGTATATGTTCCAGTGGGGCATGCTCATCCCGACCTCGGAGACCTCCGAGCTCCCTATATTCAACCGCATCATAGTGTCCATCGGCGACGACCAGTCCATCGACAACGACCTCTCGACCTATTCCTCATTCCTTGAGGATATGAAGGAGATGCTCCAGAAGGCCGACGGCAAGACCCTCGTGCTTATCGATGAATTCGGCTCCGGGACCGAGCCGGCCGCTGGCGGAGCCATCGCCGAGGCTATTCTCTCCTCGCTCGAGGCCAGGGGCTCCTACGGCGTCATCACGACCCACTACACGAATCTTAAGCTCTACGCCTCCGCTCCGGACAGCGCCGTCATCAATGGCGCCATGCTATTCGATTCGGACAGGATAGAGCCGCTTTTCAAGCTCGAGACCGGAGTCCCCGGCAGTTCTTTCGCTTTCGCGCTTGCCCGCAAGATCGGTATCCCCGAAAATGTGGTCAAGGACGCCGAGACAAGGGCCGGCGAGGAGTATGTCGGCATTGAGAAAAACCTGCGCCATATAGCCCGCAACAGGAGGATTCTGGATGAAAAGATTCAGAAGATCCGTGCGACCGACAAGACCCTCGAGAACATCACCGGCCGCTACCAGAAGGAGCTCGAAGACATTCGCACCCTGCGAAAAAGCATCCTCGACGAAGCGAAGAAGGAGGCCGAGCAGATAGTTAAGGACGCCAACCGCCAGGTTGAGGCCACCATCCGCACCATCCGCGAGACCGGGGCCGAAAAGGGTGCGACCAAAGAAGCCCGCGAGGAGCTCGGACGCTTCATAGGCGCGCTGGGCCAGAAAAAAGAGACCGACTCCCAGGACCGCGACCAATACCTCGAAAAGAAGATCCAGGACCTCGAGCAGAGGCGCGAGCGGGAAAACCGCCGTAAGCGCATCCGCTCCGGGCAGGATCCTTCCGCCCCGACTCCGGAAGAGGAGGCCGAAAGGAAGCTCGCCGCATTCCGCAGCGGCCCGGTCTCCGTCGGCGAGAAGGTCCGCCTCAAGGACAGCGGCCTTGTCGGCGAGGTGGTCAAGGTGTCCCAGAAGGCCCTGTCCGTGGCTATAGGCAATATCACGACCCGCGTCACTCGCGACAGGGTGGAGAAGGTCACTTCCAACGAATATCGCTCGGCGGTGAAGGAGATTTCGCACACTCCGCTCCTTCGCCGCGACCCGGCGATAGAGGAGCGCAAGCTCTCCTTCCGTCCTGAGATCGACATACGCGGCGAGAGGGTGGCCGATGCCATCGAAAAGGTGGCGCGCTACATAGACGACGCGATAATGCTGGATGTCCCGACCGTGAGGATACTTCACGGCAAGGGCACCGGCGCCCTCCACGAGGAGGTGCAGAAGTATCTCAAGACCATTCCTGCCGTCTCTTCCGTGCGTGACGAGCATGTGCAGTTCGGCGGAAGCGGTGTGACTATAGTTGATTTTGGATGATGGCACCGATGACAAAGAAAGAATGCGGGGCGCTCGGCGAAAGACTCGCCGGCAAGCACCTTGAGAGCCTCGGCCACATCGTCCTGGAGCGTAACTACCGCGCCGGCCACCTCGAGGTGGACCTTATCACCAAGGCTAAGGACGGCCTCCACTTCGTCGAGGTCAAAAGCCTCGTCGCCCCCATCGCGGAGGATCCGACCTCCAAGGTCGATTCCGCCAAAAGGCGCAGGATCACCTCCGCCGCTCTCCACTACCTCAACTGCGAGGAGGTCGGCAGCAGCCTCGAAGTCTTTTTCGACATCGTCACCGTCATTTTCGAGGGCAGCACCCACACCATAACCTACTACCCCTCCGCCTGGATTCCAATGTACACATAACTAATGACCAATATGAAACACAATTACTGCATTATAATGGCTGGTGGCGGCGGAACGTCGTTCTGGCCGGTAGCAAGGGAAAGCAAGCCGAAACAGTTTCAGACCACTCCCGACGGCGGGAAATGTTTCCTCCAAAGCACCTATGCGAGATATTCCAAGGTGTTCCCGAAGGAAAACATCTATGTCGTGACCCTTTCGCGCTATCGCGACCTCGCCCTTTCCCTGCTGCCGGAGATCAGTGAGGAGAACCTCATTCTGGAGCCGTATTCCCGCAACACCGCCCCGTGTATCGCCTATGCCACCTATACCCTTTTGCAGAAGGATCCTGAAGCGATGATGCTGGTCTCGCCGTCGGACCTTGTGATCAAGGAAGATGAGGCGTTCTTCGGTGCCGTCACCGACGCAATCGAAAAGGCGTCAGGCCGGAATATACTCATGTCCATCGGCATAGTTCCGACCAGGCCGGACACCGACTTCGGCTACATCCAGGCTCTCGGTGGCGACGTATCCTCCGAGCCGGGCAAGCCTCTCAAGGTGAAGACCTTCACCGAGAAGCCTTCCGCCGCCCTCGCCGAGGTGTTCGTGCGCAGCGGCGAGTTCTTCTGGAACAGCGGTATCGTGATCAGCTCCGCCGAGACCCTCCGCAAGGAGATGGAGGAGCTCATTCCGGAAGTCACGCGCCTGTTCGTCGGCTGGGAGATGAATCTCGGCACGCCGGACGAGAAGGCCTTCATTGAAAGGGCCTACGCAGACTGCCCCAAGGTCTCCATCGACTACGGCGTGATGGAAAAGACGGGCATAGCCTGGATATATCCCGCAAAATTCGGCTGGGACGACGTGTCCTCATGGAACGCTTTATATGACGCTTTCGGCAATGGCAAGGACCCTCTGATCTTCGCGCCGAAAAGCCTCGTTTCGGACTCTCAGGGCTCGATAGTCTACAGCAGTATCGATGGAAAAATAGTGGCCGTCAAGGGCCTCAAGGATTATCTTGTGATCGACACCCCGGACGCCCTGCTCGTCTGCCCCAAGAACGAGCCGACCGTCCGTGAGTTCCTTTCCCATCTAGCCCTGCCTGACTTCAAGAAGTACAGGTAGCGTCCTGATTCAATCAGTGTTGAAAAAATTGTTGAAAACTGATTGAAAATCAGAAAAATAATCGTATATTTGCAGCCCGCAAAATGTGTGCGGGTTAGATAATATATTCATTAACAATTAGTTACACCAAATGCCTGGATTAATTGGAAAGAAAGTCGGAATGATTTCCGTCTTTGGTGCTGATGGAAAAAATATTCCATGCACCGTTGTTGAGGCTGGTCCGTGTGTTGTCACGCAGGTGCGTACGGTAGAAAAAGATGGTTATGCCGCCGTACAGCTTGCCTATGACGAAAAGAAAGAGAAGCACACCAGCGCGGCCCTCAAAGGCCACTTCGAAAAGGCAGGAACCACTCCCAAAAAGAAACTGGTCGAATTCCCGGCCGATTTCGCGGGAGAACTCAAGCTCGGCGACACCGTCACGCTTGCTGATGTCATCACTGAGGACGTCACTTTCGTAGACATCGTCGGCACGTCTAAGGGTAAAGGCTTCCAGGGCGTTGTCAAGCGCCACGGATTCGCCGGTGTCGGCGGCCGCACCCACGGCCAGCACAACCGTCTCCGTCACCCCGGTTCAATGGGTGCATCCTCATGGCCTTCACGCGTATTCCCCGGAATGCGTATGGCAGGACACATGGGCGATGAGAGAGTGAAGGTCTTCAACCTTCAGGTTGTCAAGGTCATCCCCGAGAACAATCTTCTCGTTGTCAAGGGTTCCGTTCCCGGAGCCAAAGGTTCTTATTTAATTTTGGAGGCGTAAGTTATGGAACTGAATGTTTTGAAAATCGACGGTACCCCTTCGGGAAAGAAGGTCGTCCTTGACGAAAAAGTGTTCGGTATCGAGCCCAACGACCACGTGATCTGGCTCGACGTCGTCCAGTATCTCGCCAACCAGCGCCAGGGCACTGCCAAGACAAAGGACAGAAGCGAGGTTGCTTATTCCACCAAGAAGCTCGGTCGCCAGAAAGGCGGCGGCGGCGCACGTCATGGCTCGCTCAAAGCCGGCACATTCGTCGGTGGTGGCAATATCCATGGTCCGAAGCCCCGCGATTACCGCAGCAAGCTCAACAAGAAGGTCAAGCAGCTCGCCCGCTTCTCCGCCCTTTCCTACAAGGCCAAGGAAGAGAGCATCGTGCTTGTAGAGCCCTTCGCAATGGAAGCTCCGAAGACCAAGGAATTCCTTTCCATCCTTTCCGCTATCAAGGCAGGTGACAGGAAAGTTCTCTTCGTCCTCCCTTCCAACTCCGAGAACATTTATCTTTCATCCAGAAACCTCCAGAACGTAAAGGTTATCACCGTGGACGAAATCAGCACCTACGAGATCATGAACGCCAAGTCGCTCGTTCTCGTTGACGGCGTCCAGGACATCCTTTCGTCAAGGGTAAAGTAAAGGAGACGCAGCAATGGGAATTTTACTCAAACCTATAGTCACGGAGAAACTTACCACTGAGACCGAGAAGCGCAACCGCTACGGCTTCATCGTGGAGCGCTCCGCCAACAAGATCGAGATCAAGAATGCCGTCGAGCAGACCTACGGCGTCAACGTCGCTTCCGTCAACACCGTCAATTACCACGGTAAGCGTAAGTCACGCTACACCAAGGCCGGTATCCTCCGCGGCAGGATGAACCACTTCAAGAAGGCTTATGTCACTCTTGCAGGTGAAGATAAGATTGATTTCTACGCTAACATCTAAAGGAGACTGAACTATGGCAATCAAGAAGTACAAACCGGTGACTCCCGGTCAGAGAAACAAAGCCATCAGCGCTTTCGACGAGATCACTGCGAAGAAGCCCTACAAGGGTCTCCTTACTCCCCTTAAGTCAACAGGCGGCCGCAACAACACCGGCCAGATGACTGTCCGCTATCGCGGCGGCGGCCACAAGAGGATGTATCGTATCATCGACTTCCTCCGCGACAAAGACGCTTGCAAAGCCACTGTCCTTACTGTTGAATACGATCCTAACCGCAGCGCCCGTATCGCTCTCGTCCAGTATGAGGACGGTGAGAAGAGGTACATCATCGCTCCTGCGGGCATCAAGGTCGGCCAGATTGTCGAGTCCGGCAGCGGTGTCGCTCCCGAGATGGGCAACTGCCTTCCTCTCAGCGAAATTCCTGTGGGTACGCTCGTCCACGCGATCGAGCTCCGTCCCGGCCAGGGTGCCGCAATGGCACGTTCCGCCGGTACGTTCGCTCAGCTCGCCGCACGTGAAGGCAAGTACGCTATCCTCCGTCTCCCTTCGGGCGAGACCAGGATGGTCCCCGCTTCCTGCCGCGCGACCGTGGGCACCGTGTCCAACGCAGATCACAACCTGGAGTCCGACGGCAAGGCGGGACGCACCCGTCACCTCGGCCGCAGGCCTCACAACAGGGGTGTCGTCATGAACCCCCACGATCACCCGATGGGTGGTGGTGAAGGCCGCGCTTCCGGTGGTCACCCGAGGTCCCGCAAGGGTCTCCCTGCAAAGGGCTATAAGACTCGCAACCCGAAGGCGACTTCCAACAGGTTCATCATCGAAAGAAGAAAGAAATAACGGAATTAAACTGAATTATCATGAGTCGTTCACTTAAAAAAGGACCGTATATCCAGGAAGCCCTGGAGAAAAGGATTC
>JAGCDT010000014.1 GCA_017651045.1 Bacteroidales bacterium | reverse complement strand
TCCTAGGAGTTTTTTCCAGTCGTTGTCCATATGACAAATAGACGAACTTCTTTGTCTATTTGTAGGTTATGATGACTATTCGCAAATTCTGCATCATTGCGCACATCGACCACGGCAAGAGCACCCTCGCCGACCGCCTGCTGGAGCTTACCAGCACGGTCAATTCCCGCGAGATGGAAAACCAGGTGCTCGACGACATGGATCTTGAGCGCGAGAAAGGCATCACGATAAAGAGCCACGCCATCCAGATGGAGTACCGCAGGGACGGGGAGACCTATCTTCTCAACCTTATCGACACTCCCGGCCACGTCGACTTCTCCTACGAGGTCTCCCGCAGCATCGCCTCCTGCGAAGGGGCGCTGCTGGTCGTGGATGCCTCCCAGGGCATTCAGGCGCAGACTATCTCCAATCTCTATCAGGCCGTCGATCACGGTCTGGAGATCATCCCAGTGCTCAATAAGATCGACATGGACTCCGCACAGGTGGAGGTCGTGACCGATCAGGTCTGCGACCTTCTAGGCTGCGAGCCGGAGGACGTTTACAAAGTCTCTGCGAGGACTGGCGAAGGCGTGCAGGCCGTGCTTGACGCCATCGTGGACAAGGTCCCGGCGCCGGTGGGAGATCCCGACGCGCCGCTTCAGGCCCTCATCTTTGACTCCGTGTTCAACTCCTTCAGGGGGATCATCGCGTATTTCAAGGTCGTTAACGGCAGCATCGCGGTCGGCGACAAGGTGAAATTCGTCTCCACAGGCAGGGAATATGAGGCCGAAGAGGTAGGCGTGCTGAAGCTCAAGCTCAGCCCGCGCGAGAGGATCTCGACGGGCGACGTGGGCTACATCATCTCCGGCATCAAGAGCGCCGTCGAGGTGCGCGTGGGCGACACTATCACCCACGTCGAGAGGCCCTGCAAGGAAGCTATCGCCGGGTTCGAGGAGGTGAAGCCGATGGTCTTCGCCGGCATGTACCCCGTCGACGCTTCGAAATATGAGGAGCTCCGCGCGACCCTCGAGAAGTTCCGACTCAACGATGCGGCCTTCGTCTATGAGCCCGAGTCCTCGCTGGCTCTCGGCTTCGGTTTCCGCTGCGGCTTCCTCGGACTTCTCCACCTGGAGATAGTCCAGGAGCGCCTTTTCCGTGAATTCAACATGGATGTCATCACGACCGTCCCAAACGTTTCCTATAAAGTCTACACGACAAAGGGCGACGTAGTGGATGTCCATAACCCTTCCGGTCTCCCGGCCCCGACACTCATCGACCACATAGAAGAGCCCTTCATCCGTGCCCAGATCATCACCAAGGCCGATTTCTACGGCCCCATCATGAAGCTCTGCATGGATAAGAGAGGGACGCTCATCGGCCAGCACTACATCACGACCGACCGCGTCGAGCTCAGCTACGACCTGCCTTTGTCGGAGGTGGTCTTCGACTTCTACGACAAGCTGAAGTCCATATCCAAGGGCTACGCCTCGTTCGACTACCATGTCTCAGGCTTCCGCCCGGCGAGGCTCTGCAAGCTCGACATCCTCCTCAACGGCGACCCGGCCGATGCCCTGTCGAGCCTCATCCACGAGGATCACGCCTACGACTTCGGCCGCAGGATGTGCCTCAAGCTCAAGGAGCTCATCCCCCGCCAGCAGTTCGACATCGCCATCCAGGCGGCCATCGGCGCTAAGATCATCGCCCGCGAGACGGTGCGCCAGGTCCGCAAGGACGTGACCGCCAAGTGTTACGGCGGCGACGTGACCAGAAAGCGCAAGCTGCTCGAAAAGCAGAAGGAAGGAAAGAAAAGGATGCGCCAGATCGGGACCGTGCAGGTGCCGCAGAGCGCGTTCATGGCCGTTCTTAAACTCGATTAACGATGAAATTGAAAGCAGCCATACGCTCGATGCGCCTCAGGACCCTGCCGCTTTCCACGGCGGGCGTCGTGCTCGGCATCCTGCTGGCCGCGGCCGATTATCACATCTCCTGGGCGGTCGCACTCCTGATTGTCCTCACGACAGTCAATCTTCAGATCCTGTCCAACCTTTCCAACGAGCTCGGCGACGTGCTCCACGGGACTGACACGGCTGACCGCCAGGGTCCGCAGTACGGGCTCAACAGCGGCGATATGACCGTCCCGCAGATGAAGCTTCTGATAAAGATCTTCGTGGGACTTTGCGTGGTGTCCGGTCTGGCGATGACCTGGGTGTCGTTCGGGACCATATTCGACCTTACTCCGATCCTCATCCTAATGCTCGGCGGCGCCGCCATCATAGCCGCGATGCGCTACACCCTCGGCCGCAATCCCTACGGCTACAGAGGGCTCGGCGACCTTTTCGTGTTCCTGTTCTTCGGCATAGTGTCGGTGGCGGGATCCTATTTCGTCGCGGCCCACGAGATATCCTCATGGAAGATATTCCTGCCGGCAGCGGCAATAGGGTTCTTCTCAGTCGCGGTGCTCAATGTCAACAATATCCGTGACATGAAAACCGACGCGGAAAACCGCGTCACCGTGGCCATCCGCCTCGGCGAGCAGAGAGCCAAGATCTACCAGACGGTCCTTATCGTCCTCGGCTGGGCGGCAATGATAACCTTCTGCTGTCTGCGCATATTCGACCCGTGGCATTATATGTTCGTCATCACGCTTCCGTTGTACGTGATGCATCTGGCCGGAGTATGGAAGCGTCACGACAAGGAGCTCGACCCGATGCTCCCGCTTCTGGTTATGTCAACTTTCGCCTTCGCCCTGCTTGCGGGCTTGGGATTTGTAGTATATCTATTCTAATTCTGTATAATGGAAAACATTGAAAAACTCTCGACAATTGCGACCCAGGTGCGGCGTGACATCGTCCGCATGGTAAACCTCGCAGGTTCCGGCCACCCGGGCGGATCCCTCTCCAGCGCAGACGTGCTTACTGCGCTGTATTTCAATGTAATGGAGAACGACCCCGCGACATGGCGCCGCGATGCGGAAGGACAGGATGCCTTCATCCTTTCAGCCGGCCACATCAGCCCGGTCTACTACTCCGTTCTCGCCCGCAGGGGCTATTTCCCCGTCAGCGAACTCGCGACTTTCCGCCGCTTCGGCGCGCGTCTCCAGGGCCACCCGGAGGTCAAGAAAGGCCTCCCCGGTGTGTTCCAGGCTTCCGGCTCTCTCGGCCAGGGCCTTTCGGTAGCCGCAGGCCTCGCCCTCGGCAAGAAACTCTCCGGCGACTCCCACAAGGTCTACTGCCTTTGCGGTGACGGCGAGAGCGAGGAGGGCCAGATCTGGGAAGCCGGCATGTTCGCCGTGCACCACTCCCTTGGCAATCTCATCGCCATGACCGACTGGAACGGCCAGCAGATCGACGGTCCCGTTGCATCGGTGGCCGGAGAGGGCGACCTCAAGGCCAAGTGGCTTGCATGGGGCTGGAGAGTGCTCGAGGCCGACGGCCACGACATGGAGACCATCCTCAAGACCTTTGCCGAGGCCAAAGCCTCCGACGGCCGTCCTACGATGATCCTCTGGAAGACCGACATGGGCCACGGCATCGGCTTTATGGCCGGCACCCACAAGTGGCACGGCAAAGTCCCGTCCGCCGACCAGGTGGCCGAGGCGCTTGCCGAACTTGGTGAAACCCCGTTAGGAGATTTTTAAAACAGAAAGTCATGAAAAAGTACATAGATACAGGAAAGAAGGACACCAGAAGCGGTTTCGGCGCAGGTCTTCTCGAGGCAGGACGCCGTGACAGCCGTGTCGTGGCCCTGACGGCCGACCTCAAGGGCTCCCTTAAGATGGACGAGTTCGCGGCCGAGTTCCCCGAAAGGTTCATCCAGTGCGGCATCGCCGAAGCCAACATGATCGGTGCAGCCTCCGGTCTCGCCATCGCTGGAAAGATCCCCTTCGCGGGCTCTTTCGCGGAGTTCGTGACCGGTCGTGTCTACGACCAGATCCGTCAGGAGGTGGCCTACGGCAAGACCAATGTCAAGATCGCCTCTTCTCACGCGGGCATCACCCTCGGCGAGGACGGTGCGACCCACCAGACGATGGAGGACATCGCACTCATGAGGGCCCTCCCCGGCATGGTGATCGTCAACCCTTGCGACTACAACCAGACCAAGGCCGCGACCATCGCCGCCGCCGAGTACGACGGACCCGTCTATCTGCGCTTCGGCCGTCCGGGCGTCCCCAACTTCACCCCTGCGGACCAGGAGTTCAAGATTGGTCCCGCCATCATCTTCAATGAAGGCAAGGACATCACGATCTTCGCCACCGGTCACCTAGTGTGGGAAGCCCTCGGCGCCGCCGAGATTCTCGAGGCTGAAGGCATCAGCGCCGAGGTCGTGGATATTGCGACCATCAAGCCCCTCGACGAGGAGGCCGTGCTCGCGTCCATCATGAAGACCGGCGCCGCCGTGGTCGCTGAGGAGCACAACATGGCCGGCGGCCTCGGAGAAGCCATCTCCGGCGTGCTCGCCGCCAAGTGCCCGAAGCCCCTTGAGTTCGTCAACGGTGGCGACCGCTTCGGCGAAAGCGGCACCCCCGCCGCCCTCATGGAAGCCTACGGGCTCAATGCGGCCGGCATCGTCGTCGCAGTCAAAAAGGCTCTCGCGAGGAAATGATCCGTTCCGCGCTCATAAAGGCGCTGCTTTCAACGGTGCTGCTGCTTGCGCTGCTCCTTCCGGGAGCGGCGCAGGGCAGCCTCGCCGTCGAGAGCGCCCTTGTGGACGCGGTGGCCGACTTCAATGCCGGCCGTTATGCCAGCGCCAAGGCCCGGCTGAAGGTCCTTGCGGCAGCAGATCCCACGGTGGATGCCGTCTGGTACTACTATGGCCTTTCCGAGGCCCTCACGGGCAACAAGACTGTCGGTGTCGAATATCTCAAGAAAGCCATAAAGCTGGATCCGTCCAACTACTGGTACAAGCAGCGCCTTGCCGTCCTTTACGAGTCGATGGGGCAGGACGGAGAAGTCCAGGCGCTCTATGAAGACATACTCAAGACCAATCCCGACAAGGTGGAGGTGGTCTACAGCCTGCTTTCCCTCTATCTGAAAGAAGGCTACTACGACAAGGCCCTCGTCGCCCTGGACGACCTGGAGGCCCTCTCCGGCCCCAGCGAGCGCATCGCGACGACCCGCCACGACATCCTCCGTGCCCAGGGCAAGGACAAGGAGGCGACTCAGGTACTGATCGATTTCAATGAGAAATATTCATCCATCGAGGTGCTGACCGCCCTCGGGGAGTACTACCTGACGGAATATGACGACTCCCTGGCCCTTGCGAGTTTCGACGAGGCGCTTTCCATCGACAATTCGTATGTCCCTGCCATCCTCGGTAAGGCGGAAGTCTACAGGTTGACGAAGAACTCATCCTCGTATTTCCCCTACATAAAGGGATTTATCGCGGATCAGATGTACTCCGCCTATCCGAAGAGCATGTATCTGACCAACGTGCTCCGCACATCCGACCCCAATTACATCAGGGCCCGCGAATCGCAGTTCGACTCCGTTTTCGACGCTCTCACGGAGGCTCATCCCTCCGACAGCCTCGCCCTTTCCACCTCCGGCAGCTATTTCTACACGACCGGCCGTACCGAAAAGGGCCTTTCGCTCCTTAAGAAGAACGTGGAGCTCTTCCCGGAGAGCAACACCCAGACGACCCGCTATCTCACCAGTCTCATTTATGCCCGTAAATGGGAGGAGGCTAGTGAAGGGGCGGCGGCTGCATGGGAGAGATTCCCGGACGACCTGGTCTATCCGGAGATCGCGAACATGGCCCTCTCATCGCTCAATGAGTACGACAAGATAGTCGACAACTGCAAGAAGGCGATAGCGATGCATCCGAAGGACACTTCGGTCACCATCCCCTTCATGTCGATGATGGGCGACGCCCTCTATCAGGGGGGCAAGTCAAAAGAGGCCTTCAAGACCTATAAAAAGGTCCTCAAGGCCAGACCGGACTATAATCCGGTGCTCAACAACTACGCATATTTCCTCTCCCTGGAGGGCAAGAGTCTCTCCAAGGCGGAGAAAATGAGCCGCCAGACTGTGCTGACCGAGCCGGACAACGCGACCTATCTCGACACCTATGGATGGATACTCCATCTCCAGGGCAAGAACGACCAGGCCAAGAAATATTTCAAGCACGCGATGCTCCATGGCGGCAAGGAGAACGCGACGGTGATGGAGCACTACGCGGAAGTGCTTGAGGCCCTCGGCGAGGATGCCCTCGCAAGGGTCTACCGCAGCAATGCACAGATTAAGAAATGAAAAGGTTCACTGTCATACTGATTCTGCTCCTTACGGCACTCGTCGCGGGGCAGCCGGCTTTTGCCCAGAACACAAAGAGGCAGGAGAACCGCAAGGCGAAGCTTCAGAAAGAGATCAACATCATCAACGATCAGCTGAAGACCAATGCGGCGAAAAGCCGCAATGCGCTTTCCTCGCTCGATCTTGTCCGCAAGCAGATATCGCTGCGCAAGTCCCTGATCAGCGAGAGCGACCGCGAAATCGACTCCCTGTCGAGAGCCATCGCCTCCAAGGAGCGCCAGATAAGCGCGCTCGAGGGGCGGCTCGACACCCTGCAGACCCTCTATGGCAATCTCGTCCTCAAGGCCTACAAGACCAGGGATGAGAAGATATGGTATATGTACATCCTTTCCTCCGAGGACCTCGGTCAGGCGTGGCGTCGCGCTTCCTATCTCAAGGGCTTCTCTAAAGCCATGAGCCGTCAGGCTAAGCAGGTGAGGGCCGTGCGCGACACTCTCTCCTGGGAGCGCGACTCCCTCGAGACCCTCAAGGTCGCGGCAGGACAGATAAGGGCCCAGCGCGTGTCGGACGTCAACTCCCTAAAGGCGGAGGAGACTTCCGCCGAGAAGCTCGTCTCGTCCCTCAACGGCGAAAGGGCCCGCTACGAGAAGCAGCTTGCGGCCAAACGCCGCGAGGTTGAGGCTCTCAACCGCGAGATCGCCGAGATCATCCGCAAGGCCACCGCCGGCTCTTCCTCGAAGAAGAGCGGCAGCAAGAGCACATCAAGCACCGTGGACGAGAAGCTCAGCGGCGAGTTCGCCGCCAACAAGGGCCGCCTGCCCTGGCCGGTGGACGGCACCGTCATCGACTCCTTCGGCGAGCGCAATCACCCCGTATTCAAGAACGTCAAACTGCCGTTCAACAACGGCGTGACGGTCGCGACTCCGGTCGCGGCGCCGGTCAAGGCCGTCTTTGACGGCACTGTGGCCCAGGTCGTCGTGATGCCGGGCTATAATAAATGCGTCCTCGTACGCCATGGAAAATACTTCACCTTCTACTGCCGCCTGGGCAGCGTGAGCGTCTCCTCCGGCGACAAGGTCAAAACGGGCCAGGTCATCGGCACCGTCGACACCATCGGCGACGAGACCTCCCTCCACTTCCAACTCTGGTCCGGCCGTGAGCCCCAAAACCCTGAAAACTGGTTGAAATGAATATAAAGAATTTTAAACTCTGGAACCGTGTTTCCGCGCTGGCAGTATTCCTGATATCAGCGGTGACCTATCTTATGACAATCGAGCCGACCGCATCCTTCTGGGACTGCGGCGAGTTCATCGCTTCGTCGTATAAACTCGAAGTTGGCCACCCTCCGGGAAACCCCGTGTTCCAGCTGTTTGCAAGGGCGTTTTCGATGTTCGCCGACGCGGATCATGCGGCCATCGCGGTCAATGCGATGAGCGGCATCTGCTCGGCCCTCACCATCTTCTTCCTCTACCTGACGATAGTCTTCTTCACCAAGAGGCTCATCAAGCCCTCCGGCAAGGAAGGGGAATACACCCTCGCCGAGGCGATAGCGATTTTCGCGAGCGGCGTTGTGGGCTCGCTTGCCTACTGCTTCTCCGACACGTTCTGGTTCTCGGCCGTCGAGGGTGAGGTGTATGCGATGTCGTCGCTTTTCACCGCCCTGGTTTTCTGGGCCATGACAAAGTGGTACGACAACGCCGACGAGCCCCACGCCGACCGCTGGATAGTGCTCATAGCCCTGCTTATGGGTCTTTCCATCGGAGTCCACCTGCTCAACCTCCTGACGATCCCGGCCTTCGTGTTTATGTACTACTACCGCAAGAAGGAAGACGGCAAATACACCTTCTGGCAACTGGTGGGCATATTTATGATCGGTGTGGTGATAGAGGGACTTCTTGTGTTCCTGTTCATTCCATACCTACCGAAGCTGGCGGCGTTCTTCGACCGCATATTCGTCAACGGATTCCACCTCCCGTACAACACGGGTGCGGCGTTCTTCGTGCTGGCTCTCCTCGGGCTTTGCTTCTGGGGGCTGTTCGCCACGCTGAAGAAAAAGAAAGTGTTCTTTAACACCCTTCTTCTTTGCGTGACCTCCCTCATAATCGGATTCTCGCTGTTCTCGATAGTGATCATCCGTTCCGCGGTGAAGACCCCGACCAACGAGTACCAGCCCGACAACCCCTACACTCTCGTCCGCTACCTTAGCCGTGAGCAGTACGGAAGCGTTCCGCTTATCTACGGGCAGTATTTCGACGCGCCCTACGATCTCAAGCTCGGGACCTACTGGGCCCCGCTCGACGGCAAGTATGTCAAGGCGGAGAGCCCTGCCGACGCCAGCTATCGCAGCGAAGGCAAGATGCTCTTCCCCCGCATGTGGTCGTCGGCCGATCCCCGCTACATCGATTTCTACGAGACCTACACCCAGGGCAAGGGACGCAAGATTCCCGGCACGGAGCACCGCAAGCCGACGATGGGCGCCAACCTGCGCTACTTCTTCGACTACCAGCTCGGCTGGATGTACTGGCGCTATTTCATGTGGAATTTTGCCGGAAGGCAGAATGAGATCCATTCGCCCAACCCCGGCGAGCTGTTCTACGGCAACTGGGAGTCCGGCATTGGCGTGCTCGACAAGCTCCGCCTCGGCGACCAGTCCGACGCACCTGATGTGCTGAAGGAGAATAAGGGCAAGAACCACTACTTCCTCCTGCCGCTTCTTCTCGGCATCCTGGGCCTCGTGTTCCAGTTCGACAAGGACAAGAGGGGCTCGTGGATAGTGTTCCTGATGTTCTTCATGACGGGCATCGCCATCGTTCTCTACCTCAACCAGCCGCCTTATCAGGTGCGCGAGAGGGATTACGCCTACGCGGGATCGTTCTACACGTTCTCGATATGGATAGGCTTTGCCGTGGCCGCTATCTACAGCTGGATTACCGAAGCGTCGAAGGGTAAATATGCCAAGGAGATATCGATCGCGACCGGCATCCTCTGCCTCGGCGTGCCCGTGCTCATGGCCGAGGAGAACTGGGACGACCATGACCGCTCCAACCGCCGCACCGCGGTGGAGATGGCCCGCAACTACCTCAATTCGGCCGGTCCGCAGGGTATTCTCATCACCCACGGCGACAACGACACCTTCCCTCTCTGGTATGCCCAGGAGGTGGAAGGCGTGAGGACGGACGTGAGGATAGTCAACACTTCGCTCCTCGGCACCGACTGGCACATCGACCAGATGCTCTATGCCGTCAACGAAAGCAAGCCGCTCAACCTGACCGTCCCTCACAAGCAGTATCTCTACGGCACCAATGAATATATCTTCATCACCGGCGACAAGGGCAATCCCGTCCCGATCAGCGAAGTGATGGCGATATTCAAGGATCCTTCCTACAGGGTGGAGCTCACCAGCGGAAGGAAGGTCGATTTCCTCTGCGCAAGGAAGATAGTCATCCCCGTCAACAAGGAGAACTGCCTGCGCTATGGCATCGTGCCGGAGAAGTTTGCCGATGAGATTCCGGATGAGATCACCATCAATATTTCCGAAGGGAAGAACTACCTGACAAAGCCCGAGCTCTTCATGCTCGACCTGCTGTCCAACTACAACTGGGACAGGCAGATCAATCTTCTCAATATGGGCGGCGACATCGAGATCGGTCTCAAGGACTACCTGATGTATGACGGCTTCTCCTACAGGTTCGTCCCCTTCAAGAACAAGGTCACTTCCACCAACCCCGGCAAGGTCGACGCCCTGGAGCTCTATCATAAGATGAAGGATGTCTACACCTGGGACGCCCTCAGCCGTGAAGACTGGTTCGTGGATTACCAGAACCTCTACACCTTCCTCGGCGTTCTCTCACAGAGGGCCATCCACGTGAGCACTGCCCAGGCGCTTATCGACGCCGGCGAGAAGGAGAAGGCTCTGGAAATACTCGATCTCTGCCAGGAGCGAGTCAAGGAAAGCAATTTCCCTCTCGAGTCGATATGCCTCGGGTTCACCTCCAACGACTATATGGTCATAAGGATGGTCTCCGACTACTACAAGCTCGGAGCGCCCGATAAAGCGGCGGCTCTCGGCCTAAGGATGGGAGAGAAGCTCCTCCAGAGCGCGAAGTTCTATCTCGAATTCAGCGACTACGCCTCATCCGACTTCGAGCTCGTGGGCCAGTACATCTACTACCTCGCCGACGAACTGACAAAGGGCGGCGACGCTGAAATAGCCGACACCCTCACAGATACTCTGGAAAAACTTATCGACTTGGTGGAATAGGCTCCTTCCCGAAATTCACCTGACGCGCTCCCCCTCCCCCGACGCGTCTCTATGGCCGATTGGCGTGGCAGGTGAGGGAAAATTGGCTCACTTGCCACAGCAAACAGCCTTGGAGGCGTGTCTGGGGCAGATGAGTGTGGCAGGTGAATTTCACGAAGGAGATTTCTCCGCGCGCTTCGCTTGGTCGAAATGACAGGG
>JAGCDT010000013.1 GCA_017651045.1 Bacteroidales bacterium | reverse complement strand
TTTCTGATAGAAAGATGTCAGTTTGCCGTCAGTATTCAACTTAGCCCAGACATCTGTCCAATAGGATGTTAATGTCGCGTAATTAGCAACGGGATCATGAGGAGAGTCGTTTTCTAATGACCCATAATTCAAATCTCCTACAACAATTATTGGCAGGGAACCATTAACTTTTTTCTTTGCATAAGTCTCCAGGCTTTGTGTGTTGAATGTATTTTTTTCCTGATCAGAAGCAGATTGATTGATATAGGTAGCAAAATGCGTCACAAAGAAGTAGAACCTCTTGCCTGACTTTTTATGTTTAAATTTCGCCCAAACGACTGTATGTCTGCCTGCGCTATTTTCATAAGCTTTCTCCGGGGTGGACCAGTAATCGTTCTCGGTGTTGCTGATCCAGACGTAGCCATTATCTTCCAGCGTCAGCGTATTGGTATTGAAAGCAAAACCGTTGGCATAATCCAATGAGGTTGAATACGAATAACCGGTCAACCAGGTGCCACTTCTGTCCACATCGTTTGGATAATTCAAATGCCACTCGTAATCGTACATATTATGAGCTTCCGCCATAGCCTTGATGTCATACCTTCCATTAGGCAGGTAGTCTGAATCGAATTCGTTGAAGCCAATAATATCAGCACCCAAAGCGGCAATTGTAGCACCCATACATGATTTTACGTCGGATCGCTCCATCGAAATATAATCCGAGTAAGTGTCTCCAAGTCTGTTATCCTGCTGTTTAATATTATAAACTGCTACAGTAACTCCCGGAGCCTCGGTGGTTGGTTCGCCGCCGTTCTCGGCGGTGAGGTTGCTGATGGAGAAGACATCCTCCGAGCGGCCGGCGACGAAGGTTTTGGATTCGAATTCAATGACGTCGGTGCCGGCGAGGGTGTTGCTGTCGCCACGGAACTTGCTGAATTTAAGCCTCATGAAAGCGCCGTCGGCCTGGTAGATGAGGGCCTCGAGTCCGGAGGCGTAGGTCTGGGCCGGGAGGGGCATGTAGATGTAGGTGTCCGAGCCTGAAAGGGCGAGACCGCTTCCGAAAGAAAGCGTGATTGTCCCGGAATTATTACCGTCTTCCCCAAACTGGCCGGTGAAGCCGCCGGAAGCTGCCGTTAAACGGAAATCGCCGGAAATGGATTCTTCGCCAAGGCTATTGAGCACGATCTTGCTGAGCGTCGCGCTGCCGTTGAGGGCGAAGCGGAGGATGCCGCAGAAATTATGGAGCTGAACGCTATATTTGTCGCCACTTTTTGTGGCGGTCCCGTAAGTGGGGGCCGAACCGGCGGGGAATGTGCCGGCGAGGTAGGTCTGCGATGCCGGAATACTTACCACATTTGTCGATGTCGTCCCCGGATAAAGCACCTTAAACGGAGCGGTCAAACTGCCGGAAATAGTAAACTCCGCTTCTTTGGAATCGTTGTATTCTGACGAAAGGGGCGACGAAAGGGTCCCGTTGACGGAAATTTTGTCTCCCGTCTGCCAGTGGGTCTCGTAGACATTGTTGGCATCAGGACCGCTGATATTCGTCTTCACGGCAAGGCCGGCGGAAAGCACCATGCCGTCTATTGTGTCGGGGTCATCGCCCGGGAGGGGCTGCGACGTGCAGGCCACGAAAGCCCACCCCGCTACCGCGAGGAGGGTCAGACTGTGTATGAATTGGTTACGCATAGTGTTGTTTGTCTAATCGGAGTCATCGTCAAAATAGCCCGGGGTCCCGCCGCTGTCTTCGACGGACGCTCCGCAGACGGAATCCATGATCTCAAATAGCGAAATCACGTTAATGGCCGGAGTTTCGTAAACTTTACTCATCTGATGTGGTAGTACATTAGCAATAACACGCATTCTCGCGCGTAGCATTTACAAACATATACATACGCGCGCGAAAAACCAATAGTTTGGTAAAATTTGGGAAACAATTCCTATATCAGGGAAAGTTTTTATCCCTGAGCGTCAATTAATTAAATTATTTTCAAAACAAGTTTAGGGAAATGTAAAAATGTCCAATTTCCGCCGGAAAACTCTAAATTGCCGCCAGGCGGGCCATGAACTTCTCGCGAGGGACGGCAAGCTTCACGTTAACTTCGGAACGCTTGTTATAGACGGTTTTCACAGAGCAGTGGAGAAGCTCGGAAATGCGGGTGGTGTCGGTGATGCCGAGCTTGATGACGGCGAAAATGCGGAGCTCCATGTTGAGCCGTTCGCCCTTTTTGGGGAGGATCTCCTCTCCGGGACGGAGAAGGGAATTGAAATTCTCCACGAAGTTGGGGAAGATGTCGAGGAAGGCGTCGTCGAAATTGGAATACATTTGCTTGAGCTCCTCACCGGATATATCTTTATCCGGGTCAGTGAGGGACAGTATGAACTCGGTGTTGCCGCGGCGGAGGTTGACGTTGATCTTCGAACGGAGCGACTGGAGTCGGGAAATATACGACGAATACAGGTTGAAGAAACCTATCACATAACTCCTCGCCGCCTTGTTGGAGCGGTCGAGCTTTTCGTTGAGCGAAAGCACCCTCCTTCGTGAGCGCAGCACGATATTGAGTATACCGAAGAGAATCACCGACAGGACGACAATCGCCATCAAGCCGAGACGGGTGAGACGCTTCTGGCGGGATATCATCTGGAGGTACTCCTTGTTGATATACATTATGGTCTCCTGGGCATCCAGAAGCCTCATGCGACTGCCGAAGCGGGCCATTGTGGCGTAGTAGTAGTCGGCCACCTTTTTGGCCGAAGCCACATCGTTTTTCTGAATCAGCCATGCCTCGACAAAACGCATTGAAGCGATGTCCTGGGCGGCGTTGCGGACATCAAGGATGGCCGATTGGAGCAGATACTCCACGTGATCGCCGATGGGGCAGCCCATATAGAAACGATAGATCGTGTGCCTGTCAAACAGGACACCTGCCATGCGGCGGGTTTCTCCCGAAGGGAGCATCGACAGGCGGCGGTCGTTGAGAGCCAGCGCCTCCTCGAAATTGCCCGAACGGCCGGCGATCTTCTCCGCCTCGCGTATCCACTGGTATGAGTCAGGCGGGACAAGCGTCATAAACGTGTCGCGGTAGGCGGAATAGCGGTCCACGAAATACTGGCGGAATTCCGCATCCTCTTCTGCAGCGTGATACAGGGCGTGATAGAGGTCGGCCTGCATACGGTAGTAGGTGACCTTGTTGTCATCGACCATGGATTCGGGATCCTGCTCCGCGAGTATCAGTTCGGCCTCCTTGAAATAGCCCGTCCGTATCAGGCATGACGCCTTGGTGAAGCGACATCTCTGATATAGATCACTGTCCCCGGCCTTCAGGGCCATTTCGGTCGCCTTGTCGACATAGAAAATGGTCGAGTCGGCGATATAGCTGCCGAAAGAACCTCCGAGTTTAAGGTACATCTCCGCTACCTCGACGGGGTTCGCACCTTTCCCTTCAGAAGTCAGGGCATTCAGTTCCTTGCGCATCGCCTCGGTGGAGGCTTCCTTTCTTGCGCGATAGACCGCGGCGCTGTCGATGGCTCCCAAAAGCTCCTTCAGCAGCGCATCCTCTTCCGACACCAGCGTCCCCTCCCCGCGGCAGCCGGTCAAAAGCCCCGCGACAAGCGCCCAGAGAGCGAATATTCTATAAAAAATCCTCATCTGATGACAAAAATAATTGTTTTTCTCCTAACCGACAATATGAAACACGGCGGTAAATAAAGTGCCCCGGTAAATGCTTCGCAAAACTTGGTTATATTTGCAACATGAAAATCATCAAGACAATAGCGGCAGCGCTGCTCATACTGGCAGTGAGCCCGGCCGAGGCAAAGGTCAACACCAAGACCCAGCAGACGCTCCTCTCGTACATGAAGACGCAGACCTTCGAGGGCAGCCTCGTTGGCGTGCTGGCGCTGGGTCCGAACGGCGACACCCTGGCGGTAATGAACCCCTCGACCAGGCTTGTGCCTGCTTCCAATATGAAGTTAATCACGACCGGCGCGGCGTTCCGCTCGCTCGGGGCCGACTACCGCTTCAAGACCGAAATATCCTACACCGGTAAGATCGAAGACGGCACGCTGAAAGGCGACCTCTACATAGTCGGCTACGGCGACCCGACGACGGCCAGCGGCGATTCGATATCACTTTCTGCCAACTCGCTTTTCCAGAGTTGGAAGAGCATGCTCGCCAAGGCCGGGATCAAGCGAATCGAGGGCGCAATTGTCGGCGACGGGCGGTTCTACCGCGGCATGAGGGAGCACCTGACCTGGGAATATGCCGACATCGGCACCGCCTACGGCACCGGCTGGGGCGGTCTGTCGTTCTATCGCAACAAGCAGGACTTCCCCGTGACGGCAGGCGCGGCGGCAGGGGCTCCGGTCAACGTGAAAGTCAAATATCCCGACACTCCGTGGATGACCTTCACCAACAGGGCCGTCACCGGTCCTGCCGGCACAGGCAACAGCCTCTATCTCTACACTTCCGACCTGGCGCCGGTCTCCGAGCTGCGAGGGACCTTCGCCCTCGGCCGCAAGCCCAAGACGGAAGAGTACTCCAACAAATATCCCGAGCTCACCCTCGCCTACTATTTCTATAAATATCTGACGAAAAGCGGCCTGCCGGTGACCGGCGGTCCCCACTACGTCGACGCCGACGGCCTCCTGCGCTCCGATCCGTCGCAGCCCGGGATCCTCAAGGCCACCGACAAACTCACATGCATCGGCACGAGCCAGTCCCCGAAACTCGCCCTCATAGCGCGCGAGCTCAACCACCGCAGCGACAATTTCTACGCTGAGGCGCTGTTCCACATGATCGGACTCAAAGAGAAGAATTCTGTCGAATACGACAGCTGCGTCGTGGCGGAGAGCAAAGTCCTGAGATCGATGCTGGGCAAGGCTGCAAAGGGGATAATCGTAGAGGACGGCAGCGGCCTGTCGCGCCACAACGGCGTCTCCCCGGAAGCCATGGTCACCATGCTGAAAGTGATGGCTTCGGGCCCCGACGCCGACCAGTTCCTGGCCACACTGCCCTATCCCGGCGCCCCCGGCACGCTACGCCACCTGATGGCGAACCGTCCGCAGGCCGAAAGGGAAAGGATCAGGATGAAAAGCGGCACCCTCGACCAGGTCGTGAGCTACTCCGGCTACATACTGCCGGAGGGCTCTGAAAACCCGTCGGAGGCCATCACGTTCTGCATTATCACCAATGCGACGGCGGCATCCGGACAGACGGTTAGGGCGGCGGTGATGAGGATTATTGCTCTTCTTTTGGAGGAGACGAAAGCAGCTTAAAGTCCGAAACAGTGTTGGAGACGCCATTGGTCCAGTCGTAGAACGGAATAGTGGCGAAGAAACTCAGCACATAGGCAGCCAGGCAGCCCCACCACGGCAGCACGAAGGCAAGTCCGACACAGACAGGGAAAAGTAGAACCGGATTTAGGACCGTGTAGGCCACAAAACGGAGCGAGTTGCGGAACGCAGGGTCGCGCATCTTCTTCTTAAATATTGATACAATCAGCAGCCCCGGGAGGATAAGCACGGCAGAAGCCAGGAAAATCGGCAGGGTCAGGATAAGGAGAAGGACATTGCCTATCACCCTTGCCAGACTCCTCCTGTAGACAAGACTCTGAAGCGAAATCCCCTTCCTGACCCTCCATTTGCGGAAGTGCATGGCCATTCTTCTTTCCTTCCGGGAAAGCTCCTTTCCACTCTCCTCACGAAGACGCTCCTGACGGGCCGAAAGGTCGTCGGGAAGGTCTTTTGAGAGCTCCATATTGGCCTTCTCCCATCGCGCGGCATAGTCCTTTCCAGAAGGGATATAGACGATCGTCTCCTTCATCCTCTCCTCAAGCAGGAGGAGAAGCTGACGCATCTGCTGCTGGGCATCGAGATCCTCGTGCTCGCGGATGAAATCCTGCAGCACTATCGGCTTGCCGGTGTTGACAAGGAGGGTCGAACGGTAGCGGTAGAAATCCTCGTATTCCAGACCGACGGGGACGATGTAGACCGGCATCTCATCCTTGACGACCTCATAAGTCCCTAGAGCGATGCGCGCAATCCCCTTGCGGAGCGGGAGGAGGCTGTGCTGAGTCCTGTGGGTCCCTTCCGGGAGGATGCAGAACGGTACCTTGTCACGGAGACAGTCGATGCATTTCATGGTGATGACGTCGTTTTCCTTGAGGGAATCGACACCGTCACGTATCCGGTTGATAGGAAGTATCTTAAGAAAGAAAAGAATGTCCCTTACAGGCCGTTTCTTGAAAATGTCGGCACGGGCCACGAAGACAGTTGGCCCACCCGACAAAGTCAGCACTGCAAGAGCGTCCATCAGGGCGTTCGCATGATTGGGTGCGAATATGACCGCTCCATCCCGGGGGAAATCCCCGCGAAACTCTATCTTCCGGTAAGCTCTTTTAAAGGACCTGCAGATGTAAGGCCGGAGAAAGATATAGAGCGGATCCCTGTCCTGAACGCGTGACATCCTATCCGAATAGCGTTGCAAACAGGACTCCGAGATAGTTGCCGGCTGCGTAGCCTATGATACCGATGCTGAGGCCGGGCATGAGGACACGGCTGTTTTTCATCGAAGCGGCTATCATGGGGACGAAAGGCGGCGAATTGATGTAGGTGACCGACGCGATGACCGCGGTGTCGGCATCGACCTTGAACGCCCAGGCCGAAAGGACCTGAAGCGTCAGCGACACGACCTCGATGAAGGCGAGGAAGCCGATGGTCCAGAGGGCGCCGGAGAAATCGAGGGCCCTGACATTGGCCATAGAGGCTACCACGATCGAGAAGATGTAGATGAAATACATACCCGTCTCATAGCCGAACTTCTTGTTGTGGACCGGCTTTATGAAGGATGCGGCGATGCCGAGGGTCGTGATCGTGAGGATGAAGAACATCATGAAGGTCCCCGGGAGGAGCTTCGACAGGCCCGCTGCCACCCCGGCCGAGAGACCGACGATTACGATCGTCACGCCGATAAGGAAGAGCACGTCCTTGAAGCCGCTCCATGCGAAGATCCCCTTGTAGGGGTTGGCGCCGGACTTCTCAAGCTCAGCCTGGATCGCGGCCTCGTTGTAGTCCAAAGTCTTGACAGGAAGGATCTTACGGGCAAGGCGGATACCTATGGCCATGATAAAGACAAGATAGATAAAGGAGACTATCATGTCGTAGGTATTGAGAAGGGCATATTGCTGTCCCTCAACGCCGAGAGCCGTCGATACGGAGGCCATGTTGACGGTGCCGCCCGTGAGGCAGGCGGTGTACATGCCGGCCACCTTCGGGGCGTCGTTGATGTGGCTGCTGAAAATCGGATAGCCCGCCACCACCGCAACCACGACCGCCGCAAGGCCGGTCACCATCGCGATGAGGGTGTCGCGGGTCTCGCTCTTGCGGAACGTGAAGGAGTAGAGCATAAGCGGAATGGCCAGGGGGATCATCGCGCTGCTGAGCAGATCCTGCACCTTAGGCGCACCGGCGAAAAGCTCCTGGAACCAGTTCTGAGGCTCTCCGGCCGGGAAAATCCCGATGTTGGCTATGATAGCTCCAATGAAATAGAGCATGAGGATCGGACCGATCTTGCCGATCCACTTGACCTTGCGGCACAGCCAGAGAATGCCGGCCGGTGCAAGGCAGTAAAAGAGTACTAAAATTACGATACCTGCTATTTTCATTTTCCTGCAAGGTGTTTTTCCCAGGCCCAGGCTGCGGCCAGAGTCTCATCGACGCTTCTTTCAGCTTTCCAGCCGAGAACTTTGTTGGCGAGGGTAGGGTCGGCCCAGATGGCGGTCACGTCGCCGTCGCGCCTCGGGGCGAATTTATAATTGAGTTTGAGATTGTTGACCTTCTCGAAGGAATTGACGAGCTCGAGGACGGAGACCGGGCGGCCGGTGCCGATGTTGAACACCTCGCAGGGCTTCTCCATCTTGCCTTCAATCATTCGCGAAACGGCGCAGACGTGGGCCTTGGCGAGATCGACGATGTCGATGTAGTCGCGCAGGCAGGTGCCGTCCGGAGTCGGGTAGTCGTTGCCGAAAATGGAGAGGCACTCGCGACGGCCGATGGCGGTCTGTGTAATGAAGGGGACGAGGTTGTTGGGAACGCCTCTCGGGAGCTCGCCGATCAGGGCCGACGGATGGGCCCCGATGGGGTTGAAGTAGCGGAGAAGGATACCCTTGATCTCGCCTTCGGTGCCGGCGGTCGCGCGGACGGTGTCGTTGAGGATGTCCTCGCACATCTGCTTGGTGTTGCCGTAAGGGGAGGTCGCGGGTTTGCGCGGAGACTCCTCCGTCACGGGCACCTTGTCGGGCTCGCCATAGACGGTCGCCGAAGAGGAGAAGAGGACGTTGTGACACCCGTGGGCCGAGGCGGCCTCGAGGACGTTGAGGAACGAGCTCAGATTGTTCTTATAGTACATCACCGGCTGGGCGACGCTCTCGCCGACCGCCTTGAAAGCGGCGAAATGGATCACAGCATCAATCTTGTAGGCGGAGAAAAGCGCTTCGGTCTGCTCCTCGGAGCAGAAATCGGTCTTTACGAAGGGGATGTCGTCCCTGCCTGTGATCTTGCAGACGCCTTCGTAGCCGGTCATGTCGCAGTTGGAAAGGTTGTCGGCGACTACCACGTCATAGCCTGCCTGAATGAGCTCAACGCTCACATGGGAACCTATGAATCCGGCGCCGCCGGAAACCAGAACGGTTTTTTTCATCTAGTGTTATCGGTTTTGGTATATAAACGCAATCGCAAATATAAATAATATCATCGCTACTTCAAAATTCTTCCTTTGCACAATATTTGCTATCTTTGTAGGCTATTGATATAAATTGATTATGAAGATTCACTTTATGACCGCAGCTGCGGCGCTCCTTTTTCTAGGCACGAGCTTATTTGCCCAGAAGTACAACGGAGTGATAGACAAGACCGTAGCGACCGTAGGAAACGAAGTCATCACCATAGCCGACATCGAGGATGAAGTCCGCATGATGAGAGCCCAGGGCTATTCTTCCGACCACAACATCCGTTGCGAAGTCCTCGAGCGTTCGATGGAGTCCAAGATATTCCTCATGCAGGCCCGCATCGACTCCCTCGCCGTCAATAACGACGTCGTCTCCGGCGAGCTCAGCCAGAGGATCGACCAGATCAGGACCTCGCTCGGCGGCGACGCCGAGGTCGAGGCCTATTTCGGCAAGCCGCTCTACAAGCTGCGCTCCGAATGGAAGGAAGCCCTGCAGAACCAGAGCCTTACCCAGCAGGAGCAGGCGCAGGTGGCCTCCGCCATCCCCGACCTGACCCCTTACGACGTGAAGCAGTACCTCGACAGCGTCGACATCGAAGACCTCCCGATGGTCCCTATCAAGTACCAGCTCAGCCAGGTGTGCATCTACCCCGACCGTGAAGCGGCCAACCTCGCAGTCAAGGAAAAACTCCTCGACCTTCGCGAGAGGATCATCGCAGGTGAGAAATTCTCGACTCTTGCCCGCATCTATTCCGAGGACCCGGGCAGCGCCCGCAAAGGCGGCGAGCTCGGCATGGCCTCGAAGTCGATTTTCTGGCCCGCATTCTCCGATGCCGCGATGTCCCTGAAGCCGGGCATCATCTCCCAGATAGTCGAGACCCCGGACGGCTTCCACATCATCGAGGTCCTTGAGAAGAAGGGCGACATGTTCAATGCGCGCCATATCCTCATCAGGCCCCAGTACACCAACGCCGACCGCGAAAACGCATTCCATAAGCTCGATTCGCTCCGCACCGAGATCAACGTGGGCGCACTCCCCTTCCCCCTCGCCGCCCGGTTCTATTCCGAGGATCCTTCAACAAAGACCAATGGAGGCCAGATGGCCGATCCTCAGACCGGCAGCACCTATTTCGAGATCGACCAGCTCAAGCCTCAGGACTACGCTGCGATCAAGGGGCTGAAGGAAGGTGAAGTCTCCGACCCTGTGGAGTCCCTCGACAACGAGGGCCGCAACGGCAACACCGTCTACAAGATCATCCGCGTCGACAAGATTATCCCGGCCCACACCGCGACCTTCAAGGACGACTACAGCCAGATTACCCAGCAGGTCAAAATGGACATGCAGATCAAGGCCATCGACAAGTTCCTCTCCGAGAAGATCAAATCCACGAGGATAATCATCGACCCGATGTATGCCGACTGCCACTTCGACAGGGCTGAGTGGGCTGAAAAAATCAAGAAAGACTGATGGCGGTTTCTCTCCGCAGAATCCTGCTGCTTACCATTTCACTACTGGTGGCGGTAGCGGCTTCCGGCCAGAAAAAAGACAGGTCGGACAGCCTCGTTACGCTCATCAGTGCGAAGTCGGCGCAGCTTCTCGAAGAGAACGGCTACCATTACAGGAAGGTCATCGGCCCCGCCCGATTCTTCCACAACAACACATATCTTCTGTGTGACACGGCTCTGTGGAACACCGACACCCGTATCATCAAGGCCTACGGCCATGTGAAGCTCATCCAGGAGCAGACGACCCTCTCCAGCGAGACCGCCGACTACGTCATCGACGAAGACATGGCGAAATTCCGCGGCTCGACGGTCCAGCTCGAAGACAAGGACAAGAACGTCCTGCGCACCCGTTATCTCGACTACAACACCAAGGACAGCGTCGCCATCTTCCAGAACGGCGGCTCCATGCGCGACAAGGACGGCCAGATAATCGAGAGCCGCTACGGCTCCTATGAGGCCAAGGAGAAGAAATTCACCTTCATGGACAATGTCAACATGTACACCGACTCGGTATTCGTGAAGACATCGCGCCTCATGTACAAATCGGATGAGAACACCGCCTATTTCGGCTACGGGACCGACGCGTGGAAGGATGAGAGCATGCTTTCGGCCGACGACGGCTATTACAAGCGCGACATCGAGCTCTTCTTCTTCCGCAAGAGGGTCCATATCATGAACGACAAGCAGGAAGGATGGTCGGATTCCCTGTTCTACGACAGGGGGTTGTTCACGGTGGAGATGCTGGGCCACGCGGAAGTGATGGACACGACGCGTAACGCCTACGCCCTGGCGGGTCGCCTTGAATACATCGACTCGCTGTCGCGGGTCCACATGACGCGCGATCCTGCCGTGATGTCCGTCAGCGAGAACGAAGGCAAACGCGACACCCTGTATATCGGAGCCGACACGCTGATCTTCCTGTCAAAGAGGAAGTGCGACATCGCCGAGGATGAGATAAAGGCGGCGGAGACGCGCCTCAACGATCTCGCCGGCGACCCGGTGGCCGAATACCGGCGCAAGGCGGCGGAGGCTGCCGCCAAGGCCGCGGAAGAGGCCGCGCAGAACGACCCCAACCGCCCTCCGGACATCGCAGGCAAAAAGGGCGCTCAGCAAAAGGCCGACGTCCCTGCGGAGGTCCCCGGCAAGGCCGAAGAGGACGAGGAGGTCCCGGAGCCTCCCGAAGTTCCCGCCTCTCCGCCCGACTCATTGACGGTGCCTGCAGATTCATTGTCGGCGCCGCCAGACTCATTGACGGCACTGGCCGACAGCTGCGAGATCTCTCCGCGCGATTCTATCGCTGTCATTCCGAGCGATTCTACCGCTGTCATTCCGAGCGAAGCAGAGGAATCTCTCCCCGACACCCTCACCGCCCCGAGCGATACGCTCGCTGCTGCAGTGGACTCGGTAGTCGCACCGAAGGACACGACAAAGATCGATCTGGCATTTGCCATATCGCACGTGAAAATGTACAAGGAGGACACCCAGTTTGTCTGTGACTCCCTGATCTACACTGCACTCGACTCTCTCTACAGGCTCTATATCGACCCGATTGTCTACAATGAAGGCAACAGGCAGTATGTCGCCGACAGTATTTTCGTGGCCACGAAAAACGGCACCATCAACAAGGCCAGCCTTATGTCCAACGCCTTCGTGACCACGGAGGAGGAAAAGGATCTCTACGACCAGATACGTGGCGCCGAAGTACTGGCATATTTCGATTCGACGGGCGTGCTGGCCCGATTCGACGGGCTTGGAGGAGCGTCCGCAATATTCTTCCTGGAAGAGAACGGATCTCTGGCCACGGTCAATAAAGTCGAATCGAAGATGCTCTCGGCCCTTTTCAAGGAAGGGCAGGTGGAAAGGATCTTCTATTTCGATGAAGCCAAGAACGACGCCTATCCGGTGGTGCAGCTGCCAAAGGAAGAGAGGCAGTTGAAGGGATTCCGGTGGGATCCCGAGAAACGTCCGAAGGGACGTGAGGATGTGACTCCTCTGGTCCCGAGGCCGTCGGAAAGGAAGGAATACGCCTCCCATGAAAGGCCCGACTTCAAGGAGACCGCAATTTATTTCCCGGGCCATATGGCCGCGATCTACAAGGAGATGGAAAAGAGGGATTCCCTCGAAGCAGCCGCAGCAAGGCGGAGGGCCGAAAAGGCGCAGGAAGAGCCCCTGGTCCCCGACGACAGCCTGTCATATGACACCTTGAAAGACTCGCTCTCCGCGATAGGCGACAGTCTTGCCGTCTCGGCCGACAGTCTTGCCGCTCTGCGAGACAGCGCCTCTGTCATTTCGAGCGAAGCTGAGAAATCTCCCGCCGACAGCACCGAAACGGGCAAGATCCATGTCCCTACCAAAGAAGAGCTGAAGGCCATGCAGAAGGCCGAGCGCGAACGCAAGAGGGCTGAAAGAGAGGCCGCACTCGAAGCGAAGTGGGCGGAGAAAGACCGCAAAGATGCCGAGAAGCTTGCAGCCAAGCAGGAAAAGGCGAAGGCCAAAAAGCGTAAACGCAACCTCAAGTTCCTCCAGAAACAGCAAAAGCAGGAGGAAAAGGATGCGAAACTCCTCGAGCGCTTCAAGGAGCGCCTCAAGAAAAAACAGTCAAAGAAGAAGAAATGAAAAGGAAGGCCCTACTGTTAATCCTTGCCCTTCTCTGTCTTGCCGGTGCGGCCATCGGCAAAGATAAGGACGTATGGCCCGACGGCTCAGCCATTGACAAATGGTTCTCCAAAGAAGCCAAGGGGCCGTCCGGCAAGGAGGACCGCCGTTTCTCCATCCTTGACTACGGCGCCAGGCCCGACGCCGGCTTTCCCCAGACCGAGGCCATTCAGCGGACAATTGACGCCGCAGCGGCTGCCGGCGGCGGCACGGTTGTTATCCCGACCGGCACCTACATGTCCGGAGCCCTGTTTTTCAAGCCCCACACCCACCTTTTCCTGTGTCCGGGCGCCATCATCAAGGGAAGCCGCGACATAAAGGACTATCCGGAAAAGGAAGTCCACATCGAAGGTGTGCTGCAGCCCTATCCTGCTGCGCTGATCAATGTCTACGGAGCGGACGGATTCACCATCCGCAGCGAAGGAGTCATCGATGGCGACGGAGAATTGTTCTGGAACAAATTCTGGGACACTCGCAAGCAGAATCCGGCATGCACCAACCTTGAGGTCAGGCGGCCCCGGCTGATTTATATCTGCAACTCCGACAACGTCCGGATTATGGGCGGCATGATGCGAAACCCCGGGTTCTGGACGGTCCACCTCTACAAGTGTTCACACGTAAAGATTAAGGACGTCTGCATAGAAGCGCCCATCAAACCGGTCAAGGCGCCGAGTTCCGACGGCATCGACATCGACGGCTGCACCGACGTCCACATAAGCGGGACCGCCATCGCCACCGGCGACGACCTCATCGCCGTCAAGGGCGGCAAGGGGCCTCACGCCGACACCGACCCGGCCAATCCGACCAATGCCCGCATCCTCGTGGAGGACTGCTGGTTCGGCCACGGGCCGGGAGCGCTGGTCTTCGGAAGCGAATGCGTCGGAGCGCGCAATGTGATCATGCGCAACTGCAAAATCGACAATCCCGACAGGCTGCTCTGGCTCAAGATGCGGCCCGACACTCCTCAGCATTACGAATACATCCGTATCGAGAATGTCAAGGGCAAGGTCGGCAGCGTCATCTTCGCAAAGCCCTGGACCCAGTTCTTCGACCTGAAGGGCGAAAAGGAGATCCCCCGCTCGGAAGCAGCCCATATCACTATTCGCGGATGCAACCTTCAGTGCAAGCAGCTCCGCAGAGTGCAGGATGCCCCCGACCAGTATTCCATCGAGGACCTGGTCATCGAGGACAACAAACTCAAGTTCCTTTTCAACAAGGATGAGAATAAGGTGAAGCCATATTCACTTGAGGATCCCCTGGCCTTTGCCAACGGATATAAGGTACAGTCGGCGGAAGACTGGAAAGCCCGCCGCAAGGAAATTCTGGAGATATTCCAGAAAGAAATGTACGGCCGCATGCCCGAGCCTTCGGAGATATATCCAGAGGTTCTGGAAGAGGGCTACACCCTGCAGAAATCGGCCGTACGCCGTCAGGTACGCATGTGGTTCTCCCCCGACCATACCGGCCCGAAGATCGACTGGCTCCTCATCATGCCGCGCTACGCAAAAGGCCCGGTGCCGACGATCCTTCTTTTGAATTTCTACGGCAACCACTCCATCCTCGGCGACGAGGAAGTCCTCATGCCCGACTATCCCATCCAGGAGGAAAAGCCGATGGAGCGCGGCGCCCTTAGCCGGTCGGGAGGCCAGACCGTTTTCCCGCTGGAAATGATTCTTTCAAGGGGCTACGCCATCATGACGGCATGCTATGAAGACGTCTCGCCGGATCCTCTTGTCCCCGCGGACGAGGAGCAGGCCTACACGCGCATCTTCGACCTCTGGGGGCCGCGCGACCCTTCACGCACGGACAACACGACATCGCTCGCCGCCTGGGCCTGGGCCCTTATGCGCGGAGCGGACCTCATAGAGCAGACTCCGGAGCTTGACGCCTCCAGGATAGTTCTCACCGGGTGCTCCCGCCTCGGCAAATCCGCCCTTGTCGCCACCGCATTCGACGAGAGGATGACCGTCTCCGTCATCAACCAGACCGGAGGCGGCGGAGTGCCGCTCACCAAGCGTAATTTCGGAGAGACCATCTCCTCAGAGACATCGAAATATCCCCACTGGTTCTGCCGTGCGTACCACAAATACGCCGGAGAGGAAAAGAAAATGACCTTCGACCAGCACATGCTTCTCAGCTGCATAGCTCCGCGACCTCTGCTCATCGAGGGATTCAACAACCCCTGGTTCGACACCCGCGGCGAGTTCCTCTCGCTCAAGGCGGCATCGCCTGTGTGGGAGTTCCTTGGATGTGAAGGATTACCCGATGTGGAATGGCCGGAAGAGAATGACACGTCGGCAATAGGTCCGGTCATCGGTTACGTCCGTCGCCACGGCCCTCACGGCATTTCCGGACAGGACTGGACGTGGATGATGGATTTCGCCGACAAGGCTTTTGGAAAGTGTAACTAATCTAAAATATTATGTCTGAAAAAATTCAGAAACTGATGAACGACAGTTTCATCGCAAGGTGGAGCGTTCTCCTTCTGGTAGCGCTCATGATGTTCTTCGCGTACATGTTCGTAGACGTGATGTCTCCCCTGAAGTCTCTCGTTGAGAGCAACCTGGGATGGGACAGCAGCGTCTTCGGCAAATACGCGGCTTCCGAGTTTATCCTCAACGTCTGCGGCTTCCTCATCATCGCGGGCGTCATCCTCGACAAGCTCGGAGTACGCTTTTCCGGTATCCTTTCGGCCGCGATCATGGTTCTTGGTGCAGGCATCAAGTACATCGGCATCAGCGACTGGTTCCAGGAGACCGCTTTCGCGGCCTGGCTCGGCAGCTGGTGGGTTTCCATGCCGGCAAGCGCCAAGATGGCCTCTCTCGGCTTCATGATCTTCGGCTGCGGCTGCGAAATGGAAGGCACCAACGTTTCCAAGATCCTTGCGAAGTGGTTCAAGGGCAAGGAAATGGCGCTCGCGATGGGCATCGAGATGGCCGTCGCCCGCCTCGGCGTTTTCGCCGTCATGTGGATCGCCCCCATCATTTCCGCCAAATTCGACAGCTCGGTCATCGCCCCTCTGGGCTTCTGCAGCTGCCTCCTTGTGATCGGCCTTCTCAACTTCGTGATATTCGCCGTGCTCGACAAGAAGTTCGACAACCAGCTTATCAAGGCCGGATTCTCCCCTGCGGAAAAATCTCCGGAAGACGAGTTCCATATCTCCGACCTCGGAGCCATATTCAAGAGCAAGATGTTCTGGATCGTGGCTCTTCTGTGCGTGCTCTATTACAGCGCAATATTCCCGTTCCAGAGATATGCCCCCAACTTCCTTGAGGAGACCCTGAAGGTCAGCGCGGCCGAGGCTTCGCAGCTGTTCAGCTTCTTCCCCATCCTCGCGATGGTGCTCACTCCCCCGCTCGGTCTGTTCCTCGACAAGATCGGCAAGGGCGCTACCATGCTGATGCTCGGATCGATCATCATGATTGTGTGCCACCTGTGCTTCGCATTCCTTCTCCCTGCTTTCCCGCAGAAATGGCTTGCGGTGCTTCTGATCGTGGTCCTTGGCGTCAGCTTCTCTCTGGTGCCTGCGGCCCTCTGGCCTTCAGTGCCGAAGATCATCGACGAGAAGGTGCTCGGCAGCGCCTACTGCCTCATTTTCTGGGTGCAGAACATCGGCCTTTGCCTTGTCCCTATGCTCATCGGCTCGCTTCGCAACTCCACCGGCAACTATCTCGTTCCGATGATTGTCTTCTCAAGTTTCGGCGTGATGGCTTTCCTGCTCTCGCTGCTGCTCAAGGCGGAAGACCTGAAGTCTCACTACCACCTCGAGGAACCTAATATAAAGAAGTAGACTCATGCAAGGGAAGTTCCCGAAAGCGCTCGCCTGGATAGTCCTTGCGTGCCTGGTCGTGCCGATGTTCGGCTCGTACTTCTTCGACGACATGTTCTCGTCGGTGTCGTACCTTTTCGACAATCCCTCGCTGACGGAGCTCGGCTGGAGTTCCGCCGGCTACGGGCTGTATGCAAGCGGCTATTCGGTGCTGTGCGTTTTCGGCGGACTGGTCGTCTGCGGCATCCTTCTCGACAAATGGGGCGTCCGTATCACGGGGTCCGTCTTTGTCGGGATGATGTTTCTCGGAGCCGCGGCAGTGCTGTGGGCGCTGCTCTCCGGCTCTGCGTATTCACTCCAGATAGCCTATGTGGGCTGCATGTTCTTCGGCCTTGGAAGCGAGATTGCGGGGACGGCCGTCACGCGGTCGATCGCGAAGTGGTTCAAGCACGGGCCGATGGCCCTTGCGATGGGCCTGCAACTTGCGATCGCCCGTCTCGGCACCGCCTTCGCCCTCGTGCTCTCCCCGAAGCTCATCGCGGAGCATCCCGGGACGATCTACACGCTTTCCGAGACAGCCCGTCCGGCATTTGCCGGGCTCGGCCTCCTGGCTCTCGGCCTGATTCTATGGGCCATATTCGTAGCAATCGATGCGAAGCACGGCGCCGAGGATGAAGGAAAGGAAGATCCGTTCAAGCTGGCCGATGTCGCCGGAGTTTTCGGCAACGGCAACTTCTGGCTGCTGAGCCTTCTGTGCGTGCTCTTCTACAGCTCTATCATCGCCTTCAAGAAATTCGCGGGCGCCATCCTGGTGCCGCGCTTCGACATCCCGGCAGCAACGGCCGGCTGGATGGTCTCGATGCTGCCTTTCGCCACCGTCATATTCGCTCCCCTTTTCGGGATGCTCGTCGACAAGAAAGGCAAGGGCACGCGCTGGATGATCCTCGGCGCGGTGCTCGCACTTCTTGCCCACCTGCTGCTCGCCTTCGCCCCTCAGGGCACGCCCTTCTGGGGCTACCTGTCGATGGTGTTCCTCGGCTTCGGCTACTCTCTAGTCCCGGCGGCCCTCTGGCCGTCAGTGCCTAAAATCGTCCCCGACAAAGTCCTCGGTACGACCTACGCCCTCATCTACTGGGTCCAGAACCTCGGCCTGCTCTCCTTCAAGATGATCGCCGGCGAGATCCTCGACAAGTGCCAGCCGGCGGCCGATGGCGGCCTCGAGGATGCTGCGGATCTCGCCGGCGGAGCGGCATCTCCGGCAATCAGCGGTCCGGTGGCCGTCGAGCTGATGTTCGTCGGCCTCTGCGTGGCGGCGATAGTCATCGCGCTGCTCTTCGCGCGCTCCTCGAAGCGCCACCCCGAGCTGCGTCTCGACCTGCCTAGCGGCGCATAAGACAGATCGATATGTTATCCTCCACGCGTTTCGGCATTATCGGGGCCCCGGTCAAGGGGTCGATGAGCCCGCGGCTCTTCAGGGCGGCGTACGGCGGAAAGTACGCCTACGACCTGATAGAGGAGGACGACTTCGACAAGGCGTGGGCGCGCTTCCTCGCC
>JAGCDT010000012.1 GCA_017651045.1 Bacteroidales bacterium | reverse complement strand
GACTGGGAAGGCTGGGTCAAGCTCACCAAGGCTATCGGCGACCGCTGCCAGCTCGTAGGTGACGACCTCTTCGTGACCAATGTCAAGTACCTGAAGAAGGGTATCCAGATGGGCGCGGGCAACTCCATTCTCATCAAGGTCAACCAGATCGGTTCCCTCTCCGAGACCCTCGACGCCATTGAGATGGCCCACCGTAACGGCTACACGACCGTCACCTCCCACCGCTCCGGCGAGACAGAGGACACGACCATCGCCGACATCGCCGTCGCGACCAACAGCGGCCAGATCAAGACCGGCTCCCTCAGCCGCACCGACCGTATCGCCAAGTACAACCGCCTTATGAAGATCGAGCTCGAGCTCGGCGAGACGGCTGCCTACGGCTACGAGAAGCTTCGCTAGCGTGGAGCACAAGTAGTTATAGTACAATTACTTACGTAAAACCCCTTATCCAAAATGGTATAAGGGGTTTTCTGTAAATTATTGATTAGTAAATAAATATGCTCCACGCTCATCAGCGGCGGGAGACCAGGTTTGAATAAAGGGCGACCAGGGGATAGAGTCCCAGGCGGGCGGCGAGCTGGACCAGGCGGGTGCGGAGCGGGAGGAAGCGGTTCTTCATGATGAAGCCGTTCGCTTCGGGATACCACTCCTTCCAAAGGCTGTAGCCCGACCTGCCGTTGAAAAGGAAAGGTAGCTTGAGGGAAAGCTTGAAGAACGCTATGTACTCCGGCTCGACGCGGCCCTCAAGGGCAGCGATGACGCGATCCGCGTTGAAGCGGATGTCTGCGAGGCGAGATTTCTCGACTTCGCTCGAAATGACAGAAGGAGAGTTCGAAATGACAGAAGGAGAGCTCGAAACGACAGAAGAGGCGGATTTCGCGGTGAAGGCGGTGGGGTTGGTCCTCATGTAGTGGTAGAGGGGGACAGGGACGCGGACAGGGCGGACGGCGTGGAGGGCAAGGAGGATCATGGTCATGTCCTCGCCCATGGAATGGCCGTCGGGGAAAAGGACGCCGGAGCGCTCGTAGACGCTGCGGGCGACCAGTTTGTTCCACACGTTGAATTTCATCCTGCCGGAGAGGAAGCCCTCGCGCAGCATGCGGCCGGGATCCGAGAAAGCGGGGTTGTCAAGGACCCGCGACGAGGACTCGGTCTCGAGGTAGAAGTCGCAGTAGGCGTAGTCGGCGCCGTTGGTCACGGCGGCACCCCACATGGTCTGAAGGGCGTTTTTCTCGAGATAGTCGTCAGAGTCGCAGTGGTAGATGAAATCGCCCTTGGCGACGGCGAGGCCGGTGTTGCGGGCGGCGGGGAGGCCGCGGTTGACCTCGTGACGGAGGATTTTTACGTCACGGGAAGGGTAGCGGGCGACCACCTCGCGGAGGACCTCGGCGCTGCCGTCCGGAGAGGCGTCGTCTACGAAGATAAACTCGACGCTGTCGAGGCTCTGGCCGAGCAGGGACTCGGCGCAGCGGCCGATAAACGCCTCCACTTTATAGAACGGTATTATGACGGATACCTTCACGGGGAACAAATATAAGAAATCGGCCCGAATTCGAAAATAATTACTAACTTGCGCTGATAAAATACAGCCTTTTATGATGATCCGTACGTATTCTTTCAGTTTCAAACTTTTAGTGCCCATTCTCCTGTTCCTTTTACCGGCATTGCTTTCCTGTAAGCCTGAATACAAACACTTGGATCTGCCTGGGGAAGAACCTGAAGAAGAAGAAACATATCTTCCTAATCCGGATGCCGCAAACTGCTATATTGCCAAACGTTACGGAACATTTTCCTTTCCAGCCTATAAAGGCAACTCCTTCATCCCTGTCGAAGATATAAACTCAGTTGAGGTCCTGTGGGAGTCCTTCGGCACATCAACTGCGCCCTCCGTCGGAAGCCTCATCAAGAACGTGGTATATACTCCCGCACAGGAGGAAGAGCAGGTTGGGACCATATCCTACACGGTACCCAATCCGATGAACAACGGCAACGCCGTCATCGCCGCAAAGGACGCCGGTGGAAAGATTCTATGGTCGTGGCATATCTGGCTTTGCAAGGACTATGATCCGGATCTCACCGCGCAACCCTATTTCAATGATGCCGGCATAATGATGGACCGCAATCTCGGCGCCACCTCCGCCACTCCGGGTGATGTCGGCGCACTTGGATTGTTATATCAATGGGGAAGGAAAGACCCCTTCCTTGGCAGCAGCAGTATCTCCGCTTCCACCCAGGCGGTTTCCACCGGAACCTGGGATAAGACCTTGACTTCCGAACAGAAAGGGAAGATAGAGTATGCCATAGAACATCCTATGACGTTTATTGCATCCTATCTGCAGAATGGGGATTGGCTCTATGGTGAAAGTGAATGGTATCGGACTTATTCTACCGACCTTACCCGTTGGGGAGCAAAAAAGACCATTTACGACCCCTGCCCTCAGGGATGGAGGGTTCCGGATGAAGAAGATAAAAATAATATTTGGAGCAACGCCCTTGGCAGCACTGAGAGTCTCGGAAACTGGGGATATGACCTACAGAACTACGGGATCAACTTTTACGTAAAGTTTGGATCCAGTGATCCGATCTGGTATCCGCTTGGCGGCTATTTACACGGACTGACCGGTCAGTCGGCAATTGCCCTGCTGATGCACGTCAAAGAATATGGATTCTGGTGGTCGTGCGGCGGTAAGTATTCTCTTTACATAGAACATTATAACACAAATTCCATAAGGCCTTCGTACAGCAATTGGGCCAGTCACGCTCACGGCCATTCCGTCCGCTGCCAGAAAGATGTCCAGGCCGAAGAAGAAGGAGAATAAGACTTTGAAACTTCTCATTGTAGCAGACGGATTTCGCGGCGGCGCTTCCTACCAGGCACGCACCCTTGCCTCCCTTCTTGCAGACAGGGAGGAGGTGGCGCTTATGCTCCTGAGGCCTGAAAAGGACCTCTACATCGATGTGCCGGGAGTCAAGCTCATCCTTTTGGAATATCCCTACAAGAGAGGCCGCATCGCAAAATTCTTCTCCGAGCTCAAGACCATACGCAAGGCCATCGCGGCGTTCGCGCCCGACAAGGTACTCTCCTTCCTCAACTCAGTGAGCCCGAAGGTGCTCCTCTCCATGACGGGGATCGGTATTCCTGTGGTTGTGAGCGAGAGGAACGACCCTTACGCCGACCGTGCGGCGGGCAAGCCGCTGAACAATTTCCTATGGTGGCTTTCCTACCACAAGGCCGACCATGTGATCTACCAGTTCGACAACTTCCGCAAATTCTTCCCCGGCAAATACCGTTCGCGCCGCACCTCCGTCGTCCCCAACATCGTGCTTCCGGCGCCCATGAAGAAGAAATGGCCCGCGGAGATCGACGGCTCCATCCCCCACGAGGGACCGGTCCGCATCATCGCCGTCTCGTCCCTCGCCGAGAGGAAGCGCCTCGACAGGCTTCTCAATTATTTCGCCGAGATCCATAAGGCCTGCCCTGCGACGGTCCTTTCCATCTGTGGCGACGGTCCGCTCCGCGACCTGCTGGAAATCCACGCCGAGACTCTCGGCATCAAAGAATATGTCCGCTTCGAGGGCAACGTCACGGACGTCCCCAAAAGGATAGCGGCGTCCGACCTTTTCCTCATGACTTCCGACAGAGAGGGCTTCCCCAACGCCCTTGTGGAGGCGATGTCGGCCGGGCTGCCGTGCGTCATGCTCAAGTGTCATGAGGGCCTTTCGGAAATCATCCGCCACGGCTACGACGGATTCCTCCCCGAGGATGACGAGTCCTTCGTAAGAATCGCCATCAGGCTCTGCCGCTCCGAGAAGCTCCGCAAGATGACGGGCGAGAGGGCGGCCTCGGTGGCCGACAAATTCTCGCCGGAGAAAGTCCTGCCGCTCTGGAGGGCGGCCCTGGGCATGAAAGGCAAGGCTGCGATAATATTCGAAGACAATATGTTCGACAGGAAGGGGGCGTTCAACGCCAAGACCGCCAGGGCCAACGCCCTGTCGTCCGTGGTTCCCTATCAGGTCGACACCTATCTGATCCAGACCTTCTATGGCCCTCTTGTGAGCCTGCTTCTCGGTAAACGCAAAACGGTGACCGGCAGTATTGAGGTCGAGGAAAAGGAGATGAGCAAGACAGACGTGCTGACGATAGGTCGTCTGGTGGTTAGGATCATCCCCCACCGCTATTCCATCCTCGACCACTTCCTTTTCTTCAAGATGAAGATGCGGCCTCTGCTGCTCCCGCGTTTCCTGAAAAAGTGCGCGCGTATCGCAGAAGGCTACAAGATAGTCTCCGTCCATTCGCTCGAAGGCGCCGTGGTCGGCATGGAAGCGAAGCGTCGCTACGGCATCCCGTTCTTCGTCACATGGCACGGGTCGGATATCCACACCAAGCCCTACAAATACCCCTGCATAAAAGAGCTCACCTCGACCGCGATAGCCAAAGCCACACTCAACTTCTTCGTCAGCCGCGACCTCCGCGACAAGTCGGAGAAGCTCTCCGGCGGGCGTAAGGCGGTTCTCTACAATGCTGCCGACGGGATTTTCTTCACAAGGAGGAAGGCGAGCGTCGATTCCATCAAGAAAGGGATGGGCATCTCCCACAAGACCGTCGTCACATTTGCCGGCAACCTCGTGGAGGTCAAGAACGCCGCCTTGCTGCCGGACATTTTCAAGGCCATCGCAGCCAAGCGGCCCGAAACAGCCTTCGTGATAGCCGGCGACGGGAAGCTGCTCAATTATGTGGAGAAGAGCACTAAAGACTTGTTCTGCGTGTTCCTCGGAAGCGTGGAAAAGGAAGAGATGCCGCTCATACTCAACATCACCTCGGTCCTCATCCTTCCGAGCAAGGACGAGGGGCTGCCGCTGGTGGTGCTGGAGGCGCAGCGCTGCTCTGCAGCGGTGGTCGCTTCCCGAGTGGGAGGCATCCCGGAAGTACTGCCCGACAGGTTCACGGTAGTGCCGGGGCCTGATTTCGTGCAAAGGTTTGCCGACAAGGTGGTACAAATGCTTGACAATCCCCCGGAGCCGCACCCTGAAAGGGTACGCAGCTGGGAAGTGACCGCCCGCGAAGAGGCGGCCTTCTATGAAGAATATGTTTGATAAACTCATAAGAAGGATAATCGAGGAGACGCCCGTCGGGGGATGGCTCCCGGACAAGCTGTACCTGTCGCTGCAGTACCGCTGCAGAATGGGCCGGAAGCTCCGTCTCGACGATCCGCAGACCTTCAACGAAAAGATCCAGTGGCTCAAAATTCACGACCGCAACCCCCTCTACCCGACCCTTGTCGACAAGGTCGCGGTCAAGCAGTGGGCAGCGGAGAAGATCGGGGAGGAATATATCATCCCGACTCTCGCGGTCTGGGACAGCGTTGAGCAGATAGACCTCAACGCTCTTCCTGAGCGCTTCGTGCTCAAATGCACCCACGACAGCGGCAGCGCCGTCATCTGCACCGACAAAGCATCGTTCGACCTAGAGGCGGCAAAGCGCAAGCTCGCCGCCCGCCTCGCGCTCGACTACGGCCGCAAGTTTCGTGAATGGCCCTACATCAGCGTCCCGCGGAGGATTATCGCAGAGAGATTTCTCGACTCCGCTCGAAATGACAAAGGGGACGCTCGAAATGACCTGAGCGACTACAAGTTCTTCTGCTTTGGCGGAAAGCCGGAGCTTCTTTTCATCGCGACGGAGCGCAACAATCCCGATGACGAGACGCGCTTCGACTTTTTCGACGCCGATTTCCGCCATATCGACGTGCGCAACGGCCACCCTAATGCTGACGTGCCGCCGCAAAAGCCGGAGGGGTTCGAGCTGATGAAAAAGCTCGCCGCAACGCTCTCCGAGGGCATCCCCTTCATTCGGGTTGATTTCTACGAAGCTGACGGCAAGGTCTATTTCGGAGAGATGACCCTCTACCACTGGAGCGGACTCCGCCCCTTCGAACCCGAATCCTACGACCTCGACTTCGGCAAAATGATAAAGCTCCCGTGATATGGATATCGTTATAACATACGTTGACGGAAACGATCCGCTCTGGCAGGAGGACTTCAGGAAGGCCGTGAATGTGCCGGCCATCACGAAGCGCTACCGCGACATGGGGACCTTCCCCTACCTCTTCCGTGGCATTGAAAAGTACATCCCGGAAGTCGAAAACGTATTCCTTCTGGTCGCAAGGGAGTCGCAGGTGCCGTCCTGGATCGACCGCGAGAAGGTCAAGGTCGTGACCCACGCCGACATCATCCCCGCGGAGAAACTTCCGGTCTTCAACAGCTGCGCCATTGAGCTGTTCATCCACAAGATCCCGGGGCTCGGGGAAGAATTCCTGTATTTCAACGACGACTGTATTCCATTGGCTCCGTTCTCCCATGAAGATTTCTTCTCTTCAGGGAAAATAGTCATCGGCTTCGGGAAGCATATTCTCACGTTCGCAGAGTTTAAAAAACAATGTCTTCGCTCCGACCGCCTTGCAAGGAAGGCGGCTGGAATAAAAGCTGGTTTTTTCTTCGTCAGGCCCCAGCATACCTGCACGCCGATGTTCCGAAGCGAAAGCGAAAAAGCCTTCCGGAAAGTGGAAAAAGAGCTTCTCGGGTCCGTCACCCCGCTTCGCAGCGGCAACAGTGTCAACCAGTATTTCTTCACCGACTACTGCCTTTTCACCGGCAAAGCCATCGACAGGAGACGCCCTTCGAAGAAATTCTCGCTACGGCTTTCAGAGCCTGATAGCATCGCCGCATTCATCACAAATCCAGGGAAAATGAAAATGATCTGCATCAACGATGCAAAAATCCCGGAAGAACAATACGAATACTACCGCAAAGCCATCCTTGACGCCTTGACAAAACGTTTCCCGGGCAAGTCGAGGTATGAACTGTAAAAATACCTATCTTTGCAAGGCAAGAACTGACCACAATGATTATATTCGACTGCCAGAGCATGAGGGCGCTCAACAATGGATTCTTCCATTATGCGCTCAATCTTTCAAAGGCACTGCTTATAGAAAGCAAGTGCAGGAAAGAGGAAATGGGGCTTTACCTTCCCGACTGTGCCGCACCTTATTATGAAGGGTATGGGGAATTCCCCGTCAGGCACTGGCACCATATCGACAAGCATTTCATGTACCTGAGCCGGAAGGTCCATCTTTACCACGTCTCCAACCAGTTCACCAACTATGCTCCACGTGGTTTCCGTCTTCCCGTGCTAACGACAATCCACGACCTCAACTTCCTCCATTTTACGGAAAACAGGGAATTCTTCGAAATGTTCGACCGTTCCACTTTCAGGGCTGTGAAGCGCTCTACCAGACTGGTCGCCATCTCGGAATTTGCCAAAAAGGACATCTGCGAACATTATGGCCTGGATCCTGCTGAGGTGGAAATGGTCCATAACGGTGTCAATAAATATGACGGACCGATAACAGCGCCCGAAAAACTGCCCGAAGGGAAATTCCTCCTTTATCTGGGGCGTGTCGACGGCTCTAAGAATATCCATGTCCTTCCGGCCCTTCTCGAAGGCAACGACTATAAGCTCATGCTTGTAGGCTCGCCTGAGAAAGCGGATTATGAAACGAGCAGGATCATTAATGAGGCCCGCCGCTGGGGTGTCGAGGACAGGGTATTTTTCACCGGGGCCGTGTCCGAGCCGGAAAAGCACTGGTATCTTAAGAACTGCGAAGCTTTCCTTTTCCCCTCCCTCACGGAAGGTTTCGGATTCCCCGTTCTGGAAGCGATGCAGTACGGCAAACCAGTCTTTACTTCCGACCGGACTTCCCTCCCTGAAATTTGCGGCGACTGCGCCTTCTATTTCAACCACGACTTCGAGCCGAGGGCTATGCAGGAGGAGTTCCGGAAAGGGCTTGAAGCATATCGTTCCGGAGAACTTCCGGTCGAAAAAATCATGGCGAGACCCAATCTTTTCACCTGGGAAAAAGCCGCCAAGGGATACTACGACATATATGAAAGAATGTTGCAGTAATTCCACCCCGAGGGTCTCCTTAATAATTCCAGTCTACAACGCAGGAAAACGTTTCGAACTCTGCCTTGACAGTGTTCTCAGGCAGGATTTCGCCGACTTCGAGCTAATTCTCGTGGATGACGGGAGCACCGACGGAAGCGGAGACGTGTGCGATAAGGCGGCAGACAGCGACAATAGGGTAAGGGTCATCCATAAGGAGAACGGAGGAGTGAGTACCGCCCGCAATGAAGGCATCGCAATGGCGAAAGGACGGTGGATATGTTTCGTGGATGCGGACGACACTGTGGATGACAATTACCTTTCATCCCTTTTATCAGTTGATCCGCAGGAAGGAGACCTTGTGATAACCGGAATCCGCCACAGCTACTCCGACGGGACTCCCGACAAGGAAAATTACTCCTTCGAAAAGACAGAAACAACCTCCGACCCGAGTAAACTTATAGGGAAATACAAGCTTCTCAACATAGGATTCCCCCCCTGCAAGCTGTTCGACAGGGGACTTATACTTTCTGCCGGACTGTCGTTCGACCCCGAACTGACTTTTCACGAAGACCATGTGTTCTGCCTGGAGTATTTCCTGCGCTGCAAAAGGGTCTGTCTTGTGGAAGGCATGCCCTATAGCTACTGGCATGGAAATTCCGCTTCCCTGAGCAGCAGGGAGCATCCGTCTTCCGAGCTCAGGAAGGCCGCGGAAAAGATTTCCTTCCTTATGAAAGCGATCCGGAAAAAATATCCCAGGACCAACAGGTATTGGTTTTCCTTGCAATATGCCGATTACGGGCTCCACGGATTCGTGGAGGCCTACAAAGCGGCGACCACCGTGCAGGACAGGAAAGCGGCCGCAAAGGAAATCCGTAAACGCTGGTTCGATTACATTAGATACTATCACGATTGTAGAACAAAGTCCGACCGCAGACTGGTCGGCCGCATCCTTTGCCGAATGGCGTAAAAATGTGTACTATGAAAAGAATCCTTATCTCCCTCGTTGCCCTCGCTGCCGTTTGCGCATGCGGTAGAAAACATGTCAAAGAGACCGCAACCTACCTGGACCTGTCGGCACCCATTGAAGAAAGGGTGGAAGACGCCCTGTCGAGGATGACCACGGAAGAGAAAGTGGCCATGCTCCACGCGCAGTCGAAATTCTCCTCGGCCGGCGTCCCTCGGCTCGGTATACCCGAGGTCTGGTGTACCGACGGTCCTCACGGCATCCGTCCCGAAGTTCTCTGGGACGAATGGGTTCAGGCGGGATGGACCAACGACTCCTGCACGGCTTATCCGGCCCTCACCTGCCTTGCGGCAAGCTGGGACCGCGAGCTGTCAGCCATATATGGCAAATTCATAGGCGAGGAAGCCCGCTACCGCAAGAAGCAGGTGCTTCTCGGCCCCGGCGTCAACATCTGCCGCACCCCGCTCAACGGGCGTAATTTCGAATATATGGGAGAAGATCCGTTCCTCGCATCAGAGATGGTGGTTCCCTACATCAAGGGGGTGCAGGAGAACGGAGTCGCCGCCTGCGTCAAGCACTATGCCCTCAACAATCAGGAGCACAAGCGCCATTTCACCAATGTCACCGTCGACGACAGGACCCTCTATGAGATTTATCTGCCGGCATTCAAGGCGGCCGTCCAGGAGGGAGGCGCATGGGCCATCATGGGATCCTACAACCTGTATGAAGACCAGCACTGCTGCCACAACAAGACGCTCCTTTGCGACATCCTCAAGGGAGAATGGGGCTTCGACGGAGTGGTCATAAGCGACTGGGGCGGCACCCACGACGACGATGAGGCCATCGCTTACGGACTCGATATGGAATATGGCACCGGGACCAACGGTCTCCACGGACCTGCCGAGAACGGCTATGACTATTATCACCTTGCCAAGCCCTATCTTCAGAGAATCAGCGAAGGGAAAGTCGGCACGACCGAGCTCGACGACAAGGTGCGCCGCATCCTCCGCCTCATTTTCCGCACATCGATGGCTCCGGAGCGCCACTTCGGCCGCTTCACCTGCCCCGAGCACTATGAGGCCGCAAGGAAGATTGCCGCAGAGGGCACCGTACTCCTCAAAAATGACGGCGTCCTTCCGCTCGAGAATCCCGGAAAGATCCTCGTGGTCGGAGAAAACGCAATCAAGAAGCTCGTGGTCGGCGGAGGCAGCTCATCACTTAAGACCCAGCATGAAATCACCCCCCTGGATGCCCTCCAGGAGGAATTCGGCGATGCCGTGAGTTATGAAAGGGGTTATGTCGGCGACGTCGAAGGCTCCTACAACAATGTCTCCACCGGACAGGACCTGAGCGAGTCCCGCAGCCCTTCCGAGCTGATTGACGCCGCAGTCGCCGCGGCAGCAGAATCCGAGCTCGTCATCTTCGTCGGCGGCCTCAACAAGAGCAAGCATCAGGACAGGGAGAGCTCCGACCGCCTCGAACTTCCTCTGCCTTATGGCCAGCAGGATGTTATCGAGGCCCTGGCCGCAACCGGCAAGAAGCTCGTCGTTATCAATATCTCCGGCTCGCCTGTCGCGATGCCCTGGGCCGAAAAGGCCAATGCCATCGTGCAGGGCTGGTATGGCGGCAGCGAGAGCGGTCACGCCCTCGCCGACATCCTCACCGGCCGTGTCAACCCCTCGGGCAAGCTGCCCTTCACCATCCCCTGCAGCCTCGAGGACGGTCCAATCAAGAGCGAGGCGCAATATCCTGGAATTTTGGGAGAGGATGGTATATGGCAGGAAGACTACAGCGAGGGGGTCTTTGTCGGCTACCGCTGGTTCGCCTCGCAGAACATAGCTCCTCAGTTCCCCTTCGGCTACGGCCTTAGCTACACCTCCTTCGAGATCAGCGATTGCAAGCTCACCAGAAG
>JAGCDT010000011.1 GCA_017651045.1 Bacteroidales bacterium | reverse complement strand
CAGAGGGTCCTCGACGTCTGCGACGCCCTTGAAAGGGGCGACTACGAGACCGTCGGCGAGATGATGTACCAGACCCACTTCGGCCTCTCGAGGCTCTACGAAGTGAGCTGCGAGGAGCTCGACTTCCTCAACAAGCTCGCCCGTAAGTACGACGTGACCGGCTCGCGCGTCATGGGCGGCGGCTTCGGCGGCTGCACCATCAACCTCGTCAAGGACGAGCTCTACGACGGCTTCATCGCCGCCGCCAAGGAGCAGTTCGAGGCTAAGTTCGGTCACGCTCCGAAGGTCTATGACGTCGTGATTTCCGACGGAGCCAGGAGACTGTAATGACTATCCAGTCGACAGGCCAGTTCCGGTGCAGGCACTGCGACAAGTCCTTCGAGACCGGAATATATTCCGCCATTGATGTTTCTGCCGACCCGGACCTGAAAGAAAAGGTCCGGGACGGCAGTATTTTCGTCTTCGAGTGTCCCTATTGCGGCACCAAGGGGCTCTACATCGGGCATCTGCTCTACATCGACCCGGAAGCCAAGCAGTTCTTCTCGCTTGTCCCCGAGGGATTCCCCGAAGGCGGCGCTCCGGTAGACGAGGAGGGCCGCTATACCGACTATGTGACGCGTCTTGTGCGTACTCCGGGAGAGCTCATCGAGAAGCTTTGCATCTTCGACGCCGGGCTGGACGATGCCGCCGTCGAGATGGTGAAATTCGTGACGATGCAGGATCTTGGCGGCGAGCCGGAAGGCGCCCTGCGCTTTTTCTGCCTCAATGGAGCGGACAACGACCTTATCTTCACATTCCCTTCCGGAGGGGAGATGCACACGGTCTCCGTTGGTTTCAGCGCCTATGAGGACTGCGCCGCGGTAATGCGCCGCAATGCGGATCTCCTTCCGCAGGGTCTATTCCCGGAGGTGAATGCCGCCTGGATAGATTCGTTCATGAAATAGAACGTGTAATAAAACCTGATATGAAATCCAAGAAACTTTTGACCGAGGACTGGCTGGCCGTGTGGATCGGCTTTATAGTGATAGCGGTCGGCGTCCTCGCAGTCCTCACGGGCTGGTTTGATTTTTCGGCCCTTAAATTCTCCACATGGACTCTCGGTGAGAATCTTACCGAGGCTCAGTCCGCCAAGGTCGTCTCCCTCGGCGCGCAGATGGGCTCCTGGGTGTTCTGGAGGAAGACGCTTGTGACCATAGTGGTCCTTGGAGTGCTGTTTTCCGCCGGAGTCAAACTCCAGGGCGGGGAGCTGAAAAAGTACGTCCCTGCCTTCCTGATGCTGTTTGTGATAGCCTTCGTGGTGAGGCTCATCAGTGCGGAATTCACCCTCAACCGCTACCTCGAATGGGCCTTCTGGGCGCTCCTTGTGGGTCTTCTCATCTCCAACACGGTAGGGGCCCCCGCGTGGCTGAAGCCCGCCATCAAGACCGAATTCTACATCAAGACAGGTCTTGTGATAATGGGCTTCTCGGTGCTGTTTTCCAACATCGCCAAGTTCGGACTCTATGGCCTCGGCATCGCATGGATCGTGACCCCGGTGGTCATCCTGTTCATGTGGTGGTTCGGCACGAAGGTCCTGAAGATGGACAATAAGCCCATGGTCATCACCCTCGCCTCCGCGACCTCCGTCTGCGGCACCAGCGCAGCAATCGCGACCGGCGCCGCCTCCGGAGCCAAGAAAGACGACCTCTCGATAGCAATATCCATCTCCATCATCTTCACCATCCTGATGATGGTCTTCGAGCCTATGATAATCAAGGCCTGCGGGATGTCACAGCTTATGGGCGGCGCGCTCATCGGAGGCACCGTCGACTCCACCGGTGCGGTGGTGCTCGCCGGCAACGCCCTCGGCCCCGAGGCTGAGCAGGCTGCCGTCCTCGTGAAGAGCATCCAGAACATCCTGATCGGCTTCATCGCCTTCTTCGTGGCGCTGTTTTTCGCCACCAGGGTCGACCGCACTGGCACCCAGAGGGTCGGCGCCATCGAAATCTGGAACCGCTTCCCGAAGTTCATCATCGGCTTCTTCGTGGCTTCGCTCGTAGCATCCTTCATCGTGCTCCCGCTGACAAGCGGCGCCGATGTCAAGGCCATCAACGGTGTGCTCGACCAGTACAAGAACTGGGCGTTCGTCCTGGCCTTCACATCCATCGGCCTCGACACCAATTTCAAGGAGATCGCCAGGAGCATGCAGGGCGGCAAGGTCCTCTGGCTCTACATCGTGGGCCAGACCTTCAACATCCTTCTTACGCTGTTTGCCGTCTGGTTCCTCCTTTCCGGCGCGGTGTTCGAAGTGCCGCAGCTCGACCTTTTCAAGTAGTGTCACGCGGTGGCAAAATCATGAGGGTGGTGACAATCGTCGTGATTGTCATCACCCTTGTTGCTGCTATCTATATCATGGCATTCCGGCTCGGCCTCAGCGACAAGTTCGATTTCGGCGCCGGATCGTATTTCTACACCGACCATCCTGAGCTTCAGGACGCTGCGGAATCCGCCTCCTACACCACGTCTGTCCCTAAGTGGCTCCACTATGTCCTTTTCTTCGGCTGGGGCTACCTTATGTGGCGCCTTTGGGTGTGGATTGATAATCGAGGAAAAAATAATTAAATTTGTAGGTTAAACGCATTTATTATGAAAAAGTACACATGCACAATCTGCGGGTACGTCTACGACCCTGAGGTCGGCGACCCTGACAGCGGCATCGCCCCCGGCACCGCTTTCGAAGATATTCCTGATGACTGGTCCTGCCCCCTTTGCGGTGTGGGCAAAGATATGTTTGAACCCGCGGAATAATGTATAGAACTAAAACGTGCGGAGAACTCCGCATTGAGAATCTCGGGCAGAAAGTCACCCTCGCCGGATGGGTGCAGCGCAGCCGTAAACTTGGCGGAATGACATTCATTGACCTGCGCGACCGCTATGGCATCACGCAGCTTGTCGTGGAGGCCGACGCGGACCCGGAGCTGGTCGCGACGGCGACTTCGCTCGGTCGTGAATTCGTCATCCAGGTGGTGGGAGAAGTCCTTGAGAGGCAGAGCAAGAATCCTAAGATGCCGACTGGCGACATCGAGATCAAAGTTGAGTCGATCAATATCCTCAACAAGAGCGTGACGCCCCCGTTCACGATCGAGGACGAGACCGACGGCGGCGAGGACATCCGCGCCAAGTACCGCTATCTCGACCTCCGCAGGGCCCCGCTCCGCAAGGCCCTCGAGCTTCGCCACAGGATAGCCCACGAGGTCCGCAACTATCTCGATTCCCAGAATTTCATGGAGATCGAGACCCCGTACCTCATCAAGTCCACTCCGGAAGGAGCGCGCGACTTCGTCGTGCCTTCCAGGATGAACCCCTGGCAGTTCTATGCCCTTCCGCAGTCGCCTCAGACCTTCAAGCAGCTTCTGATGGTGGCGGGCTACGACCGCTATTTCCAGATCGTAAGGTGCTTCCGCGACGAGGACCTCAGGGCCGACCGCCAGCCGGAGTTCACCCAGATCGACTGCGAGATGAGCTTCGTGGAGCAGGAGGATGTGCTCGGTACTTTCGAGGGTATGATGAGGACGCTTTTCAAGAACGTCCTCGACGTCGATGTGCCGAATCCTCTCCCCAGGATGAGTTGGTACGACGCCATGGATTTCTATGGCTCGGACAAGCCGGATATCCGCTTCGACATGAAACTTCATGAGGTCACTGCCCTTGCCCAGGGCCACGGCTTCGGCGTCTTCGATAGCGTCCCGTATGTCGGCGCTATCGCCGTTCCGGGCGCCGCCGGCTGGTCCCGCAAGGAGACCGACGCGCTGACCGACTGGGTCAAGCGTCCGCAGGTGGGTGCAAAGGGCCTTGTGTATATAAAGCTCAATGAAGACGGCTCCGTGAAATCCTCCGTGGACAAGTTCTACTCTCCCGAGGAGCTGAAGGCCATCGCTGAGGCTGCCTGCGCATCCGTGGGCGACCTCGTCCTCATCCTCTGCGGCGAAAAGAGAAAGACCCAGACTCAGCTCGGTGTGCTGCGCGTAGAGCTCGGCAACAGGCTCGGTCTTCGCGATCCGAAGGTCTTCGCCCCACTGTGGATTGTGGATTTCCCGCTCCTGGAGTGGGACGACGAGACCCAGCGTTTCTACGCCATGCATCACCCGTTCACGGCTCCGAAGCCCGAGCATCTCGACCTTTTCTATTCCGACCGCAAGGAGGATCTCGAAAAGGTATGCGCCAACGCCTACGACTTCGTTCTCAACGGCAATGAGCTTGGCGGCGGCTCCATCCGTATCCACGATGCGCAGATGCAGAAGAGGATGTTCGAAGTCCTCGGCATCGGCGAGGAGGAGGCGGACTACAAGTTCGGCTTCATCATCAACGCCTTCAAGTTCGGAGCTCCGCCTCACGGCGGCCTCGCGTTCGGTTTCGACCGCGTGTGCGCTCTGTTCGGCGGGCAGGATTCCATCCGCGACTACATCGCATTCCCGAAGAACAACCAGGGCCGCGACGTGATGATCGATTCCCCTTCGGAGATTGACGACGTCCAGCTCGAGGAGCTCCAGATCAAACTCGACCCTAAAGCGGAATAAATTCCCATGGACTATAGGAAATTCTTCTCGGACGATGTGCCGTCTTTCATGAGGTCT
>JAGCDT010000010.1 GCA_017651045.1 Bacteroidales bacterium | reverse complement strand
CACGCCGCCGCCGAGCTCGAGGATGGAGATATCGAACGTACCGCCGCCGAGGTCATAGACCGCGACCTTCAGATCCTTGTTCTTCTTGTCAAGACCATAGGCAAGCGCTGCTGCCGTAGGCTCGTTGATGATCCTCTTGACATCGAGTCCGGCGATCTTGCCGGCTTCCTTTGTCGCCTGACGCTGGGAGTCGGAGAAATAGGCCGGGACGGTGATGACAGCCTCGGTGACATCCTGACGGAGATAGTCCTCAGCGGTCTTTTTCATCTTCTGGAGAATCATTGCGCTGATCTCCTGAGGTGAATAAAGCTTGCCGGAGATATCCACCCTCGGGGTGTTGTTCTCGCCGCGCACCACCTTATAGGGCATCGTCGCCACTTCCTTACCTACCTGGTCATAGGTCTCGCCCATGAACCTCTTGATGGAGAAGACGGTGTTGTGAGGGTTGGTGATGGCCTGGCGCTTTGCCGGGTTGCCGATCTTGCGCTCGCCGCCTTCGGTGAAAGCGACCACGGACGGAGTCGTCCTCTGGCCTTCGTTATTGATGATGACAGTAGGCTGATTGCCTTCCATCACAGCGACGCATGAGTTGGTAGTACCCAGGTCGATTCCAATGATTTTTCCCATAACTATATAATTTTTACGATTAAACTTTTCCTGCCACTTTTCCGTGGCGACCCCCATTCATCGAACACCGTGCCACCTGATTTTAACTGACATTTTGTCATATTAGCAGAAAATTAAACACACTATTTTCTTATATTTGCAATATGGTTTACAGAGAATTGTCACAGGCGGAGTTCGCTGATGTCGAGGGGAGGATCCTCTATGAGGATAATCATATCCTTATTATTAATAAGAAGGCGGGGGAGATCGTGCAAGGCGACAAGACGGGGGATGAGCCGCTGGGGGAGACGCTGAAGGCGTTTATCGCGATGCGCGACTCGAAGCCCGGGCAGGTGTTTATGGGAGTGCCTCACAGGATTGACCGGCCGGTGAGCGGCGCGGTCGTTTTCGCCAAGACATCGAAGGCGCTTGAGCGCTTGTCGGCTATGTTCCGCGAGGGAAGTGTCCACAAGACCTACTGGGCTCTCACCTGCAAGGCTCCGAAAGAAAAATCCGCCCTTGTGGAAGGGTGGATTTCCCGAAATGAAAGGCTCAACAAGTCATTTTTCTCCGTAAAGCCGGTCGCAGGGGCCAAGGAAGCCCGTCTTCGCTATGATCACATCGCCGACACCGACAGGTATCACCTTGTCGAAGTCGAACTCATGACAGGCCGTCATCACCAAATCCGCTGTCAACTCGCGGCTCTCGGCTGCCCTATCAAGGGCGACCTCAAATATGGCGCTCCCCGCTCCAATCCCGACGGCGGCATCAGCCTCCACGCCCGCCACGTCTCCTTTATCCATCCGGTAAAAAAAGAGGCGGTGGAAATCACCGCCCCTCTTCCTTCCTCCTGGAAAGGAGTCAAAGATTAGAACACACCCTTTACAAGGCAATTATCCATCAGGGCGTCGATAGCTTCAGGGTCGAGGTCGCGGCCGATGAAGACGATTTTCTGCATCCTGTCGCCATAGACGGGATCCCAGTCGCGGCGGAGGTTGCGGTCGCGGCGCATCATCTCATCCAGTTGCTCCTCAGGCATAGTGGCGAACCAAAGCCCGGCTTCGCGGATTGATTTCTGGCTGCCGGCCTGCTCGAAGAGATAGCACTTTGAGGTCTCGTCCGAGAAATAGCACAAACCCTTGGCCCTGATGATGTTCGTGGGCCATTTTTTAGCCACGGTCCAGTCGAAAAGGTTGAGATCGAGCGGATCTCTCCTGACATAGACATAGGTCCCGATGCCGTACTCGTCGGCCTCGCCTTTCTCCTCGTTTTCAGCTTCCTCGCCTTCGATGGCGGCAATCCATGCTGCGGAAGTCGCCACTTCGTCGAAGTCGAACATCCCGGTCCCGACAATCAGGTCGAGATCGATGTCGCCATAGTCGCACGCGAGGATGCGCGCCTTCGGGTTGATGGCCTTGATTACAGCCTCCAGCCTTTCGCGCTCTTCGGCCGAGATCTCCGATATTTTATTGAGTATGACTATGTTGCAGAACTCGATCTGCTCGATGACGAGCCTTTCGAGATCCTCTTCGCCTATGTCATCACGTCTCAGCGCATCGCCGCATCCGAACTCGTCCCTCATCCTTAGCGCATCGACCACCGTTGCGATGCAGTCGAGCTTCGGAAGGGGAGCGTTGCGATATTGAGGGCCGAGCGCAGGAATGGTGCAGATGGTCTGGGCGATGGGCGCCGGCTCGCAGATGCCGCTGGCCTCGATCACTATGTAGTCGAAGCGGCCCTGCTTTGTAAGGTCGGTGAGCTGCGCCACGAGGTCCATCTTCAGGGTGCAGCAGATGCATCCGTTCTGGAGGGCAATGAGGGAATCGTCGCCCTGCCCCACCACGCCGCCTTTCTCAATAAGGTCCGCGTCGATGTTGACTTCGCCGAGGTCGTTGACTATCACGGCGAAGCGTATACCCTTGCGATTTGAAAGTATGCGATTGAGAAGCGTAGTCTTGCCGCTTCCGAGATAGCCCGTCAGAAGGAGGACGGGCACTTCCTGCTGTTCAAATTCCATTACTTGAAGAGTTTATGGGCGCTGAGCATGGCCTCGGGGTCGAGCGCCTCGTCGAGTTTCTCCTTCGACATGAGTCCCTGCTCGAGGACGATGTCATAGACGGCGCGGCCGCTCTGGAGGGCCTCCTTGGCTACCTTAGTGGAGTTCTTGTAGCCGATATACGGGTTGAGGGCCGTCACGATGCCGATGGAGTTGCGCACCATGTCGCGGCAGCGGTCAGCATTGACTGTGATCCCTTCGATGCAGCGGGTGCGCAGCGTGTCGATTGCATTCTTGAGCCAGGTCACGCTCTCGAGGATGGACTCCGCGATGACGGGCTCCATGACATTGAGCTGCAGCTGACCCGCCTCGGCGGCGATGGTGACAGTCGTGTCGTTGCCTATAACCTTGAAGCACACCTGGTTGGTCACCTCCGGAATCACGGGGTTGACCTTGCCGGGCATGATGGACGAACCGGGCGCCATCGGCGGGAGATTGATCTCCCCGAGGCCGCAGCGGGGACCGGATGCCATAAGGCGCAGGTCGTTGCAAATCTTGGAAAGCTTGACCGCAAGGCGCTTGAGCGCTGCAGAGTAGCTGACATAGGCTCCGGTGTCGGGCGTCGCCTCGACAAGGTCGGGGGACTTCGTCAGCTTGTCGCCGCAGAACTCGGAAAGCTTCTCGGTGCAGAGCTCTGCGAAGCCGGGGACGGCGTTGAGACCGGTCCCGATGGCTGTGCCGCCCATATTGATTTCGCGAAGGAGCACGGCGTTGCGCTCGAGGTTGGCAATCTCTTCCTCAAGGTTGGTCGCGAAAGCGTGGAACTCCTGTCCTGAGGTCATCGGAACTGCATCCTGCAGCTGCGTACGCCCCATTTTGATAATCCCCTTGAACTCCTCGCCCTTGGCGCGGAAGGCCTCGATCAGCTCAGTCAGGCTCTTCACAAGGTGCTTGTTCATCCTCACGAAGGTGTAACGGAATGCCGTCGGATAGGCGTCATTGGTGGATTGCGCGCAGTTGACGTGGTCGTTGGGAGAGCAGAACTGATATTCGCCCTTCTTGTGGCCCATGAGTTCAAGTGCGCGGTTGGCAATCACTTCGTTTGCATTCATATTGACCGATGTTCCGGCTCCTCCCTGCATCATATCCACAGGGAAATTCTCGTGCAGTTTCCCGTCCACTATCTCCTTGCAAGCTGCGATAATCGCGTCTGCAATCTTCCTGTCCAGCGCTCCGAGCTCCGCATTCGCTTCCGCCGCTGCCATCTTCACATATGCCATCGCTATGACATACTCCGGATAGTCGCGCATCTTAGTGTTGGAGATCTTGTAGTTCTCAATCGCCCTCTGTGTCTGTACCCCATAGTACGCATCCGCCGGGACTTTCATCTCCCCAAGGAGATCCGATTCAATACGAAATTTTTCCATTACAATATAGTTTGTTTTAGTGCTTCAATCTGACGATCGATACGATGGAGCTCATGAGGGATGTGGATGCTCTGGGGGCAGTGGTGCATGCACTGCTCGCAGCCGATGCAGTGATCGGCCTGCCGGACCGTGGGGATCGCTTTATTGTAGGTCGTGAGGTAGCGGTTGCGGAGCTTGCGGAAGGTCTTCTGCTCCTCACTGGCGCCGACGGTGCCTTCGTTGACCATCGAGTTGTAGTGGGCGAATATGCCCGGGATGTCGATCCCGAAGGGGCAGGGCATGCAGTAGTTGCAGCCGGTGCAGTTGACGGTCGGGTATTCCGCCATCATCTTTGCGATCTGCTCCATGAAGGCCAGCTCCTCCTCATCCATCGGCACGAAGCCGGTGAAGGTCTTGATATTGTCCTCGAGATGCTCCAGGTAGGTCATACCGCTGAGGGCTGTGAGGATGCGAGGATAGGTGCCGACGAAGCGGAAGGCCCAGGAGGCCAGCGAAGCGTCGGGATCCCTTCCCTTCAGAAGCGCCGCCACGTTTTCCGGCAGTTTGCCCAGGCGGCCGCCGAGAAGCGGCTCCATCACCACGATGGGGAGCTCCCTTTTGTCGAGCTCCTCGTAGAGGTAGTCGGCGTTGACGTTGCGCACTCCGTCGGCGTGCTTCCAGTCCATATAGTTCATCTCTATCTGGACGAAATCCCACTTGTATTTGTCGTGGAGGGCGATCATCTCGTCGAACTCTGACTTCTTGCCGTGGAAGGAGAAGCCGAGCTGGCGTATCCTGCCCGCCTCCCTCTCTTCGAGAAGGAAGTCGAGCATCCCGTTGTCCTCGTAACGTTTCTTGAATGCTTCATAGCCGCCCCTGCCGATGGAGTGGAGGAGATAGTAGTCGAAATAGTCCGTCTCCATCTGCTCGAAAGAGTCGCGATACATCTCCTTCGATCCTTCCGGCGACCTGTCGCCGAAATTGGACAATTTTGTGGCTATGAAATACTTGTTTCTCGGATGGCGCGAGAGCGCAATGCCGGAAGCCCTTTCGGACTGCCCCTGCAGATAGACAGGGGATGTGTCGAAGTAGTTGACTCCGGCCTCTATGGCCCTGTCGACAAGCATGTTGACGGTCTTCTGGTCGACTATGTCCTTGCCCTGCTCATCCTTGATCATCGGCCAGCGCATACATCCGTAGCCGAGAAGCGACACCTTGTCGCCGTTGCCGGGATTGATGCGGTACTCCATCTCGCCTTCTTTAGCTTCGGCCTTCTTTTTATCGTCGATGCACCCGACGGCAGCCGCTCCTATTGCCGCGGCTCCTGATATTTTAAGGAAATCCCTTCTTGAAATCTTTTCCATAGGTCTCAGTCTTTACGGTGAATATGGAGCCCGTCTACGGTGATTGCACTCACCGGCCTTGACGGACATAAGAATTCGCATGCGCCGCAACCGATGCAGAGCTCTTCGTTGACGGCGGGGATTTTCAGGGAATCGGGATCGTCGGGATCGGACGCGACCATCGTGATGGCTCCGGTAGGGCAGTGGCGGGCGCAGTTGCCGCAGTGGACACCTTTGGTCTCCACCACGCAAAGGCTCCTGTCGACCTTTGCCGTGCCGATATGGATGGAAGTTTTTTCTTCCGGGGTAATCTTCTCTATCGCACCTGTAGGGCAGACCTCCGAGCAGCGTACGCACTCCGGACGGCACCAGCCGTTCTCATAGCCCATTTCGGGCTGCATCAAACGTGTTATGTCCGTCGAAGGACGGAGGACGCCATTGGGACACTTGGTGATGCAAAGCTGGCAGGCGGTACATTTGTCATAGAAGTTCCTCGATGCTCCGAAAGGAGTCAGGGGAGTCTCCCTTGAGGGATTTTCCTTGTCTATGACGGGAGCGAGGCCGCCGTCGAGCTTCTTCTGGGCGTGAAGTGTGGCTGTCCCGGCTAGAATGGCGGAAGTCGCCACGAAGGCGCGACGGCTGACACCCTCTGCCGGAGCCTCGTCTTTCTTCTTGCCCCAGGCAAAGCGGTAGTGCAGCGCATCGAAACGGCACTCGCCGAGGCAGTCGAAGCAATCGACGCATCGGCTGTAGTCTATCTTGTGATTGGCTATATCGATACAGGAAGCCTTGCAGCTTTTCTCGCAAAGGTGGCAGTCCTTGCACTTTTCTGCGTCGATTACCGGGCGGAACATCGCGAAGCGGGAAAGGAAACTGAGCGTCGTGCCCACAGGGCATACGGTGTTGCAGTAGGTCCTTCCGCCGGTCCAGGCAAGGATAATTATCGCCAGGAGCGTGACTCCCGCTATGATTCCGGTCGCAAGCGACGGATGGAGGATGCTTGAAATCATCCTTCCATAAGCGCTGTACGGTGCCAGCAGCGCCACGAAGATCTGAATTCCGAGTATGATCGCGAGAATGTACAGTGCCAGCACTCCGTAGCGGAGCCAGGCAATCTCTTTGCGGAAGTGGAAACGGTGTTTCTTCCCTTTTCTAAGGCCACTGAAAAAGGAAATGACATCCTGAAGGATGCCCAGAGGGCAGATTACGGAGCAGTAGACCCTCCCAAGCAGCAAAGTTATGACACACAGCGCCGCGATAACCGCGACGTTGAGCGCCAGCACTGCAGGAAGGAACTGCACCTTCGCCATCCAGCCAAGCCATAGACGGAGAGTCCCCGTCGTATCCAGGAACAGCAGGGTGATTCCTGTAAGGAAGACTGCGGCGAGTGCGATTCTCGCTTTTTTCATAGTGATAGGTTATTTAAGGTCAGCAATGCCCGCTATTCGGGCTTGTAGGAGTCTTTGAGGGTGACGGTCCTGTTGAATACGGGGACTTCCGGAGTGCTGTCCGGATCCTTCATATAGTAGCCAGTCCTCTCAAACTGAACCGCGATGCCGGACTCGTCTTCAAGCAGCGCCGGCTCGGCATAGCCCTTTCCTACGATAAGGGAATCGGGGTTGAGGAAGTCCTTGTAGTCCTTGTCCTCGGGGACCTCGCTCATATCGGGAAGGGTGAACAGTTTGTCGTAGTTGCGGATTTCGATCTCCTTGGCGTGGGGTACGGAGACCCAGTGGATCGTCCCCTTGACGGAACGCCACTGCCCGGTCTTCGGATGGGTCGTGGGGTCATATGTGCACTTGAGCTCGACAATCTTGCCGGTCTCGTCCTTCACAATCTCGTTGCACTTGATTATATAGGTATACTTGAGCCTCACCTCGCCGTCCGGGCGCAGGCGGAAGAACTTGCTCGGCGCGTCCTCCATGAAGTCGGCCCTGTCGATGAGTATCTCCTTCGAGAACGGCACCTTGCGGCAGGCACCCTCAGGCTCGGCCGGGTTGAGAGGGCAGTCGAACCACTCGACCTGTCCATCAGGATAGTTGGTGATGGTGACCTTAATGGGGTCCTGGACCACCATATAGCGGTTGCTCCTGGCGTTGAGATCCTGCCTTACACACCACTCGAGAAGCTGCAGATCGATCAGCTGCTCCCTCTTGGAGACACCGATCTTCTCGCAGAACATCTTGAGCGACTCGGGAGTGTAGCCCCTGCGCCTTACGCCGCAAAGGGTCGGCATACGCGGATCGTCCCAGCCGCTCACAAGGCCCTTCTGGACGAGCTCGAGGAGCTTGCGCTTCGACATAAGGGTATAGGTGAGGTTGAGACGGGCGAATTCATACTGATGGGACGGGAAGATCCCGAGAGTCTCGATGAACCAGTCGTAGAGCGGACGGTGGACGTCGAATTCGAGGGTGCAGATGGAGTGGGTGATGTGCTCGATGGAGTCGCACTGGCCGTGGGTGTAGTCGTACATCGGGTAGATGCACCATTTGTCGCCGGTCCTGTGGTGGCTTGCGTGCTTGATGCGGTACATCAGCGGATCACGGAACATCATATTCGGGTGAGCCATGTCAATCTTCGCGCGGAGAACCTTCTCCCCGTCGGAATACTTGCCGTCCCTCATCTCCCTGAAGAGCTTGAGGTTCTCTTCCGGAGAGCGATCCCTCCACGGGCTGGGCGTGCCGGGCTTGTCCACCGTGCCGCGCCCGAGCCGGATCTCCTCCTGCGTCTGGTCGTCGACATAGGCGAGGCCCTTCACGATCATCTCCTCCGCCCAGGCGTAGAGCTGGTCGAAGTAGTCGGAGGCGTAAAGCTCCTTGTCCCAGTGGAATCCGAGCCACGCGATGTCCTCCTTGATGGAGTCGACATACTCGGTGTCCTCCTTCGTGGGATTGGTGTCGTCATAACGGAGATTGGTCGTACCGCCGTACTTCTCGGCAAGCCCGAAGTTGAGGCAAATGCTCTTCGCATGCCCCAGGTGCAGATACCCGTTCGGCTCCGGAGGAAACCTCGTCATTATGCTCTTATACTTCCCACCGGCAAGGTCTGCCTCGATAATCTCCTCAATGAAATTGACTTTACGCTCTTCCATATTGTTTTGTCTTTTTTCTATCTTACAAACATACATAAAATTTTCTGTATTTTTTGTAATTTTGTGTCACGATTTCCGAGAACACAATTATAACGTATGATAAAGTCAATGACGGGCTACGGCAAGGCGGAGGTGGGGCTTGCCGGCGGGAAATTAACCGTGGAGATCAGGACGCTGAACGGGAAGTCGGCGGATGTCGCCATCAAGTCGAATCTGCTTCCCAAAGAGCTTGAAATGAGTCTTCGGCGGCGTATCGCCGAGGTGCTTGTGCGAGGCACCATAGATGTCTATCTGAATTTCGAGCCTGCATCTCAGGAAGGCCGTCTGCCGCTCGACACTGATTTGCTGAAAGAATACTATAAGAAAGTCTCGGCAATAGGGGAGGAGCTGAAAGCCGACAGCGAACTGCTTTCCGCAATTCTGCGATTCCCGGATGTCGTTTCCTCCGGAGCTGCCAAAAAGGCCGATTCTATCACGGAGGCCGACACCGCAGCCGTCAATAAGGTCATTGAGGAAGCTCTAGCGGCTGTGGATGCTTATCGCTGCATCGAGGGTAAGGCTCTCTATCAGGATGTGACCTCTCGTGTCGCAAAGATCCAGGCGATATATGACGAAATCGAAATCCTCGATAAAGAGAGGAAGGACCTTGTAAGGGAGAAGCTGACGAAAGCAGTTGAGGATCTGCAGGTGAAGGTCGATCCTTCACGCTTCGAGCAGGAGATGATATTCTATCTCGAGAAGCTCGATATCAATGAAGAGAAAGTGAGGCTGCGTCAGCACAGCCATTATTTCATGGAGACTATTGATGGAGAGCCCTATCCGGGCAAGAAGCTTGGATTCATCATCCAGGAAATGGGGCGCGAGATCAACACGACCGGCTCGAAGGCCAATTACGCCCCCATCCAGAAATTAGTCGTCAAAGCAAAAGACCAGCTCGAGAAGATCCGCGAGCAGTCGATGAACATCCTCTAGAGAGGTTTCCAGTAGACGGTCTCGCCGATACCCATCACCTGGCCGCGGACGCGAAGGCGGCCGTCGTCGGTGAAGGAGATGATGGCGTTGGCCCTGAGGCCACGGGTGGGGTCGTAGATCTTGCCGCCTTCCCAGCAATTTTTCTCGGCGTTATATTTCATGCCCCAGATGATCTTGATCCTGTCGCAAGGGACGTTGCGGAGGGATTTGTCGGGGTTCTTCTTGTCGAGTATCTTGTTGCCGTCCTTGTCGAGGCAGTCCTTGACCCAATATGCCTTGCAGTAATAGGTCCCGTCGGAGCCTTTGGAAAACCTTACCTTTGAGGAGTTGCCCGCATAGTCGGCCCTGTAGTCACCGAGAATCCTGTCTGGGTCCTGGGCGAATACGCTTATGATGGAAGCTGCGAGAAGCAGCGCTATTAATGTCAACTTTTTCATATCAAGTCCTTAATAATCGTGTCGGAAATAAAGAAGTATTCTTCCGGAATACGTATCCGGCCGTTTGTTTCTATGAGCCGGCCTTCGGAAAGGCTTTTATCAAGAGCCGTGCCGATGCTGTGTTTTTTCAGAAAATCGGCGTCGCATCCCTTTGCGGTGCGAAGCGAAAGCATAATCGTCTCAACGACAGAGTCTTCTTCAGAGAGGATCTCCTCCTCGCTGGTCCACTGGCCGAGGCCCTTGGAATTCCAGCTGCGGCGGGTGCCGTCGAAGGAATGGGCGGACGGGCCGAGCCCCACGTACGGGGCGCGGGACCAGTAGGCGCTGTTGTGGACGGCTTCATAGCCGGGGAGGGCGAAGTTGGATATCTCGTAATGGCGATAGCCGGCATCGCCGAGAGCCTTGCAGAGCATCTTGTACTGGGTCTCGCAGACTTCGTCGCTGGCTTCCGTGTAGCGTCCTTCAGCTTTCATCCTCGCAAGGGCGTTATCGCCCTCCACGGTCAGCTGGTAGCAGGAAATGTGCTCCGGGTGGAGAAGGACGGCAAGCCTTAGGGTCTCGGCCCATGAACTCTCGCTCATCCTGGAATCGCCGAAGATGAGGTCGAGGCTGATATTGGTGAACCCGCAGTCGCGGAGGATGCCGAAGGCTTCCATCGCGCCGGCCGCATCGTGGCGACGGTTCATCCGGCGGAGCTCCGCGTCGTCGAAGGACTGGACTCCCATGCTCATACGGTTGACACCGAGGCTCTTGAGCCCGAGCACATATTCGGGCCCTTTATCGCGTATGTCTTCAGGGTTTGCCTCCATCGTGAGCTCCTCGAACGGGGCGTAATCCGACAGGGCGCCAATTATGCGTTTGATAATATGGAGCGGCAGTATCGAAGGGGTGCCGCCACCGAAATATAGCGTCGACGGACTTCTGCGGAACTCGCTGCGCCTCCTCTTGATCTCTTCGCAGAGACTGTCGGCGTAGAGATCGTAGGCGCGTTTCGACCCTATTTCAGAGTAGAAATCGCAGTAGGAGCAGAAACTGCCGCAGAATGGAACGTGGACGTAGATCACCTCAGGAGGAGTTCGGTCTTGCCGAGCTTGGTTTTGGTTGTGAAGGCTTCGATGGTGTAGATGCCCTTGTTGTAGCTGGGGATGTCGTTGAGGTAGATGCTGAGCTCCACTTCAGCGCCTTCGTAGTCGACCTCGCGGGAGGCTGAGGACTGGATTGTCTCTCCACCAAAAGTGAAGGTCCTGGACTGGCTGTTCATAAGGACAGCTCCGTCGGGATCCTTGACGCGGATGTAGACTCTGACCGGACCGCGCTCTGCAAGCTCGTTCTCCACGAGGGAGAGGGTGGTGAGAAGCCTTACGGTACGGCTGCTGCGGTCGGTCACGCGGTTGGAAGCATTGTAGGCATCGACATGGAGCCCTCTCGCCTTGAGGATGGAGCCCGCAGCGACTTTGCCGCTGAGGTCTTCGACCTGCTGGGTGAGCTCCTGGTTGGACCTGCGGCTCTCGGCGGCTTCGGCGCGCGCCGACGAGGCGTCGGCCGTGAGCTTCTTGTTGAGTGTGTTGAGGGAGTCGATCTGGACTATGTAGCTTCTCATTATGCTGCGGAGGGTGCCGAGCTCTTTCTCATACTGGCGTATCTTGCTGCGGTTGGTCGCTTCGGTCTTCTTGAGCTTTTCGATGAGCAGAGCCACCTGCTCGCGCGAAGTGTCGAGCTGGCTGTTGATCATCTCATAGTCGGAACTGAGGGCCGAGAAATCGCTCTGGAGGGAGTCGATCTGGACAAGCAGGTCTGCTTTTTCCTGCTCGAGCTCGCTGACAAGGGATGATTTCTGGTACCATATGGCCGCAAGGATTATCGCAAGGACTGCAGCTATTGCTGCAAGTGCGATTGTGACTGCCTTAAGCGAACCGTTTTTGTTTTGTCTTTCCCGCGCTTCGCGGTCAAGCCTCTCAAGTGGATCTTCTTTAATCATGATTTAACGTGATAATCGGTGCAAGATAGCGATTATCCGTGAAAATTACAATGATGATGCCATAAGGAGGACGACGCCGGCGAGCATGAGGGCGAGGATGGCGGATTTTGCGGCGATGTTCTTTTCCTTGAAAAGGGCGGCTCCAAGGGCGAATGTGACGATGACAGAACTGCGCCTGATGAGCGAAATCACCGACAAGAGGGCTCCGTCGGCGTGGAGCGAGAAGAAATAGAGCATGTCCGCTCCCGTTATGAACACCGCTATGAGCAGTATCGTCCAGTCCCAGCGCAGGGGCTGAAGAGCGCGGGAGGGGTTTTTACGAGCGGCAAGGCTGCGGGTCAGGACAACCACGCCCAGAATTGCCGTAATGTAGATATTGGTCCATCCCTGGACGAAGAAAGGGTGCATGTCCATAAGGATAACCTTGTCCCAGAGGGCGCTGGCAACTCCCGTGAAGACGGCGATGATCATCGCGATGACACCCTTGTTGCCGCGGAAGGAGATGCCTTCCTTGTTGCTGGAAAGTGCAAGTAGCCATATTGCCGTGAACACGACGATGACTCCGGCCCATTGCCATAGCGAGAGCCTTTCACCGAAAAGGATTATCGAGAAAAGCACCACGAAAACCGGTCTCGAGGTCTTGAAGGTCGAGACCGTCGTGATGGGAAGAAGCTTGAGCGCTATCATTCCGGATATCCACGACGCGGTGACAAGCACTGCCTTGAGCATAAGCCTCAGGTGCTGCATCGGCTCGCCCGCGGTGAGGAACGGGGCGAGGAAGATGCTGCTGAGGCCAGTGGAGATGAGAAGGATCCACCAGAGGTCGTTCTTTTTCAGGGCGTGCTTTTTCGCGACGTCATAGACGCCGAGAAGCACTGCCGAAAAAAGCGCCATCCAGATCCACATACTCAGGCGATGAATGCTTTATTCTTGAGTCCGTCGATGCAGATGCTAAGGTCGCGGTCGAGGCGGGCTACCTTGATGAACTCGTCCTCATAGACGCAGGGGAGGGCCTCCAGGGCGTCATAATCGAAAATGTCGCCGCTGCGCGAGAAACTGTCCACATTGACATAGCCTGCGTTGAAAGAGGTGAGGTTCTGGAAGAAGTGGGTGCCCTGGCTCGGATCCACCCTGAGATCCTCGGTGGAGCACTCCACGATGACGCGTGCTTCGGAAATGTCGCCCCATTTGACCGGGACCCCGAGCGAAGGGATGCTGGAGCCCCAGCGGCCGTAGCCGATGAGCGCGTAGCAGCGCTTTTCCTGCCTCATGGACTCGTTGATGCTGCGGAGGGCCATGGCCATCTGGGTGGTCTTGAGTATGTCGAAAGTGTCCTTTTTAAGATATACGATGTCGCGCACGCCTTCGATCCAGCCCGTCCCGAGGGCGCTGCCGGAGAGGATAAGGGCCTTGGAGGTGTCGATCTCCGACCAGTTGATGTCGGTCGTGCGGCTGTCGGCGGAAATGGGCCTGATCTGCAGGACGTTGAAGACCGAGAGCTCGTCGTCGGACGAGGCCAGGTCGGCGGCGAACTCGATCTCGACTTCGCACTTCATCTCGTTCTTTGCTATCTCGAGGAGTTTGGAGACTATCTCCGCGACCGGGAAGGTGCCGTAGCGGAGCATCTGGGCGAAGGTGATGAATTTCGGCCCTTCAGGGGCGGCGGAATCCACCATCCTCATGTTGGAATAATCCCAGGTCGAAACCACCTTGCGGAAACCGCGCAGCCCGCCGCAGTCGGAGACATCGATCCTTTCGAGATTGACCGCGTCGTCGACGGAGGTCCTGAACTTTTCGGGATCGAGGCTGAGGGCATACATAGCCTTCTGCGTGTCGTTCATAGTCAGCTCCGGAGTGGAGGTCTGGAGGACGTTCTTCGGATAGGCCGGAGAGAAGCGCAGGACGGTCTCTCCGTCCACGACGGCCTTGCCGAGGCCGTAGGCTATCTTCACGATGCCTTCCTCGGCCTTCTCATAGCCGATGGGGTAGAAGTTGACGCTTCTCGCCACGCCTGAAAGGGTGGGGAAGAAGCGCTCCCCGTCGCGGCTGCCGCAGATCTCTTCCACGATGACGGCCATCTTCTCTTCGGAGATGACGTTGGCGGATGCCGTAATATAAGACCTCGATGAAGCGTAATAGACTGAAGCATAGACGCTTTTGATGGCCTTGGCGAGCATGCGGAACTGCTGATCCGGGTCGTCCGACACTGGGATCATGTAGGTCGAATAGACCCCGGCGAAGGGCTGGTAGTAGGAGTCCTCGAGTTTCGAGGAGGACCTCACTGCGAGAGGCTTGCGAACGCTGTGGATATAGACTTTCAGTGCTTCCGTCAGGTCTTTCGGAAGGGTCGAGGCTACGAATTCGGAGAGAATCTCCTCGTCGGTGAAATCCGAATTGATGACATAGCGGAGGCCGTTTTCCTCGATGAAGGTGTCGAAATAGTCGGTCGTGACCACGAGGGTGCGCGGAACCGTGACCCTGATGCCTTCCCACTTGTTGTAGAGGTCGTATTTCTGGAGGATATGGTTGAGGAAGGAAAGTCCTCTTGCCTTGCCTCCGACCGAGCCGTCCCCGAGCTTGGAGAAGGTCATCGTGTCGTTGAAGGTCTCCGGGTCGAACTTCGCCACGACTCCGAGGGCCTGCTTGACGCGGTAGTCGCGTATGGCCTTGATGGTCGTCTGGCGGAGCGTGTCGGAAAGCGATAGCGGGCGGATGATCTTCGCAATCGAGAAAAGACCTCTCGCGAAGAGCCACTTGGAGACATAGTTCTTCTCCACGAGCGCGGCATACTGGTCATGGTCGGCCGTTTTGAGCACTTCTTCCAGCTCCCGCAGGTCGTGGGCCCTTGCCGAAATCTCTCCGGTCACCGGATCCGAGAAAATGAAGTCACCGAAGGCGAATTCGCGCTCGATGTATTCGCTCACCTCCGCGGTCAGGGTCTTGGACTGTTTGATGACGAATCCGACCTTGAGCTTCTCGGCGACGCTTCTCATGCTCTCCTGCGATGACTGCAGGAGAATGGGCATCTTGGGGTCGCGCTTGCGGATATGGTCGCAAAGGTCGATACCGGCGTCGAGCTTTTCAGTCTCCGGCCGGTCGCCCCTGTTGACGACGAATCCGATGTCGGAGATCACGCCGAGAAGATTCTCGCTGTAGCGGTCGAAGAGGGAGACGGCTTCGTTGTAGCTTGTCGCCATCAGAATCTTCGGCCGGGCCCTTTTACGGGCTATCTGCTGGTTCTCGTTGAGGGCTTCCTTGAGGGACGCCGTGTTCTGCTGGAGGACTATCTTATATAGAAGGGGCAGGTAGGTGGAATAGTACCTCACGGAGTCCTCCACGAGGAGGATCGCCTGCACCCCGCCTTCGAGGATGTCCTCCTCGGCGTTGAGTTTGTCTTCAAGGAGTTTGATGATGGCGATGATGAGGTCGGGGGAGTTCATCCAGCAGAACATGTAGTCTATGGATGAAGTGTCCTTCTCATCGATCTGACGGTAGAGCTCACGGGAGAAGGATGTGAGAAGCACTATCGGGGTCTCCGGCGCCAGGGCTTTCATCCTGGCCGAGAACTCGAACACGTCGACCTCGCCCACGTTGTACATCGTGATCACGAGATCGACATGCTCCCCGCCTTCGACGAGCTTCAGCGCCTCGACCGTCGACTCCGCCCGGACTATTACGGGCGGGTTGCTCAGGTTGAGGTCCGAGTACTCCTTGGTGATGCGGGCTTCAATCCTTCCGTCCTCTTCGAGGGCGTAACTGTCATAATTGGAGCAGACCAGGAGAATCCTCCTGATCCGCTTTTCCATCAAAAAAACTCCTTCCATCGTTTAGACAAGTCCCTGGTCGACCATGGCGTCGGCTACTTTGATGAAGCCGGCGATGTTGGCGCCCTTGACATAGTTGACGTAGCCGTCCTCGAGCGTGCCATAGCGGAGGCAGGCCTCGTGGATGTCGGACATGATCCTGCGGAGGTGGGTGTCGACTTCCTCCTTGGTCCAGTGGACTCTCATCGAGTTCTGGCTCATTTCAAGGCCGGAGGTGGCGACGCCGCCCGCATTGGAGGCCTTGCCGGGGGAGTAGAGGATCTTGTGCTCGAGGAACAGGGCCACGGCCTCCGGAGTCGAAGGCATGTTGGCTCCTTCCGCGACGCAGAAGCATCCGCCCTTGAGGAGGTTCTCCGCATCGGCCTTTTCGATCTCGTTCTGGGTCGCGCAGGGGAGTGCGATGTCGCAAGGGACAGCCCACGGGCGCATGCCGGGATAGTAGGTCGACTTGGGATATTTCTTGGCGTATTCGCTTATACGGCCACGGCGAACGTTCTTGAGGTTGAACACGAATTCCATCTTCTCCTCGTCGAGGCCGTCGGGATCGTGGACGAAGCCGTCGGAATCCGACAGGGTCACGACCTTTGCGCCGAGGCGCATCGCCTTCTGGGCTGCATACTGGGCCACATTGCCGGCTCCGGAAATGAGGACGGTCTTGCCCTCGAAGGATTCGCCGCGCTGGGCGAGCATCTGCTCGGTGAAGTAGCAGAGGCCGTAGCCTGTTGCTTCAGGGCGCAGGAGGCTGCCGCCCCATCCGAGGCCCTTGCCGGTAAGAGTCCCTGTGAACTCGTTGGCGAGCCTCTTGTACTGGCCGAAGAGGAAACCTATCTCACGGCCGCCGACACCGATGTCGCCCGCAGGGACGTCGGTGTCCTGCCCGATGTGGCGGAAGAGCTCCGTCATGAAGCTCTGGCAGAAACGCATCACCTCCGCGTCGGAACGGCCTCTCGGATTGAAATCCGAACCGCCCTTGGCGCCTCCCATCGGGAGGGTGGTGAGGGAGTTCTTGAAGGTCTGCTCGAAGGCAAGGAACTTCATTATGGAAAGGTTGACGCTGGCGTGGAAACGGATGCCGCCCTTGTAGGGACCGAGTGCGCTGTTGCACTGGACCCTGTAGCCACGGTTGATCCTGACCTCGCCGCGGTCGTCGGTCCACGGCACGCGGAACATCACGACCCTTTCGGGCTCGGCGATACGCTCGAGGATCTTGAGATCCATGAGATGGGGATACTCCACGATGTAGGGGGCCACGCTCACGAGAACCTCGTGGACCGCCTGGTGGAATTCGGGCTCGCCGGGGTTCCTTCTAAGGAGCTCGGCCATGAAGCCGTCGATGTAATTCTGTGTAAACTTGTCCATATTTTTACTACTAAAAAACCTGCAAATAATAAAATTTTTCAATCATTTCAAAACAACTTCTCTCATTCTACGGTAAGTAGACCGTGGAATTTGTCGTTGGCGCGGTAATGATCGGCGTAGAGCGACTCTATAGTGACTACCGGGGCGGTGAATGTGCCGCTCTGGGTGATGAAGAAGGTCTCCTCGATGGTGGTCTTCTCCTCGGGGAAGGTGTCGAAATAGTACTCGGTGCGCTCGGTCTTTACGTTGCGGTAGCCCTGCGGCGAGAAGGTGTACCATCCTCCCGCTATGAGAGGTCTGAACCGCCATCCGTAGTGGCCGGAGAGCTGGTCGACGGGCCTCAGGGCCGCCTCGCGAGGGGCGAGGATGCGGATGAAGCTGCGGTTCTCGCCGTTCCAGATGTTGTAGCGGATGATGATGCGGTCGCCGGTCTTGACCTTGTCGCCTTCCTTGATCTCCTCGCCGGAGAGTTCGCTGAAGAAGGTCCTCGAGATGGTGAATCCGTTGCCGGCAGCCTTGATGTCGCTGAAGCGGGCCGTGACTGCGGCCTTGAATACGAGCACCTTGGTCTGCAGGACGGCCTCGGAGCCGTCGAGCACGGTCGCTATGGCGTTGACGAAGGCGGGATCTTCGTCCCACTTCTGGGTCTCCTTCTGGAGCATGAGCCAGATGCGGAGCCCGTCGGCAAGGCGTGCTGCCTCGTCCTTTGAGATGGCTCCCTTGACCTCGCCATCGTCCTTGGATGCATCCGAGAACAGGTCGGCGAGCAGCGAGTGGGCGTAGGCCTCGTTTTCAAGAAGGCCTCTCCACGGCATCACCGCGTTAGGATAGTAGATGCCGCCGTCGCGGTGGTCCACTGAGTATTCGCTGAGGGACACCACATCCGCTGCGGCGGAACGTACGAGCTTCTTCGAAGCGACCCCCTTGACGCCCCAGGCCTTGGCAAGGGTCACTCCGTCCTTGCAGGAGGCAAGGTTGCGGAGGGTCTTGAGGCGGCGTGCCTTGGAAAGGATGGCACCCTGAAGGCCTCTGCCTTCCTTCTCCTTCGGAGTAAGGTAGGACTTGGCGTCTTCCTTGAACTCCTTCATCCTCTGCTTGAAGAGTTTTTTGTCGTTGATGGGGCCGACGTTGAATTTCACATGGGGATACATCGACCTCACATACATATATCTCGAGTCGGAAATCCATCCGCACCATTCGGGGAACTCGACTCCGAACTGCCTCTTGTCGAGGTATTCGACGGAGGAGGTGAGATCCGGCACCGAGAAGCCGTGGGCCGCGATTATGGCCGCCCTTTCAAGGATTACGGCCGTGATCGATATGGAGGATGACATACCCTCGAACCAGCCGAAGCCGCCGTCTGAGTTGCGGCAGGCCATCACCTTCTTCAGAATCTCGGCCGCCTCCTCTCCGGGCTCTTCGCCGCGGAGCTTGGAGGAGAGCATGGAAGAATACCATGCCTCGGAGAGCGAGAGGACGTCGGGACGCTCCGGCTCGATCTTGCCGGGGATGGCTTCCTTTATCATATCCAGAATCGAGATCTCCTTAAACTCGGCCTTCTCGGGATCGGCATTGACGAAGCGGCTCTTGAGATCGGCGATCAGGGCCTCCCTGTCGGCTCCTGCAAGGAGGACGGCGGAGTGGGCTTCGATAAGATCCTGCTGGTCCTTGAGCACCTTGACGGGAATGAAGACCGCGTCGGAGAACTCTCCGGCGGAGAAGACCAGCTTGAATCCGAGGGTGTCGACGCCTTCAGGGACGTCGATGGGGAACTGCTCTGCCGCGGAGTCGCCGTCGCCGAGCGAGATCGACTTGCGGACGGTCTTGACCGGCTTGAGATGCTTGTAGTCGGCGCCGTGGTAGACGTCGAGAGTCAGGGTCCCGGAGACATTCTTGCCAGCGTTGGAGGAGACTGTCGCTGCGAGATTGTATTTATCGCCCGTGTAGAGGAATCCCGGTTCCACGACCGACACCTTGATCGGTACGGAGACCATCATCTCGTTGCGGACATATTCGTTGCGCATGCCCTTGTCGTGGGCGAACACGGCGACATAGTAGGTCGAAAGCTTGTCGGAAGTCTTGAACTTGAATTCAAGCTTGCCGTCCTTGTCGGAGCGGAGGTACGGCTGGAAGGTCAGCGAGGTGGAGAAAGTCTCCCTGATATGGATTTCAGGGGCCGGCTCTGCGGAAGCATAGGCGGCGTTGCTCACTGATTCTTCCCTTTCCACCATCGCATCTTCGACCATCATCGGGGCGGCACGATCCACCGCAACCCCGCCTACGGCCTTGCTGAGCAGACGGCGGAACCCGCTTTCGTGGATGACGGAATCGTCATAGTCGTTGCAGTTGATGTAGCCGCAGGTGTAGTCGAAACTAAGATACGGGACACTGAACTGCCTGAGATAGACCTTCTCCCAATCGTTGGTCGCGATGGCGTCGAGGGCTTTGTCGTAGACGGCGACAACTGCCTCCGTCTCGGGAGCAGTCTTCATCTTGAAGGTGTATTCGGTAGCGGGCTTGGTCCTGTCCTCGAAGGATGAGAACGAGAGAGGGAGGTCGAGCGTGTGGCGGTGGCGGCGGAACTCGTGGTCGTTGGAGAACTTGCTGCCGTCGCGGAACCAGAAGACGCTCACCCTCACTGCGTCGGGATAGGACTCCTTGTAGGTGAACGAGAAGGTCTTGAAGGAACCGGCCTCGTTTCTCTTGCCTTCAAGGTAGATGGGGACCTCTTCGAGGAAGGCTCCGTTTTTGCCGGAGACGATGGCGGTGCCCCAAAGAGGATGGTTGTCGCTGACTCCGAGGTGGACTTTCATCTGCTCGCCGTTTTCGACTATCTCGCCTTCGTAGATGACGAGCCTTTTCAGAGGGGCGTCTATCTTGTCGGAGCCAAGTTTGATCTTGACAAAGTCATATTCCGTCTCGGCGTCGATGACCTCGTCTTTCTTGTTGCGGGCGTGGGCCTCAACCTTGAGTACAAAGGCTCCGGTGGGGAATTTCGAGAGATCGAAGTTGACGTCGTCGCCGGAATTTACGGTGCCGTAGTCAATGACTCCGCCCTCCTCGTCGAGGAGCTTGTAGGAAGCCTTGAGCGGCACTTTGTTGCCGTCGGAAGAGTTGACTTTGATGTTGAATGAAGCCGTGTCTTCAAGGAGAGCGCCGACGGATCTTTCGCGGATCTTTCTTGAGCGGAGGAATGGCTTGACATAGTCTTCATCGCTTCCGTCGAGCACTACGCTGCCGCCTGCATTGTTCTTAAGCATGACTGACAGGCTGATCCTGTCGGCCACATAGATGGTGTGGCGGAAACTCTGGGTCTCGCCGGTCGCGTCGGTGATGGTGATCATGGTTTCATACCAGCCGGAGGCGGATGTCGGATACGTCACCTTGAAGGTGCCGTCCGATGCGGGTTTGAGCTCGCTTGTGAGCACATTGTTGCCCCAGTGGCTGACAACTGCAAGTATCTTTGCGGAGGACAGCTTGTGGCCGGTGTAGGAGATTATGCGTCCGCTTTCTGTGATTTCATCGCCGGGGAAATAGAGCTTTTCGTTGCGGTCGAACTCGGCGGTGAATGTCGGAAGGACGAATTCGTCGACGGTGAAATAGTCGGATGCGACCCTGCTTCCATTGTGGCTTACGGAGATGGAGAACCTTCCGTTGCGGATGCCGACAGGGAGAGTGACTTCTCCTGCCACGCTGCCGAAGGCATTGAGCGCGAGCTTCTGGTCATAGAGGATGTTGGATTCGGAATCCCACACCACTACCTCCACTTTCTCGCCTTCCGGAAGGACGGCCACCTTCTCGACGAGGTCGCCCTTGAAGAGTATCGCCTTGAATTTGAGCACGTCGCCGGGGTGATAGGCACCCTGGTCTTTGTAGATGTTGCAATGGACCGAGGAGTAGCTGTCGCTTCCGCCATAGGAATAGAAATAGCCGGCGTAGTGGCGGTCGGAGCTGTGGAGGAAGCCGTCGGAATCGCGGTAGGAAGCGACTATCCTGTAGCTCTTGTCCTCCTTTTCCTTCAGTGCATCACAGATGTTGTCGGGCATGGGGGTGAATCCGTCCACTGTGGCGCTGCCGCTTGCAACGACCTTGGTGTCGTTGTAGAGGGTAAGGTCGACCTTGCCGCAAGGCTTTCCGCTCTTGGAATCGGCTGCGTAGAAGACCGGCAAACCGTTGTCGCGGGACTCCGCGAAGGAGAGGGAGTACTGCCTGTAGAAGCAGTAGTGGGAGAGCGAGCCGCTTTCGGTGTCGAGGCGGTAGCGTCCGTCATCGACCCTCGGGAGATCGACGCTCTCGGTGTCGTTGACGTAGAAGCTCTTCTTGCTGTTGTCGATCCTCCATTTCTTGATGTCCGCTATTTTCTTTCCTTCCGGGTCGATGGAATAGAGTTTTACTTCAGCTTTGTCGACGTTCATGAAAGTGACGACTATCTTGCCGTCCCTGACTTCGGCGGAGACATCCTTTTCGGTGAGGATGTCGATGAGATTCTTGACGCCGACGCATCCGGAGGCAATCTTTTTCTCGTCGCCGGAGAGAGCGCCGCGCTCCTTCTCATACTTGAGGCACTCTTCGTGGAGGGCCTTGTACTGCTCGGAAGTCCCTTTGTTGGAGTCAAGACTTCTCTTTTTTATGTTGAGGAGCTCCTGGCGGGGCCAGAAGGCGACAGCCTTGCCGCTATATTTCTCCACAAGCTTTTCCATAAGGGGCTTGGAGTAGTAGTCGATGCGGGCGTAGGCTGCGTAATATTCCAGATATCCTTTACCTGGATAGCGGTCGCCGAGGTGCTCGGAAAGGGCTGCGTAGATGTTGTCGCTCTCGGGGTTGGAGATGTTGAGGTTCTTGTTGCGGAGAAGGCGCCAGAGGGTGTACTCATAGTCGCTTTCCATGAAATCTCCGAGGACTCCTCCCATCATCGACGAGGTGCCGCCATGGAAGTAGTCGTTGGAGGCGGCAAGAAGCCTTTCCTTTTCTTTCTTGACGAATTCGAAAGCTTCCTGGGTCGATATGCCGCCTTTTTCCATCATCCATGTGAAGGTCACGATAGGCTCGTCGTAGGCGTAGATCTCCTTGCGGAGCGCGGAGTTGAGGCTGTCCCGCTGCTTCCAGTTGATGGAAGAGAGGGTCTCGGCGTATTTTACCGCGGCGTCGTAGAAATCGGCGTGGTAGCGCTTTTCGGAAGCCTGGGCCTTGATTTTATCCAGCACTGCGGCCGCGCTTTTGGGCTTGTCGGCCTTCTGCTCCTTGTAGAATTCGTCCCATAGGCTGGAGAGGACGTGGGCGGCGGCGCCCGGATCGTTGTCGTTCATCGGTATAAAGGCGTTTAGTGCTACGGCGGCAGCTCCGGTAAGGATGGCGGCTGCTGTCACGGCGATTATGAGGGTAAGTCTTTTCATTTGGCGTGAAAATTAAAACTCTGGATGTCTTTTTGAGAAAGGAATATGGTGATGGCTTCTCCTACCACGAAGGTGCTGCCGCCTATATAGACGCAGACCGGCGCATCGGGAGCGGCCGAAGCGCTCCTGGAGAGGCTTTCTGAAAGGTTTCTTGCAAGGGACAGGGCCATGCGGACCGCTTCGCGGACCGACTCGGCCGTGTAGGCCCTCGAGGAGGCGAGCCCGCCTGACGACCTGGAGGCCTTCCATTTTGCGAGGAGATCCTCTGCGGGAAGGGCCCTCGAAGTCGAGGGAGAGGCGAAGACATAGGTCGCATTCTCCGGCATGAGGGGGAGTATGGAATCGAGATCCTTGTCGGCCATCACGCCGAACACTATGACGAGCGCGCTGCAGGCGCCCTCATTCAGCATCGCGCGAAGACGGTCGAAGTTGTGGGAGAGCGCGGCAGGGTTGTGGCCGATGTCGGCTATGACGAGAGGGTGCTCGCAAAGGGTCTCCCAGCGGCCGTGGAAGGCCGTTGAGGAGGCGGTCTTTTTGAGGGATTCCACCACCTTTTCCTTATCTGAAAGGCTTTCGAAGCCAGGCTTTGCGAGAAGGAGGTCTATTGCCGCCATCGCGGTCCTGAGGCAGCTTTCCATGCAGGGGCCGTGGAGGTCGCCTTCGCGAAGGATCTCCCCGCAGCGGAACCAAAGGGACGGCTCGAGCGCATCGGCGAAGGCCAGCGGGCAGAACCCTTCTGCCTTGGCTTCGAAGACGGGGGAAGTCTCCGGGTCCGATTCGCCGACAAGCGCGGGCACTCCTTTTTTGAAGATGCCGGCCTTTTCGGCGGCAATCAGGGCCTTGGTGTCGCCGAGATAGCGGCAGTGGTCGAGGCCGATGGAGGTGACGACGGAGAGCTCCGGGGATATGACGTTGGTGGAGTCGAGGCGGCCGCCGAGGCCTGTCTCGATCACAGCGATATCAACGCCGCTTTCGGCAAACCAGGAAAAGGCCAGGCCCGTGGTGATCTCAAAGAATGAGAGGTCGTGCTCTATAAACCAGGGCTTCCATTTCAGAAGGAAGTCATGGACGTACTCCTTCGGGATGAGCCCGTCGCCTACTATCCTCGCCCTCTCCCTGAAATCAACCAGGTGAGGCGAGGTGTAGAGCCCGGTTTTGAAGCCGCAGCCGGAAAGCACCGAGGCTAGCATGGAGGTGACGGTGCCTTTGCCGTTGGTCCCGGCCACGTGGATGGAGCGCCATTTTCGCTCGGGGTGGCCGAGGGCCTCGCAGAAGGCTTCCATATTGGCCAGGCCCGGCTTGTAGGCTCCGTCGAAGGGCGAAGTCTGCACTGAAGGGAATCTTTTGAAAATCTCCTCAAGCAGGGTATTATATGCCACGGTGTCGTCCTTCAAACCAAAAAATTTTGCTTCAGTTTACAAATTTACCTACATTTACAATGTTTTTCAAGAATATGGAGAAAAAAAGTTCAGCATTTTCCTCCCGTTTCATCATCGACGGCGTCCCTCAGGGGCCGACGCCGGCCGACATGCTTCTTCCTCTGGAAGGATTGAAGCCTTCCTCGGAGTCTCTCGACGAGATTATCGACGAGAGCACCGATCTCGCCCCTAGCGCCTATAAATTCTCCGCCGCCCACATAAGCGATTATCTGGCCGCAGTCAATGCCTTCAAAGAAGGCAGGTCCATGCCCGTCCAGTTTACCGATTCGCTCACTAAGGGCCGTATCGCCGCCGCCCTCATCGAGACTATCTGGCGGACCGGCGAATTCACTCTCGAAGACCTTTCCCTCTTCCTTTCGTGGAAGTGGGACGAGTCTCCCGTAGGCAACATGGCCGCTCTCTACCATTCAGTCGAGGCGGCGGCCGAATACATCGACGCGCTCGGCCTCCCGGTTTCCGGTCACGAGTACTCTCCGGAGGAGGGCGGATGCCGTTTTTCGGCTCTTGCTTCCGGAGCGCCGGAAGGCAGAAAATGCCCTTCCAAGGCCCTTGCGGCCCCTTCCGACTGGGTCATCTATGTCCCGTTCGACACCTGCGAATTCCGCCTCGGCGGTTCGCGTCTTTCGGAAGGCGTCAATGCCCGCTCCTGCGTCGCTCCCGACATTTCCGATGCCGCCTATTTTACTGACTGCTACGAGCTTGTTCGCGAGCTCGTGAGCGATGGCATCGTCCGCTCGGGAATAACCGTCTCGGAAGGCGGTCTCATGAAGGCCCTTTCGGATATGATTCCCGACGGCTGCGGCATCAGTGCCGACATTACCGGCATCATGAGAGCCTACGAAGAGTTCCCCGTCAGGGTCCTGTTCTCCGAGATTCCCGGTGTCATCCTCACCTTCCGTGATTCCGATTTCGACTATATCGACGCCGAATTCATCCTTCAGGATGTCGCATATTATCCTCTTGGCCACATAGATCCGGGCAAGGACGGCATATCCGTCATTACCCTCTCCCAGCAGCCCCTTTCCGGCATCCTGGGCTCCATACTCGACCACCACGCCCTCGAAGGCGAAGACTAACCACATAATGGCTAAAAACTACTATAAGAAGGGTTCCGGCAAGCCGAAGGTTTTCGTGCTGGACACCAATGTCATCCTCCACGACCACCAGGCTATCCACCATTTCGCCGACAATGACCTCGTCATTCCGATAGCCGTCATCGAGGAACTCGACAAATTCAAAAAGGGCAACGACACCCTGGCCTACAACGCCAGAGGCTTCATGCGTGAGGTCAACACCCTCACCGACAGACGCGAATTCGGCCCCGAGGGCATCTCCCTCGGCGAGGGCCTCGGCACCCTCCGTATCGTCCCGAATCACCCGTTCCCGGAGGGCCTTCGCGAGATGTTCGCCGACGACATCCAGGATCACCGCATCCTCGCGACTGCGATGTGGGTGCGCGACACCACCCCGGACCGTTTCACCGCCCTGGTGTCGATGGACATCAACCTCCGCCTCAAGGCCAAGGCCGCCGGGATGCCGGCTCAGGACTATCTGACCGACAAGGTCGAGGATAATGTCATCATCGATAGCCAGAAGGAAGTCGTCACTCTCGACGATGTCCGCGACGAGGTCATCCAGACCCTGACTTATAGCCAGGGCAACTGCATCCCGTGGGAAGCCGTGACCGAAAGGGAGCCCCGCCCCAACACTCTTTTCCGTCTCAAAAACGGCAGCGAGACCGTCTGCGCCCGCTATGATGTCTCTCGGAAATCCATCGTCATAGTGCGGACGAGGGAAGCCTACGGCATCAAGCCCCGCAATGAGGAGCAGAAATTCGCCATCGACGCCTGCCTCAATCATAAGATTCCGCTCGTCTCCCTCACCGGAGGCGCCGGCACCGGCAAGACCCTCATCGCCCTTGCCGCCGCCCTCGAGCAGGAAAAGGACTTCGACCAGATCATCCTCACGAGGCCGACAGTCGTCCTCGGCGGGCAGGACATCGGCTTCCTCCCGGGCGACCAGAAGAGCAAGATGTCGCCCTACGTGCAGCCCCTCATGGACAATCTCGACGTCATCCGCCGCTGCTTCCGTCCCGGCAGCAAGCAGGCGCAAAAGATCGACGAGATGCTCCGTCAGGAAAAGCTCCTGATATCCCCTCTGGCCTACATCCGCGGCCGCTCCCTAGGCCGGGTCTTCATGATCGTGGATGAGGCCCAGAACCTCACCTCTCATGAGGTCAAGACCATCATCACCCGTGCCGGCGAAGGCACCAAAATGGTATTCACGGGCGACATATTCCAGATTGACCAGCCCTTCCTCGACCAGTGGTCCAACGGCCTGAGCCACCTCGGAGAGAAAATGACCGGCCAGAAGCTTTTCCAGCACGTCTTCCTCCGCAAGGGCGAGCGCTCCGAACTCTCCGACCTCGCCGCCACTCTGCTGTAACCCATTTCCATAGAAGTGAAAACGGTTTTTCTGACCGGCGCGACCGGGACGATGGGACAGGCGGGGCTGAAGGAACTTCTCTCCCATAGCGCTGAATACGGATATAGCATCAGAGTGCTCGCCCTTCCGGGCCGGGCGCAGGACCGCATCCTCAAGCCTTTCAGGGATAAGGTGGAGATAATCCGCGGTGACCTTCGCTGCTATGCCGACGTCCTGAAGGGCGTCGAAGGCAGCGACATCGTCCTCCACGTCGGCGGGATGGTCAGCCCCAGGGCTGACTATAAGCCCCGCACCACATGGGAGACCAATATCGGTGCCGCACGGAACATCCGCGACGCTGTCATTGCCCAGGGAGATCGCCAGCCGAAGGTCGCCTATATCGGCTCCGTGGCTCAGATGGGCGACCGCCGCGAACCCCTCCACTGGGGGCGGACCGGCGATCCTATATGCGTCTCGGCCTACGACCATTACGGTGTCACCAAAGTCAT
>JAGCDT010000009.1 GCA_017651045.1 Bacteroidales bacterium | reverse complement strand
GGCGAGTTCCTCACCGCGGTCGAGGGGCAGGCCGTGCTCGATCTGGCCGAGAAGGGCGATTTCTCCTTCTCCGAGGTCGACGGGCTCGGCACGGTGACGGATGAAGACTACACCGACGCGCATCTCGACGCGGTCCTCGCGATGGAGGCCGTCGATGTGGAGGCTGTCAAGGCCGCTCATTTCAAGGTGGTGGTCGACGCCGTCAACTCAGTCGGCGGCATCATCATGCCGAGGCTGCTTAAGCGCCTGGGTGTCAAGTGTATAGAGCTGAATTGCAACCCCACGGGCGAGTTCGCCCACAACCCGGAGCCCCTTCCGGCCAACCTCGTCGACCTTTCGGAGACGGTTGTCCGCGAGAAGGCCGATCTCGGCATATCAGTGGATCCGGATGTCGACCGCCTCGCATTCATCTGCGAAGACGGCAAGCCCTTCGTGGAGGAGTACACCCTCGTGAGCGTCGCCGACTATCTTTGCTCGCTCGCAAAGGAAAAGGGCGAGAAGATCGCGACGGTCTCCAACCTTTCTTCCTCCAGGGCGCTGCGTGATGTGACCGAAGCCCATGGCGGCAAGTATTACGCTTCCGCTGTTGGCGAGGTCAATGTGACGACCCTCATGCACAAGGTCGGCGCCCTCATCGGCGGCGAAGGCAACGGGGGAGTCATCTATCCCGCCATCCATGCCGGTCGCGACGCGATGGTCGGCACGGCTCTCTTCCTGTCCAACCTGGCCCATAAGAAGATGAAGGTCAGCGAGCTCAAGAAGACCTATCCGCAGTATTTCATCGCAAAGAACAAGCTCGAGCTCTCCGACCAGGAGGCAATATCCCGCATCCTTTCCTCTCTTAAGGAGAAATACGCCTCCGAAGATGTCAACGACATCGACGGCGTCAAGATATCCTTCGAAAAGGACCGCAAGTGGGTCCACCTGCGCAAGTCCAACACCGAGCCCATCATCCGTATCTACGCTGAGGCCCCGACCATGGAGGCCGCCGAAGCTCTTGGCGAGGAGATCATCAAGGTAGCGAAATCCCTCATCTGATGTTTTCCTTCAGGACAACTCCGCTGGAAGACCAGCTCGACAAGTCCCTCACCGAGGGGCGTGTGGGCTGTTTTTCCACCCAGAACAGCTACGACATAGCCAAAGGACGCTATGTCTGGGACATCTTCCGTGAAAGGGGCAATCTGGCCAGGATCTTCTCCCCGCGCGACACGGAGCTCACGCCCCTTACCAATCACATCGAGTTCAGCCTCGATGAGATAAGCGGGCTCAGCGCCGTGGTCGTGGAGATACAGGATGTCGGCAGTCGCTATTTCAACTACACGAAGGATGTCTTCCGCCTGATGGAGATGCTGATGCTGCTCGGCGATGCGGCCCCTTCGCTCTACATTGTCGATCATGCCAATCCTGCCGGCAGGGCCGTCGAGGGTAGCATGCCGCTCGGCAAGAGCGAGATGTATGTCCCGAAAGTGGCCCACCGTCACGGCCTCACCCTCGGCGAACTGTGCTTCCTCTACCACAACGAGATATCCGCGAGCTTTCCGCTCCACGTCATCTCCGCCGCGGTGAGCGATGCCAACCGCCAGCTGATGCCATGGACCATCGCCCCCGCCTCGGACATCCCGGGCCTTTTCACCTGCCTGGTCTACCCGGGCGGCGCCCTGTGGAACAACACGACGATCTCGCCCGCCATCGGCACTGCAAGGCCCTATGAGTACATCGGAGCCCCGTTCGTCAAGACGGGCCCCTATGACAACATCCCGTCGCCGAAGGGCGTGATTATGCGCCCGTGCAGCTTTACCCCTTCCTGTGGGATGTACTCCGGCGAGCGCTGCTACGGCTATCAGATTATCCTCACAGGCGAGCCCTACCACTCCCTTCTCCACACCGTCCGTCTTATCCGTTTCTTCAAGGACCGCTATTCCCAGTTCGAGCTTTCGGATGCATTCCGCCTCAAACTGGCCGATCCCGCCCTCGAAGCCTACATCGACGACGAGATATCCCTCCAGGACGCAATGGAGCACGTCAAGACCGAGGAGCAGAAGTGGATCCGCAAGGCCAAGCGCTTCCTCCTCTACGACGATCCGCCGTACAGGATGAAATGACAAAAGGGCGACCCAAAGTGGGCCGCCCTTTTGTCATTCATACCGGGATGTCAGCTTTCCGGATCGGGGGAGTATTCCAAAAGGTCGCCGGGCTGACATTCAAGTGCCTTACAGAGGCTCTCCAAGGTCGAAAAGCGTATCGCTTTCCCCTTCCCGGTCTTGAGGATCGAGAGGTTGGCCTCCGTGACCCCGACCTTTTCGGCCAGCTCACGGGAAGTCATCTTCCTTAGGATCAGCTTATCTATATTGACGACTATGGACATGACTATTTCTTCTTTTCAGGGATTGCTGCAGGTTTTTCCTCGCTGTTGCCTTTCAGGTAGGTAGGGAGTTCCATGCCGGCCATCTTGAAGAGGTCGTTGAGCGGGGGTACGGACTGCATCATGCCGGAAATAAAGTTGGAGGTTGCAGTCTTGCCATTGGCGTTGTTGCCTCCGTCCCAGACGGTGACCTTGTCGAACTTGATGCCCTTGACGGCTTCGACCTGGGTCTTGACCAGCTCGGGGAGCTTGTCGGCAATCATCATGAGAACAGCCTTCTGAGGGTCGCCGGAAGCGGCATTCACCACCTGTCCGAAACCTCCAGCCTGCTTGGAGAGGATCTCGAGGATACCGCGGGCGCGGGCGTCCATCTTTGCGAAGATGGCGTCGGCCTCACCCTTGGCGAGACGGCGGACCTTCTCGGCCTCTGCCTCGGCGTTGATGATGGCTTTCTGCTTGTCGATCTCGGCGGGAACGACGATGTTGGCCTGCTGGGTCGCTTTCTCCCTTTCGGCACGGGCGAGCTCGGCGTCGCGCTCACTCTTATATGCCTACTCGAGAGCCTTGGCGGCCTGGACCTTCTCGGCTGCGACAGCGATACGAGCGGCCTCCGCCTCTTTCTCACGGCGCATAGCGTCGGAGTTGGCGATGGCGATCTTGGCGCTGTTTTCACCCTCGACTGCCTTCGCGTTGGCGTCGGCGGTCTTGATACGGGTGTCACGGGCGGTCTCGGCGATACGGATGTCCTTGTCCCTGTCGGCCTCGGCTTTACCGATCTCACCGAAACGGTTCTGCTCGGCAACGCTC